>PLGM01000230.1 GCA_003139795.1 Acidobacteriaceae bacterium | reverse complement strand
CTTTAGTGTGAACACGCCCTAACGCAATTGACCGGACCAATGTTGAGTCACCCTATCCCCACATCCGGTGCAGAAACACGCACCGGATGCGGGGAAGTATGTGATTGGGGTCCTAGCACCAACCTCCTGAATAGCTGAGAAGGAGCTTTTCCCGTGTTTGAGCGGGCGCGCGCGGCAAAGGACACATCTGTGGTGGTCTTCCGGATCGCCGACGCCAGGACGCAGGTAAGTGACGAAAGCGCTTCGCCCCATGCTAGCAAGCTAGCCGTAGAAACGCTGAGAGGCGGAGCCGCTGGTCGCCAGGCCGGATTGACTGCGGTGACTGGTAACGTGTTACGAGTAGCACGTACAGAGCTTTTCCGGCATGATCCGGCTGGCCTGCCTCACACTGTTTCTGAGGTACTTATGAAATGGGTTGTAACAGCTTGCGGTGCACGTCCAGCTTCACAAACAAAAAGCATTGCAGCATGCACAGGGAGTGCCAACCATGACTAGACGGCTATTCTGGCCAGGAACAACGATCGTCTGCGCCACGCTTTTTTCCTGTTTGTTTCCGTTTGCGGCCGCTGCTGGGAGTGGCCAGCAGACTCCCCCTGCCGCTCAGGCTTCTGCCCCGGATCTCGTTCTCGAGGGCGTGGTTCTGGGCTCGCAAAATCAAACGTACCTTCAAGTGCCGTTCTCCGTGCCTTCCGGCACGGAGCGGGTCACGCTGACTTTTACCTACACTGGCAAGGAGCAGCATACAGCGCTTGATCTGGGCTTGCTTGACCCCGCAGAGCTTCGCTGTTGGAGCGGCGGCAACAAGTCCCTGCTCACCGTAGGGCTTTTTGATGCAACCCCCTCGTGCCTTCCGGGGCCCATCCCTCAAGGCTCATGGAATGTGCTAATCGGCGTGCCCAACATTCGCCCGAACGTGCAATCGCACTACACCGTGCATGTGTACTTCTCGTCCGGTGGCGCGGTTGCGAGCGAGCCTGCGGTATTGCTTGTGCCGCTCAGCGCTGGGCCGGCCTGGTACCGCGGCGATCTCCATATGCACACTGCGCAGAGCGATGGCCAATGCCCTAGCCAGACAGGGAAGATGGTACCTTGCCCGGTCTACTTTACTGTGGATGCCGCTGCCCGTCGCGGGCTCGACTTCATCGCGATCACCGACCATAACGCGACCTCGCAGTACGATGCAATGCGCGAGCTACAACCTTACTTCGACAAGGTGCTGCTGATTCCGGGCCGCGAGATCACAACCTTTGAGGGCCACATTAACTTTCTCGGCACAACCGATTTTATCGATTTCCGTCTTGGAAGCAAACAGGTTCCCGACATGAATACCCTATTGCGGAACGCCGATCGCCTCGGCGGGCTGACCTCTATCAATCATCCCAGCGCCCCCAGCGGCGAGGTGTGTATGGGTTGTGGATGGACGCCGGCCTCCGAGGTGGATATGCACCTGCTGACGGCAGTTGAGGCGGTAAACGGAGGCAGCGAACAGTACGGCATTTCCGACATTCCTTTTTGGAACAATGAGCTGGACAAAGGCTGCAGACTGACGGGGATCGGGGGGAGCGATAATCACCGGGCGGTGCAACCGCTCGATCAAATCGGCTCGATAGGAAGCCCGACAACCGTCGTATATGCAACGGAGCTTTCGACGCCCGCGATTCTTGCTGGCATCCGCGTCGGGCATTCGTTCGTCGATCTTGCGGGAACCCGGAATCGCCTCCTCGAAGTGACAGCGCGAGCCGGGGACCAGGTTGCTCACATGGGAGATCTTCTTAAAGCAAGCAAGGGCGAAGCTGTGGACTTCGATTTGCACGTAACCGCCGCGGCCGGAGGGAAGGTCCGCTGGCTGGAGGACGGTCAGGAAGTGGCTTTCACAACCAGCGCGAATGTTTCATCTGACGATCAGACTTTCCCTAGGTCATGGGTGAGCGATGGCCAGCGTCACTGGTTTCGCGCGGAAGCGGTGGGTTCCGACGGAAAACTGTGGCTGCTGGGCAATCCCGTCTACGTCAACTGGGACATATCGAATCAATGCACTGAACGCTGATCGAACGACGTGGAATGGAGAATACGGCTCAAATGCAGTTCAATTCCGATCTCGTGCAGTTCTTTGTAGACCACAGAAACGTCTTTCTTACTAAGTTATTTCTTGCCGCCAGCTTCTTCGGTGAGGTCGATTGTTACGTCCTTATCGCCATACTCATCTACGTCATGTGGGACAAGAAGCTGGCTATTCGGCTTTCGGTAGTGGTGTTGCTGACGATGTCGCTCAATCATATTCTCAAAATTATCATAAAGAACCCTCGCCCCTTCATTCGCGAAGGAACTTATCTTAATAAGTGGGCCGTTTCAGCAGCAAATGCAAGAGAGCTCGCCGCAGAGTACTCAACTCCATCTGCCCATGCCATGGCATCGTCCGCCTTCTACTCGTGCCTATATGCGTTCATCAAAAACCGATACGTAAGGGTCGTCGCCGTACCAACGGTCATTCTGATTGGATTGTCGCGTCCCTATCTTGGGGTTCACTATGTGGAAGATATTCTCATTGGTTGGGCGATTGGACTATCCGTCGCCCTGGTCGCGGTAAAATACGCTGGACAGATCGGCGCCGTCTGGAACAAGGGAACCTCTGCGCAGGTGCNNTTTCCGGCCTCCAGAGACACTACGCCCTTTGCGGGGCCAGCCGGTTGCGGTGTTGGTACAGATTCACCAGCGCGAAGGCATGGCCGGCACGCCACGCAGCGTCTTCGAGAAGAAGTCGAAGCTGGCCTGCTCGAAGGGATGCGCGAGATTGGGCGCGGCAGCCGTCAGCAGATGAAAGCGCAGGTAGCCGCGCAGAGCGGCGACATCCTCCGTGGTCAGCTCAGCCTCGACGGCCTTCATGAACTCCGGCTGCGAGACGTTCAGCCGGGCCACGTCTGGCGCGCCCTGAATCTTGAAATAAAGCGGCCAGTCGATGGAAGGCGCCAGGCTGGCGAGTTCCACGACCGTCTTCATGTGATAGGTGTTGTGCGGATCGCGGCGCTCGACGCGCGTGAGCGAGGCCTTGGCGAGCGCGGTTTCGATCCTGAGGGTGGCGTCAGCGTCGGCTTTGGTCTGTTCCGCGCTCTCGCCGGTAAGGCCAAGCAATTGTCGTATGTAGGCGGCGTACTGCTCGCGAATCTTCACGCTTTTCTCGTCGGTCTTGGTGTAGTAGTCGCGGTCGGGCAGTCCCAGGCCGCCCGCGCTCAGCTCGACGATCATCAAAGATGAGTCGGCCGCATCCTGCCCTGTCCCCGAGCCGAAGAAAAAGCTGCCTGCGTATTCGTGGTGCAGGCGGGTGAGGGCGGAGAGCCCGTCGGCACGCGTCTTGAGGGCGGCGATCCTGGCCAATTCGGGCTGCAATGGCTCGTCGCCGAGCGCGTCAATGGCCGAGGTGTTCATGCAGGCGGCAAAGTAGTCGCCCACTTTCTGCTGGATGGGCGTGCGGTTCTGGGCTTTGGCGTCGTCTTCGAGGATGCCCCAGAGAAATTGCTGATTGTCATTGGCGAGCTTGGCGTAGACGCTCCACCCGGCCTGGTCGGCGGGGATGGGATTGTTCTTTTCCCAGCTGCCGCAACTGAACTTGTAGAAGTCCTGGCAGGGGTCCGCCGAGCGGTCCAGGCTGGTCACGTCCAGCGACGGCGAGTAGGGCATGCCCTGCAGTGCCTGCGGCGCAGCTTGTTGAACAGGCAGGGCTTGCGTACAGGCGGCGAACACGGAGGCGAGGGCGAGCAGGGTCTTCGAGCGCATGGGGGCTCCTGTGAGTGAATGGTACAACGGCGCGGGGGAAATCGCGCGGTTTGGCGCGGCTGGCGGGCTTGGTTGCGGGATACGTCCAGCATGGTTGCGCGAAAAAGCAGTTTGCCTGAATGGATCGCAATGGGTGCGTTTTCTTTGCCCTCGTGGTTACGAATTCGAGAGGCAGGTTGCTCGCGAGCGGAGGTGTGCTCATACATCTGCTTCGCGTTCCAACCCCTTCGAAATCGTCTGGAGAATCGCGTCAACGTCAAAGACGCACCCTCCCCAGGTACCTCCACTGATCTGTTGCAGGGCAGCCCAAAGGCGAGTTTCCGGCGGAAGCGCGGGGTCCGGTGCGAGATCAGGGCGCGGCGGCCGCGCAGCTAGAATCCTTGAGGCTTCGGCGTGATCGATCTGCGTGCCTGCCTCCCCGACGAAATTGACTGACCCCTCCAGAGAGTCCGAATCGATGATCACCTCAATCAGATCTCCGTCCCTCAACTTGCCGATAGGTCCAGCGGCCAAGGCCTCCGGTGAGATGTGGCCGATGCAGGCGCCTGTCGAGACGCCGCTGAATCGCGCGTCGGTGAGCAGAACGACTTCCTTCCCGAACGGCAGATACTTCAAGGCAGATGTCAGCTGGTAGGTTTCTTCCATTCCGGCCCCGCGGGGACCACGACAGATCAGCACCATGATCTGTCCAGCAGCAATTTCCCCTTCTTTCAGAGCCTTCACGGCATCGGGCTCCGTGAGGAATACTCTCGCCGGCCCGGTCTTTCGATAGACTCCGTCCGAATCGATCACTGACGGATCGATCGAAGTCGACTTGATGACCGAGCCTTCTGGAGCAATGTTCCCGTGTGGAAAGCACACTGTGGACTTCAACCCTTTGCTCTTGGCTGCTGCAGGTGTCAAAATCACATCGTCAGGATTTACTCCGTCGCGATCCCTCAGCAGTCCTCTCAATCTGTTGCGCCGATCTGAGTCTTTCCATTCGTCAAGAACATCGTTGACCGTGCCTCCGCTCACCGTCTGCGCACTGATATCCAAAAGGCCCAATGTCCTTAGATGGAGCATTACTTCGGGAACCCCACCCGCTGTACCCGCCAGGAACACTTGGATAGTCGGGTGGTTTCTTGGCCCGTTGGGCAGCGCATCCACCAGGCGGGGCACCTGTCGATTGATTCGGGCCCAATCCTGAGCATTCGGGCGCTGCAAACCCGCGGCGTGTGCGATTGCAGGTAGATGAAGGACCAGATTGGTCGACCCGCCGAAGGCTGCATGGACAAGCATGGCATTGGCGATCGAAATGTCGGTAAGGATGTCGCGCATCCTGATTTGCCGTCTTTCCATCTCCAACAGTGCCCGCGCCGACCGCTCGGCCATGTCCAGCCAGATCGCGTGTCCTGAGGGCGCCAATGCGGAATGGCCGAGGGACATTCCCAGAGCCTCGCCTACGACCTGCGATGTTGCAGCAGTGCCGAGAAACTGGCAGCCGCCGCCCGGGGAAGCACATGCATGGCAGCCGATTTCCGCGGCTTGTTCAGCCGAAATCAGTCCGTGCGTGAAGCGAACGCCGATGGTTTGAATCCTGCCGGCATCTTCTCCCTCTTCTGGCAAAAGAGTGACACCGCCAGGAACCAGGATGCAGGGAAGATCACGGGTCCCGGCCAATGCCATCATCATTGCAGGCAGACCTTTATCGCAGGTGGCCACGCCCATCACACCCCGCCGCGTCGGCAAGGATCGGATCAATCTCCGGAAGACGGTTGCCGCGTCGTTGCGAAAGGGAAGGCTATCGAACATTGCCGTCGTTCCCTGTGAGCGCCCGTCGCATGGGTCAGTGCATGCCGCGGCAAAGGGGACTGCGCCGGCGGCTTTGAACTCGCGGGCCGCAGCCTCTACCAGCAGCCCTACTTCCCAGTGTCCGGTGTGATAGCCGAGGGCAATTGGGGTTCCGTCTTCCTTCCGGATGCCTCCGTGCGTTGAAAGGATCAGGTACTCGTTTCCGTTCAGCGATGCCGGGTCCCAACCCATGCCGGCATTCTGGCTCAAGCCGAACAGGTCGCCAGATGGCCGCTCTCGCAACATCGTCTCGGTGATGGGCAGGATTCCCCGCGGACCCTGGACCCGTGTGTGGATGTCGTACAGTTCGCCGGATTTCGGGTCAAAACCACAGTGATTCATATTTCCTGTTTACCTGCCTCTCGCGCACCTTACGTATCAGTATCAACGATTCTCTTTCGAACAGCCTTTCCGCAAGTGCGGAATACATTTATAGTTTTCGGCATTGGACTGCGTTGCCATGGAAATCGCTAAGGTACCTGGAACGTCTGCTCGCCAATGCTAAAGTGGAGAAATATCTGGAACGTAATCATGTCGAAACAGTGTGTGTTTTCGGCAAGCGTGCGTTGTCCAAGATACCGGTTTAATTCCTGGTGGCTTTGCCGCGACGACGAGCGGGTAAGAGCATCTGGTTGACGCTGTCGATCGAGAAGGCCAGCGGGTCGAGGTCATAGCCGAGCCAGTCTCTCAGTTCCTGGTGCTGTTCGTGGTTGGGGTCAGCGATGGCCTCAACGAGATCGTAAAATCCCGGGATGCCCCCACAGTCTTCCGGCGGCCAGGCACCCCGACACTCGGTGCCATTGCCGGTCTGTTCAACCCACATTTCCATTTTAAGTCGCGATTCTTAAACCTGGACAGTGCCAGGTTCTC
>PLGM01000089.1 GCA_003139795.1 Acidobacteriaceae bacterium | reverse complement strand
GTGCGCATCCAGGCCAATCCGACGGCGCTTTCCTCGTACGGACTCAACCTCGAAGATCTGCGCACGGCGCTTGTGCAGACCAGCGTCAATGCCGCCAAGGGTAACTTCGACGGACCTCATCAGGATTATCAAATCAATGCCAACGATCAACTGGTGACCAGCGGCGACTATCGAAAGGTTGTGGTTGCCTACCGCAATGGCGCGCCCATCATGCTGCAGGATGTCGCGCAGGTTGTGGACGGCATAGAGAACAACAAGCAGGCAGCCTGGATGAACGAGACGCCGGCGGTCATCGTGAACATTCAGAGGCAGCCCGGCGCCAATACCATCACCGTGGTGAAGGCTATCAAGGCTATTCTGCCCCAGCTCGAGGTGAACCTGCCGGCTTCGATTCAGGTGACGTCGCTTACCGATCTCACCACGGCCATCAACGCCTCCGTCTCCGACGTCGAGTTTGAGTTGATGTTGACCGTTGCCCTGGTGGTGATGGTCATCTTTCTTTTTCTGCGCAACCTGTACGCCACCATCATCCCCAGCATTGCCGTGCCGGTCTCATTGGTGGGCACCTTCGGCGCCATGTATGCGCTGGGCTACAGTCTGGACAATCTTTCGCTTATGGCGCTCACCATCTCCACAGGCTTTGTGGTGGATGACGCGATAGTCATGATCGAGAACATTACACGCTATCTCGAGGCCGGGGATTCGCCCATGCAGGCGGCCATGAAGGGCGCGGAACAGATCGGCTTCACCATCATCTCTCTCACCGTCTCGCTCATCGCGGTACTTATTCCGCTGCTGTTCATGGGCGACGTCGTCGGCCGTCTCTTTCGCGAATTCGCAGTTACCCTGGCCGTCACCATCATCCTGTCGGCCGTAGTTTCGCTGACGCTGACGCCCATGATGTGCTCACGCATTCTGCGCCACACTCCCGAAGAAGAACAGGGCCGCTTCTTCAAGGCCTCGGAGCGCGTCTTCAAGAACGTCATCGCGTTTTACGGCCGTACGCTGAAGTTTGTCCTTGAGTACCAGACCATCACGTTGCTCATAGCTGCCGCAACCCTGGTGCTGACTGTTTTCCTTTACATCGTCATCCCCAAGGGATTCTTCCCCACCCAGGATACGGGTGTTATCCAGGGCATCTCGCAGGCGCCGGCGACTATTTCCTTTGCGGCCATGGAGGAGAAGCAGCAGCAGCTGGCAGCCATCGTCCTTCAGGACCCAGCGGTTGAAAGCCTGTCTTCGTTTATCGGTGCGGATGGGACCAACACGACGCTGAACAGCGGACGGATGTCCATCAACCTGAAGCCGCTGAGTGCGCGCGATCTGAGCGCCTCCGACGTGATTCGCCGGCTGCAAACGAGCCTGAAGCCGGTAGAGGGCATCGAACTCTACATGGAACCGGTGCAGAACATTACGGTGGACGACCGGGTCAGCCGCACCCAATACCAGTACACGCTGGAGGACCCCGACCCCAATGAGTTGAACCTGTGGACCGGCCGCCTTGTCGACAAAATGAAGCAGTTGCCTCAACTTGCGGATGTGGCGACCGATCAGCAAACCGGGGGCCTAGCGGTATCGCTGGTGATCGATCGCGTCACCGCATCGCGGCTTGGCATTGCACCGTCAACAATCGACAGCACGCTCTATGACGCGTATGGGCAGCGCCAAATCAGCACCATGTACACGCAGTTGAACCAGTATCACGTAATCCTTGAGACAACTCCAAGCGATCAGCAAAGTCCCGGCAAGCTACAGGATCTGTATATCCAGACCAATACATCCGCAGGGGGCTCCGGGCCGGGAGCTTCCTCGTCTTTCGCATCTTCTGGATCCTCGTCCGCAGGTTCGAATGCAACGACGACTGCGGTGGCATACACTCCGTCATCGGCGGCGCTCAGCGTGCTTTCAAATGCCATTACGTCCGGAGTGGGCACGAATGGCACCTCTTCAACCGCAAATGCAACCGCCAGTTCAACGCCATCCAATGCCGTACCCCTCAGTGCGTTCACTCACGTTGAGAAAGCGGCCGAGCCGCTCTCGATCAATCACCAGGGCCAGTTTCCGGCAGTGACCGTGTCGTTTAATCTCGCCCCCAACGCCGCGCTGGGAGGCGCAATTACGGCCATCGAAAAGGTTCAAAAGGATCTGAACATGCCGGTCAGCGTCCAATATGGCTTTCAAGGCACCGCGGCTTCTTTCCAGGGATCGCTTTCCAATGAGGGTCTGCTGATCCTCGCCGCGCTGGCCGCGGTTTATATCGTGCTCGGCGTTCTTTACGAAAGCTTCATTCACCCCATCACGATTCTTTCTACGCTGCCGTCTGCCGGCGTGGGCGCGTTGCTGGCCCTCATCCTTTTCAGACAGGACCTCAGCGTCGTAGCCATCATCGGCATCATCCTGCTGATCGGTATTGTGAAGAAAAATGGAATCATGATGGTTGACTTTGCGATGGAGGGAGAGCGCGAGCACGGGAAGAGCGCAACGGACGCGATCTACGATGCCTGCCTGCTGCGTTTCCGGCCTATCATGATGACGACGATGGCCGCGCTGCTGGCGGGCATTCCACTGGCTGTAGGTCAAGGGATGGGTTCAGAACTGCGGCGGCCTTTGGGCATTGCCATGGTAGGCGGACTGCTGCTTAGTCAGGTGCTCACGCTCTACACCACACCGGTCATCTACATCTTCTTCGATCGCATCGGCCAACGCTTCAGCCGTGCGCCGAAGAGTGTCGAAAATGGCAGCCAACCACAACCGGCGGAGGGAACATGAATATCTCCGCCCCCTTCATCCGGCGGCCGGTAGCCACCACCCTGCTAACGGCGGGGATCACGCTTGTCGGGGCCATCGCCTTCAACGTTCTGCCTGTTTCTCCTTTGCCACAAGTCGATTTTCCCACGATCTCGGTTTCAGCCAGTTTGCCTGGCGGAAGTCCCGAGATCAATGCGTCTTCCATTGCAACTCCTTTGGAGCGCCAGTTCAGCCACATCGCCGGCGTGACCGAGATGACGTCATCGAGTTCGTTAGGCAGCACCTCGATCACACTGCAGTTCGATTTGAGTCGCGACATCGACGGCGCGGCGCGAGACGTGGAGGCGGCCATCAACGCCGCGCGCACNNTGGGGCTTACCTCAGATAAGTACGACAAGCCGACGCTCTATGACGAGGCGTCGTCGGTCATCGCACAGAAGCTCTCGCAGATTGAGGGTGTCGGACAGGTGTCGGTCGGGGGAGGCGCCGGTCCTTCCGTGCGCGTGGAAGTGAATCCTACTCTGCTCAACAGCCATGGACTCACGATCCAGAATATTCAGTCCGTCTTGAGCCAAGAGAATGCTCACGAGCCGGCAGGTCAAATCTCAGACGGAAATACGACCGCGGACATCGTCACGAACGACCAGCTAAACCACGCAGACGATTACAAGCCGCTCATTGTCGGCTACAACAAAGGAGCCGCGGTGAGGCTGTCGGACGTTGCCGACGTTTCTGAAGGGCAGTCGAACATCCGCAACGCAGGATATCTGAATGGCGTCCCCTCCATAACTGTCCAGATCTTTCGCCAGCCGGGCGCCAATATCATCGATACCGTCGACCGCGTCATCGCACAATTGCCGTCGATTGAAGCGTCCATTCCGCAAGGCATCAAGACCACAATTGTCGTTGACCGCACTACAACCATCCGCGCCTCTGTTAGCGATGTGGAGAGTACTCTCATCCTCTCAGTCATCCTGGTGATTCTTGTAGTCTTCATCTTCCTGCGCAACTGGCGAGCCACACTCATCCCCACAGTCGCCGTTCCCGCCTCGCTGATTGGAACCTTCGCGGTGATGTATCTGCTTGGCTTCAGCATCGACAATCTTTCGCTGATGGCATTGACCATCTCGACGGGATTCGTCGTCGACGATGCGATTGTGGTCATGGAGAACATATCGCGCCTTCGTGAAACAGGCATGACTCCCATGAAGGCCGCTTTTCAAGGTTCCCGTGAGATCGGCTTTACCATCCTTTCCATCAGCATGTCGCTGATTGCGGTGTTCATTCCGATCCTTCTCATGGCCGGCATCGTCGGCCGGCTGTTCCGCGAGTTTGCGATCACGCTGTCGACGGCCATTGTTATCTCGATGGTCATCTCGTTGACCACCACGCCCACGATGTGCGCCTATCTGCTGAAGGACGAGAGGACAATCAAGCACGGGAGCGCGTATCGGATAACCGACCGTGGATTTACGTGGATGCTCTCCACTTACAGCCGCTCTCTGACGTGGGTGCTGAAGCACCCGGGACCGATGTTGACCCTTTTGCTCCTCACCATTGCGTTGAACTTCTATCTCATCGATATCATCCCCAAGGGGTTCTTTCCGCAGCAGGATACGGGAGTCCTGACAGGCAATGCGCGAGGTCCGCAGGACGCATCGTTTCCGGTGATGGACAACTCGATTCTGCAAATCGAGAAAGTTATCCAGGCTGACCCAGCGGTCGCGAATGTCATCGTCCATACGGGCACCGGGAACACCGGCAGTATCAATATCGCGCTGAAGCCGCTCAATGTTCGGAAGATTTCGGCGGCGGCCGTTATCGATCGCTTGCGGCCGAAATTGAACCGGCTTCCGGTCGCTTCGGCCTTTCTTCAGGCGGCGCAGGACCTGCGCATTGGAGGACGACAAAGCAATGCGCCGTACCAATACACCATTCAGTCGGACAATGTCGCGGATCTGGCGCACTGGGGTCCCATTCTGCTTGCGGGGATGCAGAAGATTCCAGGATTCCAGGATGTGAGCAGCGATGCGCAGAATAACGGCCTGGAGGAGCTGCTCGACTATGACCGCCCCACAGCAGCCAGGCTTGGCATTACACCGCAGTCTTTGGATCAGGCCCTCTCCGGCGCCTTCGGGCAGTCGCAAGTATCCCTTATCTATACGCAATTGAACCAGTATTACGTTGTATTGGAGGCAGCGCCGCCTTACTGGCAGAGTCCCGAAGGGCTCAAGAATATCTACCTCAATGCCGGAGGAAAAGGCATCATTCCGCTTTCCGCTGTCAGTTCGGCGCAAGCAAGCACCGCGCCGCTAGTCATCAATCACACCAGCACCTTCCCGTCGGTCACTGTGTCGTTCAACCTGGCATTGAACATGTCGTTGAGCGACGCCACGCGTATGGTTAGCCAGATGCAGGAGGGGATGAATATGCCGCCAACCGTGCGCGGCTTCTTTGCCGGAACGGCATCGGCGTATCAGACCTCGCTCGCCAGTGAGCCGCTTCTTATAGGCACGGCCTTACTCGCGGTCTACATTGTCCTCGGCGTTCTGTACGAAAGTCTCGTGCACCCTCTCACCATTATCTCCACCCTGCCCTCGGCAAGCGTGGGAGCGATGCTCGCTCTGATGCTTTTCAAAATAGACCTCAGCGTGATCTCGATCATCGGCATCATCCTGCTGATCGGCATTGTGAAGAAGAACGCGATCATGATGATCGACTTTGCCCTGGTTGCGGAGCGCGAGCACGGCAAGACCACAACGGAAGCCATCTTTGAAGCTTGCCAGCTTCGCTTCCGTCCCATTCTGATGACAACGATGGCCGCCCTGTTTGGCGCCCTGCCGCTAGCCTTCGGCACCGGCACCGGTTCCGAACTCAGGCGCCCACTTGGCATCACCATCGTAGGCGGACTGATCGTGAGCCAGATGCTGACTCTCTACACCACGCCCGTCGTCTATCTGTTCTTCGACCGCCTGCGCCTGCGCTTCAGGAGCAAACAAGCAGCGACCCTCTACCATGGAACCGCGGAGGCCTCCTAGCAAAGGGCAATTATGGAGTGTTCGTTATGAAGAGTTCAATCGGGCAATCCCGGCAAGTATCCGCAGCTTTGTGCGCAGCCCATGCCGCGGTGCTGTGCGCCGTGCTGGCTGGATGCAACGTAGGGCCAAAGTATCTTCCACCCACGATGACGGCGCCTGCGGCCTTCAAGGAGTCTCCCGCGCAGTTCAAGGAAACGGATGGATGGACCGTCGCGCAGCCCCAGGATGCAGCTCTCCGCGGCAAATGGTGGGAGATTTACAATGATCCGGACTTGAATGCGCTCGAAGATCAACTCAATATCGACAACCAGAATATCCGGCAGGCTTTCGAGAACTTCATGGAAGCTCGCGCCCTGGTGCGTGAAGCGCGGTCCCAGTATTTTCCCACAGTGGCCGTAGGTCCCTCCTACACCCGGACTCGAACATCTTCCAACGTCGGGTCCACGACGGGCACTGGCTCGACTGGCGGTAAGCAGTCTCAGGTGTTTTCTCTCCCGGGCGATGTTTCATGGGAACCCGATCTCTGGGATAGAGTCCGCAATGCAGTGCGCGCCAGTCAATATACAGCCCAACTGACCGCGGCCGACCTCGAGGTTGAACGGCTGACTGAACAGGCCAGCCTTGCCCAGTACTTCTTTGAGATTCGCGGCCAGGACGCGCTGCAAAAACTTTTCAACGACACGGTGGAAGCCGACAGGAAAGCACTCGAAGTTGTGCGCGCAGCCTATGACACTGGCGTTGGCGACCAGATATCCGTTGTTGAAGCGCAGACAACTCTGGAGAGCGCGCAATCGGCGGCAATCAATATTGGGATTGCACGAGCTCAGTATGAGCATGCGATCGCCATGCTCATCGGCAAGCCGGCCTCGGCGTTCTCCATTCCAGTGCGGCCCATCACGACCGCGCCTCCGCCAATCCCCGTCGGCTTGCCGTCTCAACTGCTCGAACGGCGCCCGGACATCGCTGCCGCAGAACGGAACATGGCCGCTGCTAATGCGCAGATCGGGGTTGCTTATGCAGCCTATTATCCTGCTCTGACGATCTCAGCCACCGGCGGCATGGAAAGTTCAGCCCTCAAGAACCTCCTGGACTGGCCTAGCCGCTTCTGGTCTGTCGGCCCAGCCCTCTCCGAGACGGTTTACGATGGGGGCCTGCGCCGTGCGACGGTCAATCAGTACATAGCCACTTACAATGCAAATCTTGCCACCTATCGCCAGTCCGTACTGACTGCATTCCAGCAGGTTGAAGACTACCTTGCGACGGTTCGCATCCTGTCGCAGCAGATCCGGCGGCAGCAGGAAGCCGTCGACTCCTCTGAGACCTTTGTGAGGCTGGAGTCGGGGCGCTACGAAACCGGCATCGATCCTTACATCGACGTGGTCACAGCGCAGACCTCCCTGCTCGCCAACCGCCAGTCTCTCGCGAATCTCGAGATCCAGCAAATGACGGCGTCAGTTCAATTGATCGAATCCCTTGGCGGCGGCTGGGATCGTTCGCAATTGCCCACACCGGCGCAAGTCACGCAATCTCCCTCGAAGTCAGAGACCAGGATTGAAAGATTCGTGAATCAAAACTAGGTGGAGAAGTTTTCCGCCGGTGAAACGCGTGGAGTGTGGCTCCTCACTCCTGTCAGAGAGTTCCTGCTACGTGCGGGTACCTTTCTACACGGCGTTATTTCATAGCAATTCAACGGTGACGAGGAAACCTCGACACCGGATCGTCGGCATTATCTCCAACGCAATCCCTAACGTCTGCGCTCATTCTGCGCACCAGTTCGTAGCGGCGACAGGTCCAACTCATACTCCCGGTGCACTTGAATCGACTGCATCGAGCCTGCTTGACCTTTTTCGTCGAACCGTGGCTCCATGCCTGGCTCGAAGAATACTCGCGCACCGCTCGCAAGCGGCATCACCTGGAGGTCGAACACCGAGCCCGACTCGTCTGACAAGAATCTCTTCAGCCCAATCTGCCATGCCAAACCGTTGTAGAAGTTATCCGTGAGCAATCGGTCGCCGGATAAGAGCCGTGCCTGGTCTCCCTGGTAACGAATGTCGAGCAACAAGTCGCTCAACCCATTCATTGCGCCGCGCGGAACCGTGATCCGCCAGTCGGCGGCCTGGTCAAAACTACCCGGCTCCGGAACCATGGCCACTCTGGATTTCCTCCACGAAAACGTGGGGCCAAGCAGCGGCGCGGGCGCTCTCCCAAAACCTTTCGTCTGCGACCATTCAACCGCAACCTTGCGATCCATCACCTTAAAGACCAGCTGTTCGAAGAGGCCGCTGGATTTGCCTGCCTGCTGAGAGCCCGGGGCATCGCCGGCCTTCATCGGCACCGCAGGAAAAACTTCAGCGTCGAAGACCGTGTTCCCGACTTGCCGCAGAATCAGACGGCGTCCGTCAGTGAAGACCTGAGCATCGGTCAAAACCAATTGATCCTTGCCGTCGAGGTTGACTCGCCACAGGTTCTCAGCATCCTTTTCGCCAAGCACGATGATCCGCGTAGTTCCGCTCTTGCCTTGAATCGTCAGCGCTACGCCGCGTCCGGGCTCCACATCGCGGACCCGCAATATCCCATCCTCAACCGTGAGCCGTCCGCGTACCCCTGCGAGCGCTGAACGGCTCTTCTCCGGGAAGGCAAACTCAACCGGAACTCCGGGAATCGCCCGAAAGAAAAGACAAGTGTCGTCGCCAGTTTGAGTCTTGAGAATCGGTTGCACTGTTGCGTATTTCAACGGAACGCCATCAAGATCAATGTTGACCGGCCAGAAGAAATAGGCGTTTGCCGGCACGGTGAAGGGCGTCTCCGGAACCAGCAGCGTTTTCCCCGCGAACTTCAATTCAAACTGGGTTGCAGGCCATGCCGGCATCGCGTGCTCACGGACGTAGTTGTTCACAAAGATGAATCCGCTCTCACCGTTGAAGCGGGCCGATGCGCGCGGCACCGACAGGTCCGCCGGCCCGGCCGGCCCCAGATCCGGCTCGACAACCGCCGCCGGGGCCAACTCCGTGCCAAAGTCGTGCAGGAAATAATGGATCATTTTCAGCTTGCGAAGGTGAGGGGTCATCTCTCCGAACTCGCCGAGTGGCGCTTGAAAATCGTACGACTTCACCGGAAGGTCATTGGGGTATTCCGAGCGCTGCGATTCCTCGAGCGTGCTCAATTTTCCATCCGGATTCTCGCCACCCTGATACATGTAGTAGCCAAGCAGATTGACGCCCGACCCGAGCATCACAGGAATCATGGCAGGAACATCATCCTCCGCGAGAACCGGCCTGCGGTGATATGTATCCTCGATGCCCCCTCCCACCTCCGCTGTGAGAAAGGGCACTGACCTGCGCGCCGGAGAATCATGTCCACCGCTCGCGACAACCGGACCGTCTGTTCCTCCCATGTTTGACCCTACCCGGCTCTTGAACCGGAACGCGTAGACCTCGGAGGGCGGCAGAACTTCAGCGCTTTCGTCCCATGGCGCATCGGGATAGCCGCCGTAGACAGGCAGAAACAATTCCTCCGAGACGTTTGCGCCGTCCCAGCCCGTCACTGTATAGAGCGGAACATCCAGACCGCTTTCGATAGCCATCTGCTTCAGTACGGCCAGGTGTTCCTGCCCTTGCCCCGGGCCTTTGAGGGTGTACTCGTTCTCGATCTGTATGCCGATAACCGGACCGCCGTCCTTCCACAACAATCCCTGGAGCTGAAGGCCAATCTGCGCGTAGTACTCCCGCACTTCGGCGAGATAGACAGGGTCGTTCCCGCGCACTGGACCCTTCCGCATCACCCAGTCCGGCAGACCACCATTGCGAGCCTCTCCATGCGCCCACGGCCCGATGCGGGGATAGAGCAGCATGCCGTGTTTTGCACAAAGTTGGGCGAACTTGCGGAGGTTTCGTTGACCGCTCCAGTCGAACTGCCCCTCAACCTCTTCATGATGAATCCAGAAGATGTAGGTTGCGACGACCTGAACGCCGCTCGCCTTCATCTTGAGAATCTCTTCTTCCCANNGGATAACGCGAGAAATGAAACTCGCCCATCACCGGAATCCATGGCTTTCCGTCGCGCGTCAGATACTCGTTATTCACGCCGAGCGTGGAGCCATCTGGAGCGCGGCTGGTCCCCAACCGGGTCGGTACCGCCACCGGCGCCGGAGTCGTGCTCGGAACTTCAAATACAATCCGATGAGCCGCCTCCTGAGCGCGCAGATTGAGAGCAAGAACCAGGAGGATTGAGCAAAGAAGAATTCGGTTCACAGTTTCACGGCCTTTCAGAATGCCCAATGACGTATGAGTGAACAACGAGTGGAATCTCCGCTCGGGACTTTGAGATGCCGAAACCGCTCGCGAGCAACCGCCGGGCCCGCCGACGAGAACAAGCGGACCACGAAAAGAGGCGTCAACGAAAGAACGCCCCCGAAAAACAGAAGACAGCTAATCACCTTGCGGAGCGGAGAGACTGCAGGCTGAACTTGCTTCAAAATGTCAGTGTTCTTCCCAATTCCCTTTCCGCTCAACCCGGCTTGCCCATGCCAGTGTACCGCTCCTTCATCGCACATCAGCGACCGTTCGGGCCGTGGTGTTTGCCCATTGCCCATCTTGTTTATGTCGGGTAGATCAATAGGGTACGGAACGCTAAAGTCTATTTAAGCTGTTTATTTTCAATATATTACAATAATACAGACTGAACGGAAATATCCATATCTCGCATTGGAGAGCGGGATCAGTTGCAGACGCCTGACCGAATCTGGGCCGGTCTGAAACCACAAAGCAGGGCGCGAGCGGTAGAGTTCTATTGATTGCCGGGATTAGCCCGTATGGCACGGAGGCCGCCAGTGAGCTTGTCTCGTCGCCGCAGTACCTCAGCCAGATCGAACACGTGGTTCCGGGCGGTTTCAAGAATGCCAATCTGGAGTTAGTCGTCAGGACAGGCGCGACCAGAGCGGAGGCCGGCCCACACCAACTGGTCTCGGCATATGCGTTTTAGTCTCCCACCGGCGCTGCCGACCCGCAAGGAATGAAATCTCATGCGCAATAGTCACCGCGAACTCGCCAACTCGCCATCTCCGCGTAGCGGAGGCCAACTTGCTGAATTGTCTAATCCTCTCCACCTGAATTACCCAATTCACCGCCCGATTGGGGTTCAGTTTCTTATCAGGGCACGACTTTCCGCCGCGGCGGATGCCGAAAACGCCGCAAATGGGCCCAAGCCCCTGCGGACTGCTTTTCAAAACACTTCGATTTGTCGAATTGTTCAACGAAACTGGCGCAAAGCCGAGGACTCCTGCAGAAGCGATGCAACTGCTTCGGAACAGGTTTCCAATCGCTAGCTGATGGAAGTGCCGAGCCTGGAACTGACGTTGCTGAATGCAGTATTAATCGCGGAGGCTAGGTTCTTCATTCCAGCGGTCGCACCAAAGGCAATCAAAGCAACAACAAGAGCATACTCAACCAGATCCTGTGCTTCCTCGCGGGTCGCCAGATCCTGGATTCTGATTGAGAACCTGAGAAGCATATCGTTCATCATAGATCTCCTGGTGAATGCCGTCTTCCCCAGATGACAGCAAACCCTTGTGGAGCAGACTATGATTATCAACAAGATTCCTGAATCCCACTTTCGTGGGACGGAGAGCCAACCCCTCCCCGACATCCCATCTTTACCCTTCCCAGGACCCCGTTTTGCGCGGGTATCGTGAATCAGGTCGCGTCCCTCGAAAGGGCCAGGGAATCACGCGTCGGCCTTTCTGTTTTCGGCCGGTGAAACCACTTCCTTGCCGTCTCCGCTATACTTCTTCACAACCCGATCATGAAGCGCCACGTCCTCATCTTCGGTCTTGTAGGCGGCCTCCTTATCGCCACCCTCCAATACACCGAATACCGCTTCGTCATCATCGAACACTCCGTCGAGGTTTACGGTGCGCTGGTCGCCATCCTTTTCGCGGCCTTCGGCATCTGGCTCGGGTTGCGCATCACGCGCCGGCGCGAGACAACCAATGAGATCGTCCGGGAAACGGTGGTGGTGAAGGAAGTGCTTGTGCCCGCCGAGGCTCCGGCCCCCTTCGTTCCCAACTCGGTCCCCTTCGCTCCCAACACGACCCAACAGCAGAACCTCGGCATCACGGCGCGCGAACTCGAAATCCTCGCCCTGGTTGCCCGCGGCTTGAGCAATCGCGAGATCGCCAACCAACTTTTCGTTTCAGAAAACACCGTCAAGACACACTGTGCCCGCGCCTTCGACAAGCTCGGGGCCGCGCGCCGCACCCAGGCCGTCCAGCGAGGAAAAGAACTGGGCCTGTTGCCGTAACGCGATCACCCGAAAGGACGATTTCCGCTCCTTTCCAGCAAAATCATCCGAAAGGATGACGACATCCGGCCCCGTACCAAAGCATCGTGAATCCATCCTCACTCACACCAGGAGCCAGCCATGAAGAAAACCGTCCTCACCTTCGGCCTGATCGCCGGCGTCATGATCTCCGTCCTTATGGACAGCTCGCTTTTGCTCGCCAACAAGATCGGGTCCGGCCACAGCATGCTGCTCGGCTACACCATCATGGTGGCGTCGTTCCTGCTCATCTACTTCGGCATCCGCAGCTACCGCGACAACAACCTGGACGGCCAAATCTCCTTCGGCCGCGCCTTCGCCTGCGGCATCCTGATCGCCCTCATCACCACCGTCTGCTACGTCGCCACCTGGGAGATCCTCTACTTCAACTTCATGCCCCACTTCATGGACGGCTACTTCGCCGCGCAGATTCACAAGGTGCAGTCCTCAGGACTTGACCCAGCCACCACCGCCGCGAAGGTCGCTGAAATCCAGCACTCTCAAGAGCTCTACCAGAACCCCTTCGTCAACATGGCCTACACCTTCATTGAGCCCCTGCCCGTGGGCCTCCTCATCACTCTCATCTCCGCTGCCGTCCTCCGCCGCAAAGCTTCTGTCGAATCCGGCGCCGCTTCCACAGTCATGACCAACTAGATCAAAATGCCGGGTGCTCCGCAAGCAGTCATACGTGACGTGAATCACCGGCAACTGCATTTTGATCGGCCTAGACTTCCTCACTGCAGACGTTCCGGGCAGGCTTCCGTGGGCCGCGATCGTCCTCGATGCCCTGCCCTGCCTTGACCTGACCTGGATCCGTCGGCTAGGACCTGGAGGAGGGGCCGGTTTATGGACGCAAATTGCTCAAAGTGCGGAACACATCTTGCCATCGAGTGGAGTTACTGCGCCCACTGCGGCACGCCAGTCAGCCACTCAATCGTCCCGCCCAAACATGAACATCACGCGGTCCGTGGCGCCTTCGGCGGCATGTACATCGGGCTGATTGTCGCGCCGATTCTCATCTTCCCGGGCGTTTTGCTCTGCCTGCTCGGCTGGGGCATCTTCCTGGGCGTGCCCATGATCGTGCTCGGAATCCTCGCCCCTCTGGCCGGACCGGTCTTCGGCTTCGGCGAGCATATAGGCAAATGCCCAGCCTGCGGGACACGGGTGGTCGGCGTAACTGACGGCAGGGGGCATAGTTGCCCAGTATGCAACGCCGTATTTGACATAGAGCAGAAAGGGACGGCAAAGGCCAGCTGACCACCGGTAGTGCCCTGAGTCTGAAGTTCGCTAAAGAAACATGCATTGACCTTGTGTCAGGGCATGACTTCAGTTGTTCCGTAGAGGTCGCAAAACATATGGGCCTTAGCGCCCCTCAACTCTAACCAACACTGACGTTCAGCGTGGTTCCATCATAGCGGAGGCCATCCTAAGGCCACGCCCGCTCCCATCGGTTCAAGTTTGCATCGCTGGAGCTAAAGACATTATCGCTGTTTCCCGACAAATGCAGCCTTCCGGGGATTGTCTTGCTCCTGCGCACCCGAGACGACATATTTAACCTAATCTTGGATCGC
>PLGM01000256.1:10376-15323 GCA_003139795.1 Acidobacteriaceae bacterium | reverse complement strand
GGGAAGTAGAGCATCTTGCTGGGGACTTTGAGTCGTTGCAACGTATCGAAGAGCTGGAAGCCCTCGGCTACGTCGAGGCGGTAGTCGAGCTGGCTGTGAATCACCAGCGTGGGCGTCTTGAAGTTTTTGGCCGACATCGCCGGCGACCACTTGCGGAAGGGGTTCTCGGCGTCGGGCTTGCCGTAATAATCCCAGGGCTTGCCCTTGAACTCCCACTCGTTGAACCACAGCTCTTCCGTCGAGCCGTAGGCCGATTCGGGGTTGAACATTCCGTCGTGGCTGACGATGCACTTGAAGCGGTCGGTATGGCCGAGAATCCAGTTGGCCATGAAGCCGCCGTAGCTGGCGCCGAGAGCGCACTCGCGGCTCTTGTCGATGAAGGGATAATGCTGCTCGGCGTAGTCGAGGCCGGTCATCAGGTCGGTGAAGGGCTTGCCGCCCCAGTCGCCGTTGACGCCATCGACGATGGCCTGCCCGTAGCCGGTCGAGCCGCGCGGATTGATCATCACGACGACGTAGCCGTTCGCGGCAAAGAGCTCCGCGTTCCAGCGGTAGCTCCACGAATCGCCCAAAGCGCCTTGCGGTCCGCCGTGGATGATGAGCTTGACCGGATATTTTTTCGCCGGATCAAAGCCCGGAGGACGGATCAAGAAACCTTGCAGCTTGGTACTGTCGGCGGCGGTGAACCAGAAGGATTCCATCGCGGGCAGGTCGAGCTGGGCTAGAAGGGCGTCGTCCAGGTGGGTTACAGGTGGATGATCCGCTTCGCACTCCAGGTTATCTGCAGATGCAGAGTGGCCTAAAGGTGTAGGTGCGCAGAGTTCCTGCCCAGTTGCATAGACAATTTCTGCCGGGCGGTCAACCTTTATCTTCGTTGCAAGTAACCCATCCGGGATTTCAATGGTTGGCCGATTCAGATGAACCGGAACGACTCTCAAATCACTAAATGTGCCATGACTCGCAACCAGCCTTGGCTCTGGCCAAGTGAGTGAGCCTTCGTAAATGTCTTCTTCACCATGATTGCCGCTCGTGAAATAGATGGAGTGAGAACCAAGCGCCCAGGCAAATTCCTCAACCCACCGATCGAACTTCGGCAGCAAATCCTTGACTGTCTTAGCCGCCCGGTCATAAACCACCAACCTGAACTTATCGCTCTCGTAGCCGGCCCGCGCTTCCGAGCGCCACGCGATGTACTTGCCGTCGGGCGAGTAGGCAGGGTTGAAGTTGCCGCCCGCCGAGGTGCTGATCGCTACAGGCTTTGCCGCCGCGTTGGTCAGGTCGAGCGTGAAAATCTTTGCGCTCACGCTGATCGCCGGCTCCGGGTCGAGATTCTCGGTAAAGGCCAGCTCCTTCGAGTCCGGCGCAAAGGCGCCGCCGCAGCCGCCGCCCTCGAGCGAGAACGGCGGAACGTCGTGCGGATCGTTCGGCGTCAGGTCGCGCAGCGCGCCCGTCGCAACCGTCAGCAGAAAGAGGTGGCTGCGCTTCTCGCCGGTGTAGTGGTCCCAGTGGCGATACAAAAGATGCGTAAAAATTTGCGCCTTGACCTTGCTGGCGGCAGCGGCGGCGTCGCGGTCGGCGTTGCACTTATCGCCAGTTGCCGCGTCGGCCGCCGTGATCGCCGGACAGTCTGGATAGACGGTAGAAGTAAAGAGAACGGAGTTCCCGTCGGGGGACCAGATCGCGTCGCCGGCTTCGGTCGAGATCGCCGTCAGCTTCTTCGGGTTGGCGGTTGCTCCGGTGGCCGGATCGAACTCCGCCGTCCAAACCTGCTGCGAGCCGCCACGCCCGCTGAGGAAGAGAATCCGCTTGCTGTCCGAGGCAAACTGAATCCCCGAGTCTCCCGGCAGAGCCACGTCCAACTTCTTCGGCGCCTGAGATTCAGAATTTGGGCCGGCAATCGCCTGAATCCAGAGTTCCGCTGTTTTGGTGTTTTGGTCGAGGTTGACGGTCGTTACGCCGTAGGCCAGCCACTTGCCGTCAGGCGAGACGGCGGTCTCGCCCAGCCGCTTCATCTTCATCAGATCCTCGAAGGTCATGGGGCGCTTGGCGGGCGCGGTTTGGGCTGGGCAAAACGAGGCGAGGACGAAGGCGAGTGCGAGAGAGAGACAAATCGTGATTTTGCGCATGGTTTTTTCCTGTTCGCGCGGGGAAAAGACTGCTTCTCCGCGAAGAAGAAGTTTACACCTCGGATGGATTGGCTTGTCAGGGGGCGGGTCAAGTTTGTGGTCTCCCACCCTTTTCACGTCGAGCGTGAAAAGGATGGGGCACCCAGGCTCTATGGATTCCCAGGTCTCAAAAAAGGAATCTGGGGCACCCAGGGTACACGGCAGGGGCAGATGGCTTAATCTGAGCGCATGGGCAAGCGGGGCTGGGAGGCGGAGAAGATTGCACGCGTGCGCGGGCGTTTGCTGGCGTGGTACGAGCGCTGCCGGCGCGATCTGCCCTGGCGGCGCAGCCTGAATCCCTATGCCATTTGGGTCTCCGAGATCATGTTGCAGCAGACCCGCGTAGCGGTGGTGGTCGAGCGCTACCAGGCCTTCATGGCGCTCTTCCCCACGCTGCTTTCGCTCGCTCTGGCCACCGAGCAGGAGGTGCTGGCCGCGTGGAGCGGCCTCGGCTACTACCGCCGCGCGCGGATGCTGCACAAGACGGCGCAGTTTGTGGCCGACCATGATCAGGGCAACCTGCCGCGGACGGCGGAGGAGCTGCGCCTGCTGCCCGGCATCGGCGCGTACACCGCGGCGGCCGTGGCCAGCATCGCTTACGGCGAGCCGGTGGCCGTGGTGGACGGCAATGTGGAGCGGGTGCTCTGCCGTATGGAAGGCTGGAAGGCGGGCAGCCGCGCGGGCGGCGGCAATGCTGTCCGGCGCAAAATCGAGGAGCTGGCCGCCAGACTGGTGGACCCGCTCCGCCCCGGAGATTTCAACCAGGCGCTGATGGAGCTGGGCGCGACCCTCTGCGTGCCGCGCAATCCGCAGTGCCTGGTCTGCCCGCTGGCCGCCGATTGCAAGACGCAGGGAGAGCACGATACCGCGCCGCGCCCGCGGATGCAGAGCCGCGAGGTGGCCCACGCGCTCTCGGTGCGTAGCGGGCTGCTCTCCGGCCAGGCGCATCGCGAGGTGCTCCTGGAGCAGCGGCCGGCCTCGCTGACCGTGATGCCGGGGCTGTGGGAGCTGCCCTCGCTGCGGGAGTCAGCCGTCCCTGATGAGGCGCTGAGGATGACCGTGCGCCACGCCATCATGCAAGTGAACTTCTATGTGCGCATACGCACAGTCTTTGAAGACGATGTGGAAGCGCTGACCGTTCCAGGCGGCGACCGGCGCTGGGTTCCGCTGCAGGATGCGGCCGGGATGGCGCTGACCGGCCTGGCCCGCAAGGTGCTAAGCCGTGCCCATCTGCTGGTCGCCGCGCCGCTGGACGCCATGACCCCGCAGGACGAAGAGGAACTCTGACGCCCAGATCGAGGCGCGCATACGCGCTTTCTCGCGCATCCTGGCAGGCTGGGTGCCCCATCCTTTTCGCAGCTTTATCGCGAAAAGGGTGGGGGACCACGCATCCTGACAGGGAAGCGATGCATCAAACGGGCGTCCTGCATTTTGCAGCCGCGGTTGGGACTTTCCCTCGCAGCGGCGCATCCGGCAACGCAATCCCAATCAATCAACCCCCAAGGAGACATAATGGCAAGCAAGGCAAGCGCGGTTTGGACAGGTTCACTGAAGGAAGGCAAGGGCACGATCTCGACGGCGACGGGCGTGCTGAGCAATGCGAACTACTCTTTCGCCACACGGTTTGAAGGCGCCGACTCGGGCACCACTCCCGAAGAGCTCATCGCCGCGGCCCATGCCAGTTGCTTCTCCATGGCCCTGGGCGCGCAGTTGGGCGGCGCGGGGCTGACGCCGGAGAAGATCGAAACCCACGCGGCGGTCACGTTGGCCAAGACCGATGCGGGCTTCGCCATCACCAAGATCGCGCTCACCACAACCGCCAGCGTTCCGGGCGCCACCCAGGAAGTCTTCGACAAGGCCGCGGCCGACGCCAAGGCCGGCTGCCCGATCTCCAAGCTATTCGCCAACAACACCGAGATTGTGCTCGACGCCAAGTTGGTGTAAGTGCGGCCCTAATCGGGCATGCGGTTTTTTGTCACAGCCATCCCATCCTTGCCCAACTTCTGCGAACCAGAGGGGGGGGGCAGGATGGGTGCCTGTTTGCTATGAAGGCACACTCCTTCGCCCCTGCAACTGCCTCCACAACAGCCATCTTGAATCAATTCCTGTTCCGTGGGAAAGTGGTTGAATTCCGGGTGCGTGCCCGGGGGACGCGGATTGCAGAGTTGGTGCAGCGATGAAGAAATACAAATTCAAAGCGACGATTCAAGCAGGCATGGGTGGTGGAGCTGGTGTCATTTCTCCCTGCGATGTCGAGGAAGAGTTCGGCGCCAAAGGGAAGGTACCTGTGAATGCAACATTCAACGAAGTGCCTTACACGGGCTAGCTCATGAAATGCGGGTCAGCGGGAACGCGACTCATGGCTTTGCAAGACCTGGCTTGCCCAGGGCGGCCGCTGCATTTGACACAGCAGGCCGCTTTTGCGAGACTCAGAGTTGCTGCCGGTCCAGCGAGAAGCGCTGAACTTGTGTACCGTGCCGAAGTGGCGGAATTGGCAGACGCGCGTGGTTCAGGTCCACGTACTCGCAAGGGTGTGGGGGTTCGAGTCCCTTCTTCGGCACCATCTAGTTTTAAGTGCATTAAAATGAGCCGCCTCCGGGTGGCTCTAATCATTTTAGGCAGGAGTTAGTTAGACGAATCGGAGCCGAAGACCATCCCGTACCCTGCAATACCCTGTTTTGTCCCCTTTTACCGCGCTACGCCGCGCTACGGATTTCGGAGCAGGCTCACTGCCAGATTTCATTGCCACTCTCCTCAGTCGCGGGAGCCGGACTCCTTGAGG
>PLGM01000256.1:0-10353 GCA_003139795.1 Acidobacteriaceae bacterium | reverse complement strand
GGCATGGGTCAACAGTAACAAAATGGTTCACGGTTTGGCACATGCAGCGGTTGATTGGGGCACCGGCTGTTCTTCTCGTACAAAGTGGCCTTGCAAGGGTTATCTTTATCTGATAACCTTCTTGTGCGATGCAGAAGCACGATCCTGCGCTCGACGCGCTGCTTGACCTGGATGGTCTCACGCTGGTTGTGGACCCCGAGGGCGGGCACTGGGTCCGGTTTGTGGTCACGCAGGTTCCGGCGACGGCGGAGAAACCGCACGGGCTGGATTATTCGCTCACGCTGCACGGACGGAACGGCGAGCGGCTGGTTGGGTTTGATAACGCTCATCCTGCGGGTAAGCAAAGCCGCGGCGATCCGCAGGATCACCGTCATCGCATCCGCACGGCGAAGCCGTACGATTACAGCGACGCCGCTACGCTGCTTGCCGATTTCTGGACGGAAGTGGACGCGGTGTTGAAGGAGAGGGGGGTGCACGCATGAGCACGCTGAGAGTGGGCATTGCCAGCTACGAGGAGATGAAGGCGATGACGATGGCCGTCGCGCGCGGGCAGAGGAAACTTGCGCTGGAGGAGCCGCGGGTGTGGTTTCCTTCGACGGAGTCCTTTGCCAAGATACTCTCCGCTGGTAATCGCGATCTTCTGCGCGTCCTTGCGGAAAAAGCACCGGGGTCGCTGGACGAGTTGGCCCAACTTACAGGACGGAAGAAATCCAACCTCTCGCGTACGCTGAAGACAATGGCCAATTATGGATTGGTGCGTCTGGAGCGTGGTGCGCGCGGGCGGATCGCGGCCAAGGTTGTGCATGACCTGATTGAGTTGGAGCTGCCGCTGGGGCGTAGGGACTTTGCGGCTTGAACTTGCAATATATATTCAAATAGATATAATGATGTCATGAAAGTGGTCGAGTTTTTGGGCGACTCTCAGAAGGCTTTGCGCGAGTTTCCCACGGAGGTGCGGCAGAACGCTGGACGCCAGCTCGTGAAAGTGCAAAGGGGCCAACTGCCGGACGACTACAAACCGATGCCTGAGATTGGCAAGGGCGTGGAGGAGATCCGAATCTGGGAGGAGACCGGGAGCTTTCGGGTCATGTATGTCGCCACGTTCGAAGAAGCAGTCTATGTGCTCCATGCCTTCCAAAAGAAGACGCAGACAACTTCGAAACGGGATATTGCGACAGCCAAGCTGCGGTTCAAGCAGTTGATGCGAGGTGATGGATGAGCAAATTGGAGAGGCAGAGCTTTGCCAATGTCTGGGATGCGATTGCGGACACGCCGGAAGAGGCGGCGAACCTGACCTTGCGTTCCGAACTGATGGACGAGATCGAGGCGATCATCAAGAAGAACGGGTGGACTCAGGCGGAGGCGGCGAAGCGGTGCGGGGTCACTCAACCGAGGATCAACGATCTGCTGCGGGGGCGGATTTCACGGTTTTCTATCGATGCGCTGGTGAATATTGCGGCGGCGCTGGGGCGTAAGGTGCGGGTGAGCCTGGAGGATGCGGCCTGAATTGGGCGATTCGATTGCTTGGGCTTGCTTTGCGGTCAGTTCGCGCTCAAGGGCCTCGAACTCGGGAGCGAGGGCATCGTATTCGCGCTGCACCTCGGGATCGGCCAGCAGCCGGGCCTTGATCTCTTCAAATGGGATCGTCATTCGGGTCTCCTTTTCTTCAAGTGTTGCATGCATAGCGCCGGATGTCGCGCGACGCCGAAGTCTACGCGCGCGGCGAAGTCCGCCATCGGGATCACAAGACGATCGATCTCGTTGGCTGGTATCGTGTCTATATGAACCGGGAACGCTTTGCGCGGCATGCGCCGCTGATTGCGTTTCTCGACTAACCCGGAGGTATCCCAGGTCCGAAAAGCCGGGCCGGGGCACCCGGCTCATTGTATTGGGCCTCGGACATCGGCGCTCGCGAGCGATTCATCACCAAAGTACGCCGCCATCATGCAATGAACTGCGACGAGCCACGGAATTGCGTTTGCGCACAGTTCATCGCACAGGTCCGGACGGTCTAGTATTTTTGACACCGCGTGACCCAGTCCGCCCCCACCGAGCGAGATCATGTTCCAGGGAGCGGAATCGGGCCTTGCATGTAGCAAACTATTCATCGGTGCCGTCAAATCGCTTCCTCGGATGGGAGCGCCCGGCTTCTGCTTGGCCCGAATCTTTTCGAACATTTTTGCGAGGCTGGGTGCTTCATTGTGTTCCCAACCACGATTCCATTTATCAATTTCTGCTGGATAGAGGTTGATGTAGAGCAAAATTGCCGCTCGCTCAGCTAGTGCGCGAAGTAGAACATGCCCGCCAAAAAGATACCCCTGACGAATTAGTTCGCGAATTGAAAGCGCGATGCTGAGAGCCTGAGGGATGACTTGACAGGCCATTTTCTGCTGATCGGTAAGAACTCGCCTGTGCGAGGTTGGAGCGAGAGAGGCGTTTGCCTCCATGACGGAACAAATGAGTTGATCGAAATGGAAGAGAAGCGTGCGACCGAGATAGGGCTCGTTATCGGGAGTGAATACTACCGGGATATCCTTGGCGTCCATTCTCTGCTACTTTCTATTCTCCGGTGCCGCCCACGGTCATTTTGTCCAGTTGATTCCATCACGCCGCAGACAGACGTAGTTCAAATTTCGACCCGGTTGCTTCGGCGAAGCGCAGAAGCGTCTTGGTGCTGGGAAGGGCTTCTCCGCTCTCCATGCGGGCAATAGCGGACTGGCTCGTACCCATGCGCGCGGCCAGCTCTGCCTGCGAGAGGCCGGTTCGCTTCCGCGCCCGCAGCAATTCCGCCGCGATCTCAAACGCTGGAGCCAGAGCATCATATTCGCGCTTCACGTCAGGATTGGCCAGCATCCGGGCTTTGAACACTTCATAGGGAATAGTCATACAATCTCCTTTGCTCGCCGCAATGCCAGATCGATCTCGGCCTGGGGGGTCTTCTGCGTCTTCTTCACAAATGCTCCAAGCACGACCACACGCTTACCGGAAGCTGTTACATACAAGGCTCTTGAGATTCCATCCCGCCCCTTGAGCCTCATCTCCCAGAGCTTGCCTTCGAGATGCTTGATCTGTGGTTCGTGAAGCATTTCCAGGCCAAAGTTGGTGATCAGAAAAACAATGCGTAGAAATTTTGCCTGCATATCGGCCGGAAGAGCGTCGATTTCCGCTGCAACGATGTCGTTCAGCATTTCTACGGACCAATGCATGACTGAGTATATCTCAGATTTGAGATATGCGGCTAGAAAATTCTTGGCGGGAACTACCTTCCCGTGCCGCCGACGGTCATTTTGTCGAGCTTGATGGTGGGCATGCCGACGCCGACGGGGACGGATTGGCCGTCTTTGCCGCAGGTGCCGATGCCTTCGTCTAGCTTGAGGTCGTAGCCGACCATGGAGACGTGCTTGAGCGCTTCGGGGCCGTTGCCGATGAGCGTGGCGTCGCGGACGGGGGCGGTGATTTTGCCGTCTTCGATCAGGTAAGCCTCCGATGCGGAAAAGACGAATTTGCCGTTGGTGATGTCCACCTGGCCGCCGCCGAAGTTGACGGCGTAGAGGCCGCGCTTGACGCTGCGGAGAATGTCCTCGGGGGCGTCGTCGCCGGCCAGCATGTAGGTGTTGGTCATGCGGGGCATGGGGATGGACTGGTAGCTCTCGCGGCGGCCGGAGCCGGTGTTGGCCGCTCCGGTGAGCCGCGCGGAGAGCTTGTCGGTGAGGTAGCCGCGGAGGACGCCGCCTTCGATGAGGGTGGTTTCCTGGGTGGCCGAGCCTTCGTCGTCTACGTTGAGCGAGCCGCGGCGGCCGGCGATGGTTCCGTTATCCACGACAGTGACTTTGGGGCTGGCGACCGATTGGCCGATGAGGCCTGCGAAGGCGGAGGTTTTCTTGCGGTTGAAATCGGCTTCGAGGCCGTGGCCTACGGCTTCATGGAGCAGGATTCCGGGCCATCCGGGACCGAGGACCACTTCCATCTCGCCGGCGGGGGCGGGGACTGCGCCGAGCTGCAGAATGGCTCCGCGGGCGGCTTCACGGGCCAGGCTTTCCGGGCTCTTGGAGCCGGCAAACTGATCGAGGCCGGCGCGGCCGCCTCCGCCCGCCGCGCCCTTGGTGATGTTTGCGTCCTCCTTTGCAATGACGAAGACGTTGAGGCGGCAGAGGGGCTGGGTGTCGCTGGCGAAGGCGCCGTCGGAGGCGGCGATGAGGATGCGCTTCAGTTCTTCAGAGTAGCCGGCGCGCACCTGGACGATGCGGGGGTCGTAGGCGCGCGCGGCACGGTCGGCGCGGAGGATGAGTTCGAGGCGCGCGGCGAGGTCGAGATCGAAGCCGCCGAGCGGGACCGGATAAAGATCGGCCACGGACGCCTCGACGAAGCCTTGCACCGTCTGTTTGGCTGGAGCGGAGGCGATGAGCGCGGCGGTGCGGGCGGCGTGGAGGAGGCGCTCGGGGCTCAGATTGTCAGTGTAGGCGTAGCCGGTGCGCTCGCCGGAAAGCACACGGATGCCGCAGCCGGCGCTGACGCCCTGGCTGGCGGATTTGACGATCTGCTCGTCGACGCCCAGCGAGGTGGCCGTGACCGACTCGAAGTAGAGGTCGGCGTAGTCTCCGCCGGCCGCCAGGGCCTGGCCCAGGCAGCGCTCGAGGAGGCGCTCGGTGAGGCCGAATTTCTCAAAAAAATACCGCTTATGGCTGGAATGCGGGGAAGCAGCCGGATTGGTCATCGTCCCTTCAGTCTACGCCGCTTGCCACCTCCAACGTGCTCCTTCTGAAACAACCTGGCCGTTCCGCGATGGAACCGTTTCCCGCGCCCCCGTGCTTCTCTTGATGCGCGGCGTTCAATCCGCTTTCCGCGCCGCCGTGCCCGTGCTACATTCGACGCATGAAAAAGATTCTTGCCGCTGCCCTGTTGTTGATGGTGTTTGCCAGCCCGGCGTTCGCTGCCTCGAACCACCATCATCACCATCACCACCACCATTACCATCACCATCACGCCTAAAGCGAACCCCGGCCCCAAAGCAGCACCAGCGCGGGGGGCCGGGGGAGCACTTCCAGCTTTCTTCGGGCAAGGAATCATGGTAAGGTTCGTTCCATGACGGACCTGGACGACCTTCGCTATCCCATTGGCCGCTTCAGCACGCCGGCCAGCAGCCTGCCGGGCGTTCGCGCCGCGCATATCCAAACGCTGCGCCTGCTGCCAGCGCGCCTGCGCGCCGCCGTAAGCGGGCTGAGCGATTCCCAGATCGATACGCCCTACCGGGAAGGCGGCTGGACGGTTCGCCAGGTGGTGCACCACGTGGCGGACAGCCACGCAAACTGCTACATCCGATTCAAGCTGGCCCTGACCGAGGACTGGCCCACGGTGAAGCCTTACGACGAGGCCGCCTGGGCCAACCTGGCAGACAGCCGCCGGCTGCCGCTGGATGTGTCACTGGCGCTGATTGAAGGACTGCACGGGCGCTGGGTGGGGCTGCTCGAATCTCTCCCGGACGAAGACTTCCAGAAGGGCTACGACCACCCCGAACTGGGCCGGCAGAACCTGGCCAGGGTGCTGGCGCTCTACGATTGGCACTCCCGCCACCACACCGCGCACATCACGAGCCTGCGCGCGCGGCAAGGCTGGTAGGGCGCCGCATGGCCGCCGGTGAACCTGCGCCCTCCCCCGGCCGGTTGGCGCAAAGCATCGAAGAATACCTCGCCGACCATCCCGCAGCCGCTGTGCTCGAGGATGGCCGCGTCCTGTTCGACATGCGCACTGCACACTATGCCGTGAGCGAGCAGCATGGGCGCTGCCTGTTGCAATTGTGGAGCGAGGAGCGGAATCTGATGCGCACCGTGGTGGAGGTGCAGGAGCGGGCGCAATGCCTGCGCCTGATGACCCGCCGCATGGGCGCCGCGAGGCCCCAGGCTCTGGAACTGGTGCCCAGCAGCGACCGCCGCACCCCCACCGCACGCGATGCGGGGCGGCGGAATTATCAGCGGCTGCTGGAACGGGCGCTGACGAGGAGTTTTATCGGGTCGAAGGTGGATGGATTGCGGTCGGCGATGGACCTGGAGCACAGCTTTGGGCCGGCTTATGTGCGCGGGCGGCTGCTGAGAGGAACGGCTGCCGACGCGGTGATCGGCGTGAGCGAGGCGGAGTCCGGATCAATCGTGGACGGCGTTCTGACGCTGGGAATTCTCTGGCTGGACTATTGCAGGCAGAAGGGCGACGGACGGCGGCACTTTGGCGGGTTGAAGGTGGTTGTGCCGGCCGGGGCCTGGCGCACCACCGCCGAGAGAATGGCCTGGCTGAACCACGCCGCCGCCGACTTCCAGCTTTTTACGCTCGACGAGCGCAGCGAGGAGCTTGCGGCGGTGGACTTTCGCGACACCGGCAACTTCGACTCGCGGCTGGTGCATGCGTTTTCTGCCGCGGCGGCCATCGAGCGGCGTCAGGCGGGGATCGACCGTCTGCTGGCGCTGGTTCCGGTGGCGGCCAGGGAGCGGGTAGAGGTGCGGGCCAGTTCGGCCACCGAGGTTGGCCTGCTGCTGCACGGGTTGGAGTTTGCGCGGGTGCGGCACGGGTTTGCGGCCAACTCGTTTGCGGGCGAGAACGAGATCACGTTTGGGGCCGGAGCCAACGAGACGCCGCTGACGGCTGAAAATGAAGGACTTTGCCGCGATCTGTGCGCGCGGCTGTTTTTGAGCCGGCACGCCGACGGCGTGCATACCGACCCGCTCTTCCGCATGCAACCGGAGCGCTGGCTGGAGGCGCGGCTCCGCGCCGGAATTGCCGAACTGCTGCCGGGTTTGAGGGGGGATTTGCTGTATACCCAGGTGCCGGCGCTCTCGACCGGCGACCGCGGCATGCTGGACCTGCTCACGCTGGACCGCAACGGGCGGCTGGCGGTGATCGAGCTGAAGGCCGAGGAGGATCTGCACCTGCCGCTGCAAGCGCTGGACTACTGGATTCGGGTGCGGGCGCTGAACGACGACCGGCAGCCTGGCGTGGGCGGTGGGGGTGGGAGGCCGCTGTCGGCCTTCGAGCGGCAGGGATACTTTGCGGGAGCGGAGGTTTCGCCGCTGGCGCCGCGGCTGCTGCTGGCCGCTCCGGCTTTGCGGATTCACCCGGCCAACGAGCCGGTGCTGCGGTATTTCTCGCCGCAGGTGGAGTGGGAACTGATCGCCCTCACCGAGCACTGGCGGCGGGAGTTGAAGGTGGTGTTCCGCAAGCGGAGCGGGGTCGCGCGGAGTTGAGGCGCGAGGGCGTGGCTCGATCGGGAGCCGAAAATGTCGGCTTGCAAGCCGACGGAAATGTGGACTTGCAGGTGGACTAAAGCCCCAATTGTTTTTCAAAATCGGAAAAAGTGGACTTGCATGTGGACGGAAAAAGAGGAAACGTCTGGCTGCAGACCTGCGAAATTGGTGAAAAGAACGCAAAAGACGGCGTTTTTGCGTGTTTTTGGCGCGATTTCTGCGTGATTTTGGCGCGATATCCGGGGCAGAAACGGGCCGTTCCCGGCTTGCGCACGTCAAGGACAGCGTCTTTGGCGGCACTTCCGATGCGGAACCGGAGGATTTCCCATGCCGGCAGACTTCCTCAGCGGATGTCCGACCTGGCTGCGTTGAGGCCCTGGAAGATGGCGTCGAATTTGCCGCTCTCGGCGGCGAAGCGCAGGCCCTTGGCGTTCTCGACAACAATCTCGGCGGGCGTGGGCTGGGTCTTCAATATCTCCATCACTTCGGCGATGAATTTGCCCAGGGGCATGGCGCGGGGGTCGTCGGCGCCGCCCATCAGGTGGGTGGCGACGTAGGGGGGGATGAGTTCGAGGACTTCGATTTGCGTGGCGCGGAGCTGATAGCGGAGCGAGAGCGTATAGGAGTGAATGGCGGCCTTGGTGGCGCAATAGGTGGGCGTCAGCGCCAGAGGCAGAAAAGCCAGGCCCGAGGAGACGTTGAGGATGGTGGAGCGGGGCTGCCTCTGAAGCAGGGGCAGGAGAGCGGCGGTGAGACGGATGGGGCCGAGCAGGTTGGTGGTGACGAGGGCTTCGGCGTCGGCGAGGTCGGGCTGCTGGGCGAGGAGCTTTTCAGGGCGCATGATGCCGGCGTTGTTGATGAGCACGTTGAGGGAGGGGAAATCGGCTGCTGCCTGGGCGGCAAAGGCGCGGATGGCGGCGGGGTCTTCGATGTCGAGGTTGAGCGACTTCATGCCGGGGTTGGCGGCAGTGGTCGAGTCGAGCGCCTGCCTGCGGCGTCCGGCGATGACGACCTGGTTGCCGAGGGCGTGAAGCGCTTCAGCCAGTCCGCGGCCAATGCCGGAGCCGCCGCCGGTGATGAGGATGGTGTTGCCGGTGGGATTCATGGGGTTTGTTGCCTCCAAGAGGCATTTTAAGCGGATTGGGTGAATTGCGGGTGACAGAGGCCAAGGCGCAACGCAGGGGCGCCTGGCGCAAAGATTTTCTTGTAAAGTGTGCGATAGATCACAGCTTTCCAATAAAAGAAGCCGGAAAATGGATAGTCCGGTGCTATGTACGTTGATTTCGGACCCCAGGTCATTCACTTCGGCGTTTTGCCGATAGGACTCTCAGGTGGAAGGAGTTAACGTGATGAGGCAAGTTCTCAACGAGTTTGATGATGAATCCTCCGATTCCCCGATGCACAGCGACGCCTTAGCCGGTCCCGTGTGGGTGTCTTCATTATCCGAAGCTCTTGCTTTCGCCGGGGAAGCGGACCAGCTTTCCGAGTCAGGCGCGGAGGACGGAAGTTGCCTGCAGGGCCTCGCAGTGGCAATTGGCCTGGAGACTGCAACGGTGCTCAGCCTCTACGGCATCTGGCAGGTTTGGCACCTCTTCCGGTAGCCAGACTGAGAGCCGGGGCCTGCCCGGGGACGTTCATCGCAACCCAAACATTCACATCCACAGGTAACGGATCACGGCAGCTCTTCCTGGAGTTGGCGGACCAGCTCGGAGGTTGCTCTCCGGGCGTTCCGACGCACCGGGAGCAGGGGAACGCCGTTGCGCGTAGCGCGGTTGGAAGGGGTGGGGCGCATCGCCTGCCTTGCGGAGGGCTTCGCCTCAGCCGCGCGCTTCCGTTCGGTGGCGGCAAATTTCCTTGCGGCGGCGATGGCCTTGCGGTTGGGGCGGGGAGGGTTCAGCAGCAACTCCGCGAAGGGCACGCGGGCACGCTCGCTGAGGGTGAGGACTTCGTTTTCGCGAATGGTGCGTGTGGCCGCTTCCTGGGCGGTTTGAACCACGAATTCCGCGACCAAGACGCCCCGCAGCGTGGCCGCGTATTCCAGGCGACGCTTCAGTTCTGGAGAAATGCGAATCTCCAGCCGAGTGACTCGGGCGGTCTTAGGTTGGGGCACGGTGTTCCCTCTCCTGGATGCTTCTTCTATTGTGCGGCAATTTGCCCGGGGGGTCCAGAGGCCTCCTCCACGCACCCGGAGGTGGCTTTCCTAAGTCGTTTGCCGTACCCTGTGGTTAGGAGCCGAAGCGATGGAAGTCGAGCTTACATCCGATCAAAAAGCATTCGCCCGCCGCGCCGTAGAAACGGGACGGCTGCACAGCGAGGAAGATGCTGTCGAAGAAGCTCTTGCTTTGTGGGAGGAACGCGAGCGGCGGCGGGTCGAGTTTCGCGCCACGATCGATGAAGCCCGCGCTTCCCTGGCGCGTGGCGAAGGCCGCCCGATCACGCAGGAATCCATGCGGGAGCTTTCCGACGAGGTGAAAGCGCGCGGACGCGCGCACCCGCTCGATGCGGAAGAGTGGTCCCGCGAGCTTGTAGCCTGGAGCGAGAGCCACGCGACGACGCCATTGCTGCCGGATGAAGCGATCGACCGGGATTCCATCTACGGCGCGCGCGGCCTGTAGATGGCGGTTGGGTGAGTCGCACTGCGGCGAATCTGTTCAACATCATCGCTTGCTTGCAGGAGCAGGATGGGGTTCGGATGCGGGTGGTGGCGTAGGGTGTGCGTCTGCCAATGCGCTCGGATCGCGAGATACCGCGTATACTTTTCACATTCCTTTGGCCCAGTTTTGCGTCGAGCCCAGCAAGGAACGGAGGCCGGCGGTGCCGATTCTTTCCGAGATAATGAAGGCGGTAGGGTTGAAGCGCCATAAGCAGCTTCTCCCTCCCGGAGCTCCGTCGTACGCGATCCAAACTGTATCCGCCAATAAGAATCTGTCTCTCGCCTTCCCGGATGAAGATTTCCCAGTGGTGATAATCACGGGGCGCGCCGGAACGGGAAAATCGACCCTTGTCCGCGAGCTCGCAAGAACGAGCGACCGAAGACAGGTCGTACTCGCTCCAACAGGCGTTGCTGCGCTAAACGTGGGAGGTCAAACGATCCATTCGTTCTTTAGGGAGACTCTGCACAAGT
>PLGM01000184.1 GCA_003139795.1 Acidobacteriaceae bacterium | reverse complement strand
TGCACGGCCTGCTGCCCCTGCTGGACTGTCTGCTGCGCTTGTTGCCCCACCTGGTTGACGGCCTGCTGGGCTTGCTGCTCCGCCTGTTGCGCGGCCTGCTGCGCCTGCCCTGCGGCTTGCTGTGCCTGCTGTGCAGCCTGTTGGGCAGCCTGCTGCGCGCCCTGCTCTGCGTGGCCGGCTGCGCCGGTGGCCGAGCTCACGGCTCCCGCCACAGCGCTCCCGGCACTGGACAATGGGGTTGGGGCCTGCAAAGCCCCACCGGCGCCGGAAATCCCGGACGGCGAAGCTCCAGCCGTGCTGGACGGACTGCTCGCGGAGCCGCCGCTGCTGCCTGCTTCGGCCTGGTCGGGAGCTGCAGGCGATTGAGGGCTGGATATTGTCCCCGCGCTCCCCGAACCGGGTGCACCGCCGCTGTTGATCAGCACCATCGTCCCTGAGATCGCGACGCCGGAAGGTCCGATGGTTACAAAATTCCCGGATGCCACCAGGCTGAGCTCCATCCCGGCTTGAATCACCACGCTCATGCCCCCATTGATATAGATCGTATTGTTGGCACTCATGGAATAAGCCGAACCCACTTGCACGCTTTGGTTGGAACTTATATTCAGGGAGTGATTCCCTCCCACCTGCTCCGTAAGATTGCCACTTATGCCAAGGTCCGAATTCCCGCCTATCTGCTCCACCGCATTCGACTTGATTTGCCTGTTGAAGTTGCTGCCGATCTGCTCGCTCTGGGTCCCAGTCACGGTCAGCGAGTCGTTGTTCCCCACAGAGATGCGGCGGTCGTGCTCGACCGAAACATCCATGTCTTTCTCGGCATGAAGATAAACCTGTTCGCTTCCCATCTTGTCTTCAAAGCGCAACTCATTCGCATTCGCCCCCGAGCCGCCGGTGCTGCTCCGCGTTACCAGCCCGGAGCGAGTTTTGTTGTCCGGGAGAGCGTATTTGGGAGTATTCACGCCGTTATAAACCGAACCTGTGATCACCGGATTGTCGGGATCTCCGTTCAGAAACTGGATCACCACCTCGTCCTTTACGCGCGGCCAGAAATAAGATCCCCATCCGTTTCCGGCCCAGCCCTGCGCCACGCGCACCCAGGTGCAGTCGACAGTCGAGCTATCGTCGTTCTTCTTGTCCCAGAAGAATCGGACCTGCACGCGTCCCAGCGAATCAATGTGGATTTCCTCGCCGCCCGACCCCACAACCACCGCCGTCTGCGGGCCGTAGATCCGGGGTTTAGCCAGTGTTAGCGCTGGTTTAAAAACGGTATCCGACGAGATCGCCGTAAACCGATTGCTGTACTCAGACCCTTGCGCCGTATCGGTCGCTCGGTACGATGGGACCTGGTCAACTTCAAGCGAAACCTCGGTCAGCAGGTATTTGCGGTTCCACGCTTGGCGCGGGTTGTCGGTAAGGCTGAAGGTGTAACCCGCGCACAGGGAGCGCGCATTGGAGGCGCCACGAAAAACTTCGGCGACCGCATCGGCGGCAACCGCCCGCGTCTCCAGGAACAAGGTCTCGAGTCCCGTTTCGATGTCCGCGGAGTCATCGGCATAGCCTTCCGCTCCCGCTGCATAGAGATACTCGTCAAAGGCATTCTTTCCGTATGGGCTTGCGCTGCTCTTGTCCGGTACATCCGAACGAGCGTAAGTCTTGTAGTTATAGTCCGCCGTCGAGTGCTTGCCTGAGACCATGGTTGCCGTCGAGGTGAATTCGGTAACCATTGCTCCGTATGCCCCCTCGGCTCCTTTCTTATTCAGGGCATAGGGGAACGAAGCCGACAGCGGGCAGTCCTGATAGGCGTTCCTGCTGTCTCCCAATGCGATCTTGTTGTCCTGGTCCGTATGCTCGAACCAGTAAAAGATGCCGCTCTCTTCCAGCAGGCGCGAGACAAAATGGAAATCCGACTCGGAGTACTGCGTGCAATACTCAAGCTGCTTGTAGGAACTGGATGTCTGATCCGAGATGGACAATCCATACTCGCCGATTACCGCCTTGGCAATATCCACAACGGTCTTGCTCTGGAAGATGCGGCTGTTGGCGCTCAATGTAAGTTGCCACATGGACGGCACGATGCGCGCCTTGTAGACGTTGAACTCCTTGTCGCCCGCGCACCGCTCAAACGAAGCAACAATGCCGTTGATGTACCTGAATCCCTGCACATCGTTCAGACTGATGGCCACCGTCACCTTGGAGCCAATGAGCTTCGCCGGATCGATCGCGGTTTCCACGGTAGCCAGCAGAACAGCCCGGTACTCAAAGAGGCGCGAAATTCCTTCCCCGCCTTCAATCGACTCAATCAGCAGCACGTCCTTGCCCAGCGGGCTTGAAAACTGCATCAACCGGTCTGCCTGCTTCAGAGTTGCCATGCCGACCCCGCCTGTCCCTTGCCAAAGTTCCCGTTGATTGCTTCAGTCGATTTGCTCCGGGATGCTGCCCGCTCTAGGGCGCAACATCCCATGCGTACGTCAGCGCACCGTCCTTGACTGAAATGCTCACTCTGTCCGCCGCCACTCCCCCGGCAAGCTGCGACAGAATCTGCCGCGATAGGTCGGGTAGCATGGTATTCGACAGGATGTTATCGACGTTCCTGGCTCCGCTCTCAACTTCAGTGCAGCGAGCGGCTACCTCGTTCAAAAGAACGTCGTCGTACACAAGAGCAACCTTGTGCGTCTCCATCAGACGCCGCTGAATCTTGCCCAGCTTCAGGCGGATAATCAGCTTCATCGCCTCGTCCCTGATCGGAAAGTAAGGCACGATCATCAGCCTGCCTAAAAACGCCGGCTTGAATATCTTGTTCAATTCCGGCTTCATCGCCTTGACCAGGCCCTCATTGTCGGGCATCGTCTCCGGGTCGGCGCACAGCTTCATCAGCGTGTCCGTCGCCGCGTTGCTGGTGAGCAGAATGATGGTGTTCCGAAAGTCGATTTCGCGGCCCTCTCCATCTTCCATCCTGCCCTTGTCGAAGACCTGGAAGAACAGCTCCAGCACATCGGGGTGCGCCTTCTCGACTTCGTCGAGCAACACCACCGAATAGGGCCTGCGCCGCACGGCTTCGGTCAACACGCCTCCCTCGCCGTAGCCGACATAGCCCGGAGGCGATCCCTTCAAAGTCGAAACCGTGTGCGCTTCCTGGAATTCCGACATGTTGATGGTGATCATGTTGCGTTCACCGCCGTACAAAACGTCGGCAAGCGCAATGGCTGTCTCTGTCTTGCCGACTCCGCTGGGGCCAACCAGAAGAAAGACTCCGACCGGCTTCACGGGATCGTCCAGATTGGCCCGCGAGGTAAGAATCCTTTGCGCAATGGCCGCGAGCGCATGATCCTGCCCGATGACCCGCCTCTTCAGATGTTCATCGAGCGTGAGCACCGTCTCAATCTCATTGCGCACCATCTTGCCCAGGGGAATTCCCGTCCAGGCGGAAATCACCTCGCCCACAATCTGCGCGTCCACTGAGACCCGCATCATTCCCCGCTCGCCCTGCAGCGTGGCAAGCTCGGCTTCAAGCTGGGCAAGTTCAGCCCGCACTTCGCTCTCTTTCGCCGATGCCTCTGAGTCCTTCTTCTCAGGAGACTCCAGGGTCTCCTGCAAGCCGCGAATCTTCTCTGTCAGAGTCTTTTCTTTCTCCCATTGCTCGTTCAGAATATCCCGCTCCTGTTTCGCGGCAGCAAGCAGAGTCTCTATCTCCCCCAATTTCTCCGCGTGGTCTGCGCCTATCTTCGTCTCGCGTTCCAGCACGCGTTTTTGTACTTCGAGCGCGTCGATCCGGCGCAGAATATCCTCCAGGCGGGGAGGAGTCGAGTTTTGCCCCAGAGAGAGCCGTGCACAGGCCGTATCCAGCACGCTAACTGCCTTGTCGGGCAGTTGGCGGCCGGCGATATAGCGATGCGACAATCTAACTGTTGCTGTAACTGCCTCGTCGAGGATTCGCAGATTGTGGTGCTTCTCCAGCGACGCCTTGATGCCCCGCAGCATGGTGCAGGCAACCTCTTCCGTCGGCTCTTCAACCTTCACCACCTGGAACCTTCTGGCCAGGGCCGGGTCCTTCTCGAAGTACTTCTTGTACTCCGACCAGGTGGTTGCGGCGATGGTGCGCAGTTCCCCGCGCGCCAGCGCCGGCTTCAGCAGATTGGCCGCATCGCCCTGTCCCGCAGCTCCACCGGCGCCAATCATGGTGTGGGCTTCATCAATGAAGAGAATGATCTTTTCGGTTGAGGACTTCACTTCGTTGATCAGTCCCTTCAACCGGTTTTCAAACTCTCCCTTGACGCCCGCTCCAGCCTGCAACAGCGCCAAATCGAGGCTATGTATATGCACTCCCTGCAATGCCGGCGGCACATCGCCGTTGACCACGCGATTGGCGAAACCCTCAACCACCGCCGTCTTGCCCACACCGGCCTCTCCGGTCAGAATCGGATTGTTCTGACGCCGCCGCATCAGAATGTCGATCATCTGGCGAATTTCCTGGTCGCGGCCCAGCACCGGGTCAATCTTCCCCGCCTTGGCATTCGCGGTCAGGTTCACCGTGTATTGATCCAGATGGGGCGTCTTGCCGCCCGAGGCCGCGCGGGCGCCGGGTCCGTCACCGCCGCGTTCCGCTGCTCCTTCATCGGCGGCGCCCAGAGTGGTCTGTGCCTCTCTGGATGCGGCAACAATGTCGTAAAAGCCGCTCCGCAACCCCTCCGGAGGGATGGCCTGCAGTTCCCTGCTGATGTCCTTCACCATCCGGGCCAGTTCCTCGTCGCCCAGCAGCGCAAGCAGCGTGAAGCCCGTGCGGATATTTCCCGCGTTGAAATCGATACTGGCGACGGTCCACGCCTCGGAAAGCATCTTGACCACGGTCGGACTGAACGCGGGCGAGCGCGCATTGCCGCTCTTCAGGGAATCCAGGCTGCGCTCCAGCTCCTTGGTCAATCGTGAGCGATCGACCCCGAAGTGCTTGAGGATCGCGGCTATATCGTTGTCGCTGCCATCGAGCGCCTTCAAAAGATAGTGCTCGATCTCGATGTCATAGTGCGTCCGCGCGACGCACAAGCCGGCCGCGGCTTCAAGCGCCTTCCGCGTCGTATCGTTCAACTTGTCAATGAGTGCCTTCAGATTTGTGCTCATAGCCTTCCCCGTCCTCGCAATCGAAATTCTTTTACTGCACCAGGTAAGTCGCATCCGCTGGATCGCGGTCGAGCGGCCTGGTCTTCAACCAGCTCACCAGTCCCAGTTGCGGGCGTTGTTTTCCACTCGATCCCAACTCGCATGCCGGCGCATCTTCGCGCGCCAGCACCAGTTGCACCTCTGTCTCGTAACTCCCATTGGAGTAAAACCTCAACCACGCGACCAGTTCGCGATGGGCTTCCTGCCCCGGCAGGAATTTCAGATACTGCTCGAAGCGCATGGGTCCGAGCGAAATGCGGATGCGTCCGTGATGATCCCAGACCTCGTCCCCGGCCACTACCCCCACTCCCAGACGTTCGCTCGCCCCGCCGAATCCCGTGAAGCAAGTCTGATTCTCCGCGCTCAGCTTCCGCCAGGCGCCTGCGAATTGCTGGATGCGCACGTTCACGCCGAAGTAGTCTTCGAGAATCTGTTCCAGCGAAGCCGCTGAACGCACATGACGCGCCAAAAGGCTCACGTAGTTCAGATACGCATCGTCCGGAATCCCGCCTCGGTCGCGCAGGCCCTCGGTGCCAAGACCCAACAGATCCAGAAGCCGGGCGGAAAGCCGGTCCTCTCCAGTTCTTTCGTACTCGATGAAAAAGCGATACTTCTCCCATCCTCTGTAGAAGAACGAAATCATCCGATGGTTGAAGATGTTCAGAAAGTCTTCCATCGCATGGTCCTTCTGCCGAGCTCGCGCCAGCAGAAACTCCGTATAAGGCGCCGGCATCACGGAGATTGCGGCACACAAACCCATGAACTCCACGGTCATGCTCATCTGGCCGTTCTCCATTCGCCGCAATTCGTAAATCTCGCTGGGCGGAAACGCCAGCGAAGTACGGGCCGAAAACCGAATCGTCTCTCCTTGAGGCGTAATGAAATACCCCACCGGCTTGCGCTCCTGCTCCATCTTTTGCAGCATGCGCACAGCCTGAAAGAAATGCACCCGGAACGGCTCTTCGTCCAGCATCTTGCGAAGATTCCGATACTCGGGTCTTTCGTCTTCTTCACTTGTCTGCCCGGTTACAGCAGGGCTTGAGTCCCAGCTCTCGGCGGCCATTTTCCCAGCGCCTCCTTTCGTAGAGTGCTCCGTGCGGTCAATTGCGAAAAGCTGTTCATGGAAGCATAACCGGCAAGAAAGCGATCGAGCACGGCGGCAAACAGATACAATCCGCTGCCTGCGAACTGCTGTTCGTCAAACTCCATCTCCACCTGGGTTCCGCGCGCAGGAATAAGCCCATAGACTGAGTTGACCAGCGCAAAATTGGGTGAGGAACTCATCTTCAATATCGATCCCACCTGGTTCTCGCTGGCCGCCGCATCGCTCAGGTTATGCAGCCGCAGAATCTCCTGCATGGCGGTGCGTCCCTCTTCGTTCAGAGACAGATAATTCAGAGAAAGCAGCGAGATCAACCGCCAGAAATGTCCTTGCCCTCCGGCTGGATTGATGCTTGCCGTCGGGCGCCGCAATGCAACTACCGTCTTGGCCGCCGGGTATCCGGTGGCTTCAAAGTCGCCGGATTCCGATCCAAACTGGAACCGGGACGGCAGATCGAAATTGGTACACAGCGTCCGCACCATCAGTACGTCCGCCTCGGGGTCTGTAAAGCTTCCCGTCAGGTCGACCACGGAGATGCTCATCGTCGAGGGTTCCCGCTCGCCAAACTCGTTCAGGTGCCGGGTCGCCGACCAAAACGCAAGATCCTGCCGCTTGCGCGTTTGATGGCGGTACGCATGCATAGGTTCCAGCACCACCGATTGCCGCAGCTTTGGATTGCTTGCGATCACCTCTTCAATGCTGAATATCTCCATCATTGTGGCATGGCGGCTATCCGGGACAATGGTGTATTCATGCCGCGTCTGGCTCAAAAGAATCGGCTCCGACGACTGCGGAAAAAGATTGATTGCCGGAGTGCATCCCAGCCGGAATGTCCGCTCGTTGACGCCCAGCTCCAGCACCTGTTGCCGCTCGGCGCGTTCGAAGCTCGAAAACAGGAAAACGATCTCTGCCTCTTCGCCAAAACCGGCCTCCGCCAACGGCTCCAGGCCCGAGAGGTCGAAGAAAAGAAACTTCTCCGGGAGCGCAAAATACTCCTGGAGCAGCCGGTGCCCGTCCATGGAGCGCCGCACAAAGGGCAGCAGGCTTTCCTCAGCGTCGAACCCCACCATGCGCAGTTGCTCCGGTCCCAGGCTGATCAGCCTCTTCTCATCCTTCGGATCGCGAAGCTGAATCTCGATGCATTTCTCTGCGAGAAGCTCATACAGCGAATACACCACGCTCGCGTCTCCCGCCAGATGAAAGCGCAGGCGCTTGAGCGGAAGTCCTGAGAAAACCACATCTCTCTGACAGCGAAGCCGCAAACGCACCGCCGCCACGGCCTGGATGCCCACAGTCGCGCGTGGCGGCCGTTGCATCCGCTCCGGCTGACGCCACTCCGCCGCCGCAACCGAAAAGGGCCAAAGATCCACGTCATACGCGGTAAGAAAGCGGCAAGGCAGCCCCTCGGCCGTTGCCTTGGACACCAGCGGTGTCCCTCGCGGAACCCGCATGCCCGCTGTCTTCTTCCCCTGCGCCGGGTCTGGCTGGCACTCCACGATGGTCATCGAAGGCGTTGGACGCAGATAACCCGGATGGATGATCCGGGTGAGGGATTCGCAAATCTCGGGGAAATCGTCATCGATCCTACGGTGTACCCGGGCGGCAAGGAACGCGAAGCCCTCCAGAAGACGATTCACGTGCGGATCGTCGCAGCGATCCGGATCGAGCAATAGCCGCCCCGCGACCTTGGGATACTTGCGCGCAAACTCGCCGCCCATCTGGCGCAGATAGGTCAGTTCGCGCTCATAGTACTCCAGCATTTCCTCGCGCATGGCCCTACTTTACCTCGTACTCGCCGCTGATCATCTCCAGCACGGTGTCGAATTTGACCTCTTCATCCATGTTCTCGTATGTAATCTGCCCCTCGATATGGAACCTCAGGCTCCGGCTGAGCAGATCCGTGCGGGTCAGATACACACGAGGCTGGTGGATCCGTGGCTCGAAGGTGCGAATGCATTTCTCCAGCGCAACGGTGAGGGCATTCTGTTCCCTGCCCGCGGAGCCATCGAAACTGTGAAGGTCCGGCAGACCGAAGTTCAACACCGAGGCGGCGGTGGCGGGATAGGACTCCAACTCTGGAATGACGGGATTGCGGGTATTCAACAGCCACTCCAGATCCCGCTTCATCGACTCGCGATACATGCTGATGGACGTAGCGCGAGTCTCCGGCCACTGCTCCGTATCGGCCAGCCGATCGACCAACGACTGCGTGATCAGGATTTCAGACTTGCTTCTGGCCAACTTATCCTCCCGAAATCACTGCATATGCGCTATTGCAGAACGGTTGCGTCCAGCCACTGCTGCGTCTCAGGGTTCGCTGCGCCGGTATCGTCTTCAAGAGTCCAGTACCGTAACTCGGGCCTTGCGGCGATAAGACTCTTCACCGTTCCCACCACCGCCTCCGAGATTGCNNGCGCGCAGCAACTCCGGCCATGCACCCTTGGCGGCCAACGCCCGCAGCGATTGTCTGGTCCCGGGACTTGGCCCCACCGCAAAGCCCGGAGCCGGCGTCGTTCCCTGCATGCGCGTCTCTCCCAGGCGCAGACCGGCGCAGACCAGATACGGCACCGGCGACCTGGGATCCCTTGCAAACAAAAACTCCGCGCTCTCAACCACCAGCGCATACGCATCGGCTATCCGCTCCAACGGCCCCGCCGAGGCAGAACTGCGCCGCGCCGGTTGCCCTGGCTCTTCATCCGCCCCAGCTTCCGCCTGGCCTTCAACAGCCTCCTCGCCGCCCGTCTCCGCCGTCGGCTTCTCGACAACCTGCACAGGATCCGGCTCTGTCTTGCGCCGCTCGTTGAGCAGCAGAAGCACTACCTGGTGGACCTCCTCCAGCGTGTCATGCAGCTTCGACAGAATGGGCGCGTTGTCACCGTAGGCTTCTTGTTGGTATTGATCGAGGCGCTCCGTTGCAGCGAGCGCTTCTGCCAGCGCCGCATCCGCCTGCGCATAGAGGCTTTTTGGACTTCCCGCAAACGCCTGATCGAAATCTTCGGCGCTCAGCTTGCCGTGATTGATCGCATCGTTCCGCGCTTCCAGCTTGGCGTCCGTCGTGGCGTCTCTCTCATAGCCCACGACGCGAGATTCCAGATACTTTTCCAAGCTCAGACCGCTTCGGGTCAGCCCCGCCTTGCGAACTGCGCCGCCAATCAGCCTCCCCGCCGTCTCCACCGCGAGCATCCGCAGTTCCAGGTCGTTGCCTTCCTCGATCGGGGGATAGAGCACCGGCCAGAACGTCTCCTGCAACGCGCGCAGCAGCTCGATGCTGGGCGCCAGAACCGGAAAACCTTCAACCCGCAGGTGCGATTCCGCAAGCCAGCCCGCCAGCCGAAGATCCTTGCTGTTCTTGGCCAGAGCCTCGCCTGCCAGTCTGATCACCGCTCGATAGTCTGCCTTCTTCTGCTGGGCTAGCATCCCAGCCGGACCCTGGTCTTCGTCTTCTCTGCGCGCTTCCTTGATCTGATCGAAGACCTTGTCGTAGTAAAGGTCCGCGCCCGCCGGGTTCTCTCCTGCAATCGGCGTAAGCAAATCCTCACGCAGAGGCATCTTGAGACTCCTTCTCCGGGGCAGACCAAACTACGCTGCGAATCTCCAGCAGCGGAACATCGGCCCCGTCGACGACCATCATCTTTGCTCCGAAGGGGATTTCGCCATGGGCCTCGTCCTGCTCCCAGGCCGATTCCCGGCCCAGGTGGACGGCTTCATCCGCATGGCGAAATGAGAGTGGACACAGGACGGGAAGAAGAACTTCGCCTAGCTCCTGCAGACGAAAGTCGGCGCTGGTCTCCACGCGCGCCCGCGCCCACACCAGGTCGCGCAGGTTGGCGGGAGGCTCAATCTCCAGGCGGCGCAGATAATGAATGGGAATCCAGGTGTAACTGCCGGCCAGGAACACCTCGAGATTTGCGCCGATGCGCGGGTCTGAATCGCTGAACTCGCTGAACGGCGTTCCGTTCCAAACGCCGGCGTGAACGGCCCCCTCGATCAAAGGAGGCGTCTCATGGTTGGCAAACATGGCTTGCCTGGTGCGCTCGGCGTGCAGCGCACTCCGATAAAGCAGGGTCCCCGCGGCTGCCTCGGCATTCGCTCCCGCCAGAAGATCCAGCTGTTTCTCTGCCCGGTCAAACTCTCCGGCAAACAGCAGAAGCTCGTACAGGAAGGTGCGGCGCTTGGCGTCGAGTGGATTGGATCTCAACTCGTCGCCAAGCGCCTTGATGGCCTCCCGCAGTTTCCCTTCGCGGTAAAGCGCAAGTGGTGTCATTGTCTGCTAAGAGACCTTGTTCTCCTTGACGTTGTAGGTCACCGCACCGGTTGTGGTTACTATGCCCTGCTCGTTCTGCTGGCTGTACTCAACCTTGATCTCGTTGTAACTGAATGAGACGCTCTCGGTCGGAATCTCGTTCGTCGCGGAATGCTGGATCGAGGTCACAAACAGTTCCTTGAAATCGACCTTCAGAAACGGCTTGCCCCCCGCGCCCGCCTTCACTGCGGCCAGAGACCCCGTTTTGATATGTGTGCCGCTGACGAGCGCTTTGAATAATGGCGCGCTCGCCTTGTCAAGGTACTTCATGATGCTGAAGTCGGCAAGATCGGCTTTCCCGGCGCCCGAACCACCCGTTCCCGCAACTGTAGTGACTTGGGAGGCACCCCAGCTGAAGGACATAATGTGAATCTCATTCTTGTGGTTGGAATCCACCGACTCACCCTGAATGCCGTCGAGTTTCCAGAAGTAATCAACTGCCATGTCGCAATCCTTTCGTGTTCGGCCTGGTTGGCAGGCCGGTTGGGGAATTGGGGTTCGAGAGACTGCAGCGGTGGATCTACTTGCCCGCGGGTTGCGGCAGATCCGCTACCAGCCTCAAAGACACAGTAAGCTCATCCAGTTGGAAGTGGGGACGCATAAATGCCACGGCCCGCAACGCCCCGGGTTTTCCCGGAACTTCCATTACCTCAATGCGCGCTTCGCGCAATGGCCTTTCAGCCTTGGCGCTGGGCGAGGCATTGTCGTCCGCGATCACATAATTCGCTATCCACTGATTCAGGAAAAGCTCCGCCTGGGACCGGCTCATCGTGCTGCCCAGTTTGTCCCGCATCATGGCCTTCAGGTAATGCGCGAAACGCGACATGGCCAGCATGTATGGCAACTGGGCCGACAGCCTTGCATTGGCATTGGCCTCCGGCTTGTCGTACACCTTGGGCTTGTTCGCCGTCTGCACGCTGAAGAACGCGGCATAGTCCGTTCCCTTGCAATGCACCAGCGGCACAAATCCCTGGTCGGCAAGCTCCTTTTCACGGCGGTCGGTAATGCTGACCTCAGTGGGGCATTTCAATGCCACGTCGCCTTCATCGGTGCGGAAGTTGTGCGTCGCCAGCCCTTCCACAAGGCCGCCGTTCTCCACGCCGCGAATCGATGCGCACCAGCCGAACTTGGCAAAGGACTGCGTGAGCCGCGCCGCCAGGCCATACGCGGCATTGCCCCACAGATACTTCTTGTTGTCCCTGCCGTCGACGCCCTCCTCGTAGGCGAACTCTTCAATCTGCCTCGTCTCCTTGCCGTAAGGCTCGCGCATCAGAATGTGAGGCAGGGTCAGAGCCACATAGCGGGAATCGTCCGAAGCCCGGAAACTCTTCCACTTCGCGTACTCGGTGCTGTCAAAGACCTTTGACATATCCCGAATTCCCGTCAACTGAGTGTATTCGCTCAGGTTCATCATCTCCGGCGCGGCCGCGGACAGGAAGGGCGCATGCGCCGCCGAGGCAACCTGCGACACCCGCTCCAGCAACTCCACATCTTCCCCGCTGCGGCCAAATTCATAATCGCCCACCAGGGCCGCGAATGGAGCTCCGCCAAAGACTCCGAACTCCTCTTCATACACCTTCTTGAAGAAGGCGCTCTGATCGAATTCCGGCGCCCGCTGCAAATCCCTCAGAAGATCCTTCTTGGGGACATTCAGGAGCTTGATCTTGAGCATGTCGTTGGTTTCGCTCTGGTCAAGCAGGTGCTTGATTCCGCGCCAGGTAGCCTCCAGCTTCTGGAAGGCGGGATGGTGCAGAACCTCGTTCAATTGCAGCGACACCAGGCGGTCGATCTCCGCAATGCGCGTTCCGATGCTGGCTTCCGCATCGCGGCTGAGGGTCATCTTCCCTTCAAGAACCTGGTTGACGAACTCCTTCACCATGTCCTTGCCGCGCTCCTGGGCAACGGTATCCTTGCCAAAGCGCCCCTGGGCCACAATCTGGTCCAGCAGCGACACCTCGGTGGTCAGTGTTTCGGCGGTTTTCGCTTCCGCCAACGGATTCGCCGGGCTACTCATGTTTATCCCCCTTCGTCTCGGCCCCAATCTCAGACCGCAACTTGTTCAGTTCTTCGGTCTTTGAAACCGCGTCGAACAACGCCTGATCGAGCTGGTCGTTGCCCTGCAGGCTTCCCCGCAGGTTCGACAGCCTTGTCCGCAGGTCCAGCAATTCCTTGATGGGACCCACTTGGGCGGCAACATTGGCGGGCGAAAAATCGTCGAAACTCTCAAAGTGAAGATCCACTCCGACCTGTCCCGCTCGGGGGTCGGAGCTCAGCTTGTTCTCTACCGAGAACTTCAGATGCGGCGACATGCCCTTCAGCACGCTGTCGAAATTGTCCGGGTTGATCTCAACGAATTTGCGATCCTTCAAGGCTGCCAGCGGCTGCTCCGGCTGTCCGGTAAGATCGCCCAGCACACCCATCACGAAGGGCAATTCCTTCATCTCGATGGCGTTTCCAACCTCTACGTCGTAAGTGATTTGCACCCGGGGAGCCCGGACGCGACTAAGCTTCTGCTGTGTACTCTCTCTGGCCATAACGCTCCTGATATGCGGGGAATTGCTGGTAATACCGATGCTCCCAAAGAAACCACAACAATGGGCTTACTGTCCAGTGAAATTTGCGGCTGTTTATTAGTGTTACAACAAACTCCCTGACCGAATCCGCCCCAAAAACTTTTTCCCCTCGCAAACCGCAACTTGTGCGAGGATGATGGTGTCTAAACGGGGTTTCCTTCCAAACTTGCTACCCTCCTCGGCCGCTCAACCGGCCTGGACCTTCCACCATCCCCTGAAGAGCGGCCCGGAATTATTGCTTTGGACACTGTCTCGCTCCAACCGTTAACATCACAGCGTCAGCCGAGGTTGCTCAAGAAAATGCGACAGCTTCAACCCGTCATCTGGTCCAAAGGCACGTTTCTCTCCCCCCAGCACCTGCAGGCACAGGAGCGCTTCGTTGAAGACAGCGCGCGATTCTACCTGGACTCCCTGAATTCCCGCTCCTGGGGCTTTCGCGAGATCCAGATCGATACCAAAGCCCTGTCGGAGGGCAGGCTGGCAATAACCCTGGCTTCGGGAATCTTCCCCGATGCGCTCCCACTCGACATTCCTGCCTCGGAGTACCCACCCCCGGCCCGGAATCTGGACGAATGCTTCCAGGATGGACGCCAAAACTGCACCTTCTATCTCGCCGTGCCGGAGTACCTGCAGGGCGGCATGAACGTTTCAGTGAATCGTGGCAGTGTCAGTACTCGCTTCCTTGCTCAAATGCAGATGGTCCGCGACGAAAACACGGGCAGCGGAGAAAAGCCTGTCCAGGTGGCGCGCAAGAACCTGCAGATTCTCGCCGAGGGCGAAAACCGGGAGGGTTCGGTGGTTCTTGGCTTCACGCGCATCCTCCGCTCCGAGACCGGCATGTTCCAGGTCGACCCTGCCTACATCCCACCGCTGATCGATATTCACGCCCATCCCACCCTGAAGCGCATCCTCAGCAATATGATCGAGTTGCTGGTAGCGCGCAGCGCCCAGCTAGCCGGCGGCCGGCGCCAGAAGAATCAGTCGTTGGCGGACTTTACGGCCTCCGACGTTGCCAATTTCTGGCTTCTCTACACCATCAACAGCCATCTCCCCGTGCTGCGCCACTTCCTCGAATCGAGCAATATTCAGCCCGAACTGCTTTTCAGCGAGCTCTCCGATCTTGCCGGAGCCTTGACCGCTTTCTCCAGCAAGATCGCCCCCAAAGACCTGCCCCCCTATAACCACGAGCAGCTTGGCTCCTGCTTCGCGGACCTCGACCGCCTCATCCGCACCATGCTGGAGACGGTGGTCCCCAGCAACTTCGTCGCCCTCCCGCTCAAAATGGTCAGGGACACCATTTACGCGACCCCCATCGACAAGGATGCTTATTTTGAAGGTTCCCGCTTTTATCTGGCGATTTCGGCCGATATTCGCGATGCGGACCTGATTGACAAAGCCCAGAAATTGCTCAAGGCCTGCTCCGCAACCCAGCTCGAAACCCTCATCCGCAACGCCCTGCCCGGATTGCGCCTGCAGCACGTCCCCACGCCGCCCCGGTCCATCCCCGTCAAGCTGCGCCACCAGTACTTCGCCATCGAGCAGGGCGGCCCCGTCTGGGAGTCGGTCCAGCGCGCCCGCAACTTCGCCGTCTACGCGCCGTCTGAACTCCTCAACCCGCAGATGGAGCTCATCATCCTGCTCGCGCAGCCTGCCTGATGCCACATGATCCGCAGGCCGCGCTAGGTCTCTGACCGCATAATTTTGTACCAAAACTGGGTGCCCCACCCTCGCCACGTCTTTGTTTTTGTGGCTAGGGTGGGAGGCCGCGACTCTCAATTACACGTACGAAATCACACGGTCAGTGACCTAGTGCTTCAGCAGGAAGATGACCGTCACCAGCAGCACAACCAGCAGAACGATGATCAGAACGAGCAGCATGGGCACGAATTGCTGTAGCTTCCCCATCCCCGGTTCAATCGGCTTGACAGGCGGGGCTTGAGGAACGGGCGGCGCCGGAATCGGCGGCGGCGCATACATTCCGGGCGCTTGCGGCAGGCCCCCGCCAGGCGCGTGGATTGCTCCACCCTGCGGATAACTCATCGGATAAGCGGGCGGCTGCGGCGGTTGCGGCGGACGGAATTCGCTCGGTAGAGGCATTCCCCTCAACCCTTGCATCCCTGCCGGGGGCGGCGGAGGGGCAACCGGATAATTCGGAATCGGGACCGCGGGCGGAGCGGGCGCAAAGCTCTGCGGAACTGGTGGCGCAAAGCTCTGCGCAGGCGGCGCCGGAACCGGGTTCTCCACAGCCTGGCCGCCCCTCATGGACATCTCCCGCAGCTTAGAAGCATCGAGAATCCGGGTAAACTCACTCGGTCCGGATGGCGCGGAAGCCGCCGGCACAGCCCGTACCGGAGGCTCGCTCAAGGGGGTTGGAAAATGGGCCTCGCGCGCCGCTGCGTATCCGCCCGCCACAGCCGGCGCAGGAGGAGGAGGAGGCCAATCCGGCGCCTTGGCCGCCGGCGCAGTGGGCTCATTGGGCGTGGACAGCGAAGCGAATGTCTGCGTCCAGACGCCAGGCTGTGCCCCCTGGGGAGGGCTCACGGGCGGGACTTCCATGGGCGGAGCGGACGGCCTTGAAGGCTCATCCAGCATTTGAATCAGCCGCGTAATCCCGACTCCGGCAACTGGCGGCGCGCTTGGAACAGGCTGCGCCTCCGGCAACGGTTGCGAGAATGGATCGCGGCTCGGCGTCGCCGGCCCCGCCGTTCCAGGCGTAAGACCATAATCCACACTTCCCGGCGCAGCCTGGCGCTCTTCGCGATAGGCCGGTTCAGCCGCAACAGGCTGCGGTTCCAGCGACAGCATCCGCGTAAAGGAGCCTGCGCTTCCGCCGGATGAACCCCCCATTTCGCGCTCCACCGGCGCCGGGCCCGCCGGACTTGCCTCTGCGCCTCCTAACGTGCCGAACAACTGCGTGAATGTTCCCGGTTTGTTCTCGCTGGGAGGCGGAATCGCGCCCCCCGCGCCGCCAAACCCCGGCGCTTCCCCCAGTCCGGGGCGCTGTGTCTGCGGACCGCCATACTCTGGACTCTCCGCCGCGGTGGTTCGCAGCAACTCCGTGAATCCACCTGGCGTTGGACCCGCGGCGGCCCTGCCGGGCTCGGCCGGAATGGATCGCGCGTCAGGCTGCATCGTCTTCAAACGATCCTCAGCCGGAGTTGTTGCCGCCTCCGTCGCGCTCAGTGTTTGCAGCAAGGACGTGAACCCCGAGACCGGTGCGGGACCCCGCGTCTCCGGCGGTGGAATCTCTCTTGCAGCAACCGCCGGAGCGGGCGAATCGCTGCCCAGCGTGCGCAGCAATTCGGTAAATCCCGCGCTGCCCTGGACGCCTGGCGCAGCAGCAGGCGCCCTCTCCGCACCGGGCGCCCTTTCCGCCGACGCCAACCGAATGCGGTCGAGCAACTGCTGTGAGCTCTCCTCCGCACCGCCGCCGAACACCACCTTGTGCACCACGGGCTCTGCAAGAGCCTGCGCTCCCAGTGCCGGCTGTGGCTTTTGAGCCTCAGTGAGCCGATTTCTGTCCTTCTCAGCCGCGGCTCCAGGACCCGCCGCCCACCCCTCTACCGGTTCGGGCTCGTTTACCACTCCAAAAACGCCCGTTGCCCCGAAGCCCGGTTCGGAACCGGAATCCTCCGGCCATGGAGACTTCGAGGCGTCCGGTCCAGCAGGTGTCGTCGGTTTGTCCATATAATCAGGCCTCCGGTGCGATGCGGGTAGCATATATCATCGCTTGCGCCCGATTTACCTGTTCACCCAAAAAAGATTTTGCGTATAATGCGGTTGCGCCTTGTCACACCGGACGAATATGCTCCTCGAAGAGTTTTCCGGTATCGTCCGGACTGGCCGCCTGACCTGTCGATGATGGGCAAGCGGCTATCTGTGGAGACCCGTTTTGCATCGATCCGGAAGCGAACCTGACCTCTAACTGTCTCCCATGGTGGATTCCCTATTATGAAGTTCCTGTCGCGGGTCGTCTGGTCGGAAGGCATGCATCTCGGTCCTCACCACTTCCAGACGCAGAGCCGGTATTTCGAAGACACGCTCTGGTTCCTGAATTCCAATCTGCGCCAGGACCCATGGGGATTCCTTCATTTTTCCATCGACACTGAGGCCCTGCGCAACGGTCTTGCCATTCTCAGCTTCGCATCCGGCATCCTGCCCGACGGTCTCATCTTCGATCTGCCCGACTGCGACTCGGTTCCCGACCCTGCCCATCTGAACAATCTCTTTGCTTCCACCGACAGCGAGATCATCCTCCACCTGGCGATCCCGCCGCGCCATGACCAGGGCCTCGACTGCGATCTGGGTGGCGGAGCCGGCACGCGCTACAGCGCCGTGCAGCGCCAACTCCGTGACGATTCCATTGGCCTGGGGGAGAACAGCGTTTCCTTTGCCCGCAAGAATCTCGTCCTCCTCAGCCAGGCGCAGCTCTCTGAAGACACCGTTTCTTTCCCCATTGCCCGCGTCCTCCGCGACGGCACTGGAGGATTCGTCAGCGACCCGGAGTTCATTCCGCCTTGCCTGCGCATCAGCGCCTGCGAAGGCCTGGTCCTCATCCTCTTCCGCCTGGCGCAGGCCATCGAGGAGAAGATCGCATCCACCCGCAATCTGCGCCTCGGTTCCGGCCGCTTTGAGCTCGGCACATCCGCTCTCGACGTGGCCAACTACTGGTTCCTCCACGCGCTCTGCTCGGCGCTGCCCGCCTTGCGCCATCATCTCCAGGACCGCCGCTCTCACCCCGAGGACGTCTACAGGGATCTGGCCCGCCTGGCCGGCGCTCTCAGCACATTTGCCCTTGAATCCACACGCGACGAGATTCCGCCCTATCGCCATCGCGACCTGACTTCCACCTTCAGGGAATTGGATGCCCTGATCCGGCGTTACCTCGAGATTGTGTCCCCATCCAACAGCGTCACGCTCCAGTTCCGCAAGGTGGACAGCTACATCTATGCCGCTGAGGTAAAGGACGAGCGTTGCCTGCGGCGCTCGCGATGGATCTTCGGCATCCGCTCCTCGCTCACTGACTCGGTGATCCTCCGCCAGACGCCGAAGCTCCTCAAAGTCTGCTCTGCGGAAGGTGTCGCCAAGCTTGTCCAGCGCGCCCTGCCCGGCCTGGAACTCATGCACCTTCCCGTTCCGCCTGCCGCTCTCCACGCCCAGGCGGACATGCACTACTTCTCCATCTCCCTCAGCGGCGCCTGCTGGCAACATATACTCCAGACCAAACAGGTGGGAGTCTATCTGCCCGGCGACCTGGGGGACGCAACCTTCGATCTCACCATCGTCACGGAGGCCTCCGCATGACTCCTTCTCCAGCTAACGCCCCTCAAGAGGCCAAGACCAACAACCTGGCCCTGGCCTTCCAGGAGGTCTTCACCGTCATCCTGCGCACCCGCTTCTTCACGCAGCGCGTTGAAAACGCCGAATCCTTCCGCGCCACGTTGCGCAAGATGATCTCCGCGGCCGTGAAAGACGCCTCTGCCATGGGTTACAGCGATGAAGCTTCGAAGATGGCCATCTACGCCATGATCGGATTCCTCGACGAAAGCGTCCTGAACTCCAAGGACCCCACCTTCGCCGACTGGGCCCGCCGTCCCCTGCAGGAAGAGATGTTCGGCGGCCACTTCGCGGGTGAATACTTCTTTCGCAACGTCACCGACCTGCTCAATCGCCCCGAATCCGCTGAAGTTGCCGATGTGCTGGAGCTGCACGCTCTCTGCCTTCTGCTCGGCTACCGCGGCCGCTTCGCATTCGGAGACGCCTCGGAGATTCATTCCATTCTCCACCGCATTCGCGAAAAGATCGCCCGCATTCGCGGCGCCTACGCCCTGTTCCGTCCGGTGGAAACCCCGGCCGCCCCGCCGGCCCCGAAGCGCGATCCCTGGGTAGCCCGCCTGGCGTGGACCGCAGTCTTCTTGGCCGTCGTCACCGTTCTGGCCTACGTTGGATACGTGCTCATCCTCGGCCAGTCCATCCCCACCACCGCACAAGGCCTCCAGCAGCCCTCGGTAACTTTGGCGTTCCACCCGCCGCAAAGCCTTTCGGAGATATCCCTATGAAACGCGTTCTGATCGGGATACTTATCTTTCTTCTCTATCTGGCCCTGGTCATTGGGGGTGCATTTGCCTTGCACTTTGAAGGCACGCGCCTGGTGCTCTTTTGCGTGATTCTCGGCTTGCTGGGCCTTTTGGCAACTATCTTCGTGCTCTGGTATCTGCACAAGGTCAGCGGCGGCTCCGGGCAATCCTCGGGACCCGACACGCCCGACGCCATAAACCTGAGCAATCTGCTCCGCGATGCCGATTCCAGGATTCGCCAGTCCGGCCGCGCCAAATCCCTGGCGTCCATGCCGCTGATCTATGTCATTGGAGATGAAAACTCCGCCAAGACGCAGACCGTGCTCCAGTCCGGCCTCGACGCCGAGTTACTGGCGGGAAACGTCTATCAAGACGGGGGCATCGTCCCCACCCAACTGGCCAATCTCTGGCTGGCCGGCAATTACGTGGTGGCAGAGGCCGGTGGCGCTCTCCTGCGTCAACCCCCTCTCTGGTTGCGGCTCGTCAGGGCCACCATCCCGGCCCGGCTCGGCTCGGTATTCGGCGACAGCCGCCTCCCTGCGCGGTCCGTGGTTGTCTGCGTCAGCATCGAACGCATTCTGGCCCCCAATACCACTGAGCAGATTCGCGCCCTGGCTCAAACCCTCAATGAGCGTCTCCGCCAACTCTCCCAGACACTGGGCATCTCGCTCCCCATCTACGTGCTGTTCACAAAGCTGGATAGAATCACTCCCTTTGCGGACTATGCAAGCCGCCTCGCGGAAGAAGAAGTCAAGCTCCCCATCGGTTCCTTGCTGTCTTCTCTCAGCGCCGGCTCCGGCCTCTATACGGAGCAGGCGACGGCCCTGATCGGCAATCGATTCGACCAGCTTCTCTACGCTCTTTCCGAGTTTCGTCTCGATGTTTTGTCCCGCGGCGGCGAGCTCCAGGACCTGGCCCGCGCCTATGAATTTCCCCGCGACCTGCGCAAGCTCCGCGCCGGCATCGTTTCCTTCCTCGCCGAGGTTGCCCGTCCCAGCCAGATCGGCGTCAACCCCTTCCTGCGCGGATTCTTCTTCGCCGGAATGCGCGCCCACCTGGTCGAGGACGTTCTCGATATCGGCCCGGCTCAACCCCAGGCCGCCGCGCCCATCGATGCCGGGGCAACCCGCATCTTTTCCATCGCCGCCGCGCAGACCCAGCAGCCGGCCCCGCAACCCAGGCGAGGCGGCACGCGCAAGGTTCCGCAGTGGGTCTTCCTTCCCCACCTGTTCTCGAAGATCCTGCTCGCCGATAAGTCGGCCCTTGAAACCAGCCGCGCAAGCACCAGGACCAGCTTCCTCAAGCGCACGCTTCTGGCCTGCACCAGTGCGGTCATTCTCATCCTTCTGGTGCTGTTCACGGTCTCGTTCTTCAACAATCGCGCTCTCGAAAAGCGCGTAGCCACGGCCGCGGCCGCGCCGGTTTCTCCTGTCTCCGCGGGCACATTCGCTGCGCAGGGCGACCTCGAATCCCTGGACAAGCTCAGAGCGGTGCTGGCTGAACTCGAGGGTTATCGCAAGAATGGCCCGCCCTTCATGGATCGCCTCGGCCTGTACCGCGGCGATGCGCTCTACCCCGTAGCCTGCCTGGCTTGGTCGAACAAGTTCCGCACTCTTCTGCTGGCTCCGGCACAAGCGAACATTCTCGCCAAACTCGGCGCGCTGCCGTCTGCTCCAACCCCCGATGCCGACTACGGCGCAACCTACAGGCCGCTAAAGGCGTACCTGATCACGGCCTCCAACCCCGATCCCGACACCGCCCAGGACACGGTTGATTTTCTTCCCACCGCCCTGTTCACTGAATGGGCCGGCAACGCCACTCCTCCGCCGGATCTCTCCCGTCTCGCGCAGACGCAGTTCGAGTTCTATGCCAACCTTCTCCCTGGGTCTTCCTCCTGTCTGGCCAAAACCGGCAGCCCCCGCAACGACACGCTGGTCGCCCGTGCCCGCCTGTATCTCAATGGCTTCCAGGGCTTCCAGCACGTCTATCAGAGCATGCTCGCTGCCGCCAACCACAAGGTCCCGGGATTCAACTTCAACGGCAAGTTTCCCGGCTCCTCGCAATACATCGTCGACAGCTATCCTGTACAGGGCGCCTTCAGCAAGGATGGCTTCGCCTTCATGCAGGACGCAATCCTGCACCCTGACCCCTACTTCCGCGGAGAAGAATGGGTTCTCGGCCCCGCGTCCGGACCCCCGATCGACCGCGCCGCCCTTTCTGTCCAGTTGAAACAGACCTATACCGCCGACTACATCCAGACCTGGCGAACCTACCTCACCAAGGCGCAATTCATTCCTTACCGGAACTTTGCCGACGCCGGCAACAAGCTCAGCGCGCTCGATTCAAATACCTCCGCCCTGCTGGAGCTTTTCTCTCTCATCTCTTTCCACACCGCCGTTGCCGCACCGGAAATCTCTTCCGCCTTCCAGGCGCCTCAGGCCGTTGTTTCGCCCTCAAATGCCGACAATCGCCTCATTGGCTCCTCCAACCAGGCTTACATCCAGTCTTTGCAGGCTCTTGAAGGGGTGCTGAAGAACCTCTCCCTCAACCCCACCAGCGCCAACGATCCCACCGCCGCCGCGCCCGTAACCCAGGCCGCCGTCACTGCCGAACAGGCTGCCGAAAACCTCCGCAACGGCTTTGTCCCGGACCCCGCCGGAAGTATGGATAAAACCAGCTTCGCCCTCCTTGAAGCGCCCATCACGTCGGCCAAGAACCTGGCTGCCCAGGCGCCCGCCAACGCCGCCGGCGGCGGGGCCAAGGCCTTCTGCGCCCAGGTCGGACCCGTGCTGGCCAAGTTCCCCTTCAACCCCCAGTCCACCACCGAGGCTTCCACTGAGGAAGTTGCCCAGGTCTTCGCTCCCGGCTCGGGCTCCTTTGCCCAGTTCGCCACATCCCTTCACGCGCTTGTGATCCAGCAGGGCTCTCAGTACGCGCCTGCCCCCGGCTCCACGGTCAAGATCAGCCCCTCTTTCCTCGGCTTCCTCTCGAGCGCCCAGAAGATCTCTTCCACCCTGTTCCCTGCCGGTAACCAGCCTTCGCTTGACTTCACCCTCACTGAAGTCAAGGCGGCCGGCGTCTCCGATGCAGTCCTCAATATCGACGGCAAGCAACTCAATGCGGGCGGTCAAACAGCCACTTTCCATTGGGTCTCCCAACCCTCCAGCACCATCACCCTGGCTACCCAGAAGAACACTGCGCCGCACATGACCGGCCCCTGGTCCGTCTTCCACTTTGGTTTCGCCGCGCCGCAAATCTCGCCCAACCGTCTGAAATTCTTCTTCAGTTTCAACAATCAAACCCCTGAGGTCGTCCTGTTCGACGCCTCCGGCCCCGGAGCACCCTTGCTGAACCCGGAATTCATGAAAGGGTTCCACTGTGTTTCGAACGTAGCTCGCTGACATGAGCTGATCGGCGGCAGAAGCAACCGCCTCTGCAATACTTGAGTTGAGACCATGACCGAAGAATTCACCAACGAGCTTTCACCATCCGGCGCGCCCACCACCCCGCCGCCCGAACCGGCGCCGCCGCCCATTGCTCCAGCGGAATCCAGTCCGCAATCGACGCCCGCCGCCAACGTTGTGTCCCCGCCCCTGCGCATCGCGGTCTCGGCCCTCAGCGATATCGGTTGCGTGCGCACCGATAACGAAGATTTCTTCGGTTACGACGAATCTCTCGGCATTTATATCGTCTGTGACGGCATGGGAGGAATGGCCAGCGGAGAAGTTGCCAGTTCCCGTGCGGTGGCAGCCATCATGAAGGGCTTCGCTTACTCGGCTGCCTCAGGCGCTCCCGTCAGCACCCGGCTTCTTTATGCCATCAACGCCGCCAATCTGGACGTTTGGGAAAACGCGCAAGTCCCCGAGAATAAAGGAATGGGAACCACCGCAGTGGTTGCCGCGCTGGATGGGGACAAGCTCATCCTGGGCAACGTCGGCGACAGCCGCGCCTATATCGTCCAGGGCGGCCAGTGTGTGCAACTTACCGTCGATCATTCTTATATCAACGAACTTATTCGCAACGGCACCTTGACCATCGAGAACGCGAAGGACGCCGACCTCCGGGGCATGGAGTCCGTCATCACCCGCGCGGTCGGCGTCGCGGCCGATGTTCAACCCGACTTCTTCTCCGTCGATCTCAAACCCGGCACCGCGGTTCTTCTTGCCACGGACGGCCTCACCCGCTACCTTCTCCAGGAAGAAATCGCCGCCATTCTCGCCGCCTCAACCTTCGAGTCTGCCTGCGCCAACCTGATCGACGTAGCCAAGCAGCGCGGCGGCCAGGATAACATCACCTGCATCCTGCTCCTCGCCCTTCCCCTCGTTGATAAATAAACACTTCCACGCCAACGAGATTGTTTTGTCGGAAAATTGTAGGAAGATCTATAATCACCCACTTGGAAACGCCAATCGGCTTCCCACCGTTACGGTCACCGTCTTCACCCGCCACAGCCCCGGTTGCGACAAAAAGGCGAACCGCTATGGGAAGCGCTGCAGGTGCAGGAAAGCCCTCTACATTTATGAGGATGGCAAGGACACGGTCATCTCCGCCAAGACCCGTGCCTGGGATCAAGCAGAGCGGGTAGCGCAAAAAGAGCGTGACCGTCGCAATCCGGTCAAGCGACGGCTCCAGGAGATTGCGGACCAAGAGGCTCAAAGGGTGCTGCAGCAGACGGCCGAAAGTATCACGGTCGCGACCGCCACGAAGCGATGGCTGGGCTCGCAGAAGAGCGAGACGAAGAGCACCGAAAACAAGTACAAGCGTGCGGCGTGGCGCATTCAGGAATGGGCAGCCGATCAGGGCATTGTGAACGTCTCGGATATTACTGCAGACAAGCTGGACACATGGCGGAGTACTTGGGGAAAGGGCGCCGAGAAGGACTACAGCAGCCTCGGCCCAACCAGTCAAGCCTTGTTCCAGAGCCGGCTGAAGCAGTTCTTCACCTGGTGCCTCGGCACAGGAAACCTGGACAGGAATCCCTCCCTCCTCTTAGCCCCAATATCCAAGAACAAGCACCGCACTGAGCCCCTCACTCGTGAGCAGTTCGCGGAGTTGTTCCCCGCCATCGAACTATTCACGGCCGCAGCGACTGGAGAGGTTCGTGAGTTCGCGAAGGAGTTGAAGGCCCTGTTCTTGCTGCAGCGGTGGGCTGGACTCCGAATACAGGACTATCTCGTGCTCCCCCGGACAGGGCTGGTGGGCAATCGGCTGAGCCTGAAAACCTTCAAAACAGGTGCGCCTCTCGACAACCGTGTACTGCCAGACTGTGTGATCGAGACGCTTCAGGATCTGTCACCGGATCGACCTAAATTTCTCCCCGAGTATTTCTTCTGGAGCACCGGTCGCAAGCAGGCGGGACTCGCGACGAAGTGGGGGAAATACATCCGCGACCTGAATGAGTATTTGCATTTTACGGGCGAGGATGGCAAGAGAATGCGCTTCCACTCGCATATGTTAAGGGATACCTACTCGGTAGAGTTGCTCCTCGCTGGCGTACCCCTCCAAGACGTCAGTAAGCTGCTGACACACGAGTCTGTTGCGGTCACACAGCGTTACTACGGGCGCTGGGTCAAGGCACGGCTACAGCAACTGGAGGACAAGTCCGTGGAAGCTATGCAGAAAATGGGCGTCAAGATCACTATGTAGCGCGTAGTTCAACGCACCATTGCTGCTCCTCGACTCCAACAGGGAAGGGGACAAAGAAATGCTACCGGTAACTGCCCCAGTCGAAGCTAATGTCTTCGGTCATTCCCTATGGCCGGTTTTGAAGTGATAACGTATGGCCGCTTTTGAGTGATCGCCAAGGGTCGCCGTGGGGTTTATCCCCGCACGCGCGGGGGAACCTTCAGCGTCGGATGGACGGTGTTGCCAGGCTTTGGGTCTATCCCCGCACGTGCGGGGGAACCGTGATCGGAGCCTCGTGATAGGTCGGATCGTAGGGTCTATCCCCGCGCGTGCGGGGGAACCGCGATGGCCCGCACGGTCTCCGGGGCCACGTCGGGTCTATCCCCGCACGTGCGGGGGAACCTCTGCGTTGTAACGCGTTGGAGAATATGCAAGTTGTCAAAGAGCAGGTGGTATCGGCGTCTGTTGTTCGTTCTGGGAGAGGGGCCGCCTGACGAGCAACATCGCATCGTGGGTAACGATGTTCTTTGGCGGTTCACCTAGAGTTGACAGACCGAAACCTCCACTGGCGCCGGTGTCGGCCCAAGTCATGAGGATGCTTCCAGTATGCAGTTCGAAATACCAAACGGAAAGAACTTCCCAGATACGGGTGCGAACCCCCGTACTCATGCGTGGATGGGCGTATACGCCTGGAGCCGGCTCAAGCATGGTCGAGCCGAGGAAGCCCCGGTAGCGAAACTCGACATCGCGGGTGATCACCACGACCATGGGCATCAGGCAGGTGGCTCCTTGTCGGCTGCGGACTCGGGGGCGAGGTGAAGCAGGGTTTTGATTGCGTCGATCTTGGACGGGATGACGGCGCGTTGTCGAAGGATCTTGGCAGCGCGCCGGCGGACGAGCCGTTCAAGCGGCTCTTTGACTTTGAGCGATTCCTGCACCGCTCCGAAGGCGATTTCGAGGGTGACATCGTGGCGATAAAGGTCTGCGATGTCGAGAACGAATGCCTGTCCTGAATCCTCATGGATGAAGCCCAACTGGGGAATGGCGCCAAGCGAGGCGACAGCGACAGTAGCGGCCGCCGACATGGCGGTGGCCGCGTGATTCATTGCCTGGTTGGGAGCATCGCTCGCGTCAGGGTTTTCGCGGTCGTAGAAGCGGCCGTTCCAGGGAACGCCGAAACGTTGAGCCGCGAGCTGATAACTCCGCTTGATGCGGGCGCCCTCCTGGCCGCGCAGAACTTCAATGTCGCGGGTGAGTACGAATTCGCCAAAGCGTATGGCATACATGGAGCGGGCAACTTCCATGCGGGTTTTAGGATCGGCCCAGAGGGTGGCTTGGGAACGGGCAGCAGCGGAACTGTCCGGCAGCAGGGGTGGCGCGGTGTAGAAGCGCACTGCTCCCTCGCCAACGGCTGCCAGCGCACAACCATGGCGGGCGAGCAGGCGGAGCACGTCATGGGTGACGCTCGATCCTGGTCCGAGAAGGATAATTGAAACGGCCTGGTGGGGAATCTGGTAGTTGCCGGGATCGAGATCCCCCCGCCGGCAGTGATGAAGCGCAAGCACCCGACTTCGACTTCGAGTCGACCGCGATCAAGCCACACCAGACCGTGGCGGTCGGCGTGCGGAATGCGCGCCTTCTCAAGACCGAGGCGTCCGGTCAGCATTAGTGACTCCAAGGCGGGCGCACGAGCAACATGCCATAGCCGTAGGTTTTGTGGCGTCCGATACCCTGGGAAAGCAGCTTCTGGAAGCCAGCCGGATCGTCAACGATGAGATCGCCCTGCAAAACTGCATCGGGACCGTCAGGGGAGTAACTCTTGCGGGCCGCGCGCAGGCGTTGGAAGCGGGTGAGGCGGACACCCGGCTGGAGAGTTGCCGCGCCTTTGAGCCTCAGGGCAAGCCAATCCCTATAAACAGCCTCGCGGGAGCGGCCGGCCTTGAGCATGCTCGCTTCCGCAGCTTCGCCGGTGGGGAAACTGCGCAGCGCCTCGATAAGGAAGGCATCGACCTCAGCGCCTTTCGGGAAGGTGCCGTCTGCGACAGTCAGCGGCTTGAGGAGACGGCTGACCGGGCGCACACGGATTTCAAAGCCGAGGCGGCGGCCGCTGCGCCACTGTTCAGGCATGACCTTGGCCCCAAGTTGGGTTAAATCGCAGATGGTAGATGCTTCTGGCAGCGCATGAGAGTTTGCTGCGTCGCGAAGGGCGGCTGCGTCGAGCCGGCTGTATACATAAACCTGGGACTGCTTCCCGTCGGGAGCGACAAACTGCCGGAATGGCTGTAGGACGCCTGGACCAAGTGTTTCTGCGAGCAGATGGTGGATGGCACGCCCCTCATCGAAGCCGGCACCGCGCTCTTGGCCCTTGGGACCCCGCCGAAGGGTAAAACCATAGTTTCGCTGGGCGGCCCAGCGGCCCAACTGCGGAAGCGAAATGGGAAAGCAAATGAGATGCAATGCGCTCATGCGGGCACTCCCTCGGCCTCGACGGTGCCTTCCACAACCAGGCGTGTTCCACCGTGGAGGCCGGTCTTCCAGTTGCGGAGGTCTGGCAAAGCGACGATGCGATGGACTTGGCGGCCCTCGGTCGGACCCTCTGTTTGGGGCCACAAAGCACGCAGCGGATGGAGCGGCTTGTCAATGGCTGGAATGCTTCCCAGGGCCTCGTAGGCTGAAGGCGCGTGGACCGAGCCGACACTCAGCGGGCATGATGGCAAACAAGGCTTGCGGCCTATGAAGAGCGGCCTGGCTGGGCGGTCGAGGGCTGCGGCGATAGCGTCGAGATCCGGCGAGTCAGCAGCAGGATCAAGGCGCAGAACCACGGTCACGCAGGCATCGGCATGGTAGTCGCGCTGGCGGCGATGCGGCGGGATGTAACTGGCCCCGGCTCGCCCCTCTGGCATTCCGTAGGTCGTCCAGCCGCGGTCAGTTTTTTCAAGCCGTGCATTCTGCATATCGGTCAGAATGCCGGTGGGGTTCTCGCGGTCACGCTGCGCGGCAAAGACCAGCCGGTCCTCGAGAGCCTGGTGTGCCTGCCATTCGGTTCGCCACCAGCCCAAGGCATTGGCAAGCAAGCCGGTAAGCATGGATGCCGCGGGGAAATCCCGGATGATGCCGATCTGGTCGATTGCCACGCCTCCAAAGGCAAGCAGAGGCGCCTCCAGGTGCAGGACAAGCCAGCATTGATCCGCGCTCATTGCGCTTCTCCCGCGCGGTCCCGGGCCCATACGGCCAGTTCGGCAAGCGAGCCCTTCTCCGCGCCATCCAGAGCGACCTCAGAGAGCGAAAGGTGCCGGCGCAACTCCCCGGTGGCGTAGACCTCATCGAGTTGTTTCAAATGCTTGGCCAGAGCGTCCACTGCCTGGTCCAGATCCGGCTCTACGGGCTTGCGGAAGGCACCGGCCACGCTTCTCGGCTGACGGTCGCCGGCTTCGACCAGCATGAAGCTGGCGCGATCATAGGGCGCGGTGGAACCGAGCTTGGCGCCAGGAGAAACCTCAGCGATGAGGTAGAGGAGGTTATGGACGATGCTGGCGGCGAGTTGGCGGTCGCCGCTACAGTTGGAGACCAAGCCGGGAAGATCGATGACGAAATAGCCATAATAGAGGCCAGAGGTCAACTCGGTTTCCTGAATCGTATCGGCTCCGCTATCGTCGTCCTCCTTGAGATCATCGACCGCGGTAAAGTAGTCACTTTCGGCTTCCGCTACATGCACTGTGAAGGCGTGGGCCACATGCACGGGAGCCTCAATGTTGGCGGCTGTATCCGATGTGACCATGCGGCCGAAGAGCGCGGCAGCGAGTCCACCGGGCAACGCAGTGCTTTCGCGAAAAACCTTGATGTTTTCTTTTAAGGCCGCAGCCCACTTTGAGGCGGCTTCCTTTGCCGCCTTGGGATCGCCTGCGGAGTCCTGCGCCAACGCTTCTGCCTGCTTTGTCAGCCAGCCAAGCTCCGGAGCGCCCAGCAACAGGGTTTGGCGGCTTTGCTTGCCTTTGTCCGCTTTGTCGCCGTAGACCGCCTTTTGAAACTCCGGTTCCAGCGCTCGAAGCACGTCTTCCGGATACTTATCCCGCAGGGGATCGAAAACCTTCTTGGTGACCAACTCCCGGGAGCGCGTTGAATCGACGGCGCCCGCGAGAATTGAGAGCGCATGCGGATCGTTGTCTGCCTTGCGCCAATGACGCTTGAGGCACTGGGAAGAGATGCGCGTGCGCAGGACACCGCCATAGGGGAGGCGCTTGGAAAGGCCGCTGTCGTCACGGTTCAGCAGGGCGGCCGTGTAGGAGTGGAGGGTGTAGATTTGGAGAAAGCGGACGGCTGTCATTCGGCGGTTCCTTCCTTGGTTGCTTTGCGGTCAGCAGGGTCGAGCCTGCGATAGTAGTCACGAGCCAGATTCTGGAGCGGGAGCGAATCGTCAGTTTGCAGGAGCAAACGCGCAATATCAGTGCAGTTGATGCCAACCTCCGGAGCGCGGGTCCGAGCCAGCATACGGGCAATCCGCGCAAGAGCATCTCCGCGCTGCGCAGCGGGGGTGGCAAGCAGGCGCGCGAAGCGTGTTTTTGAGAGCGCGGGACGAGGATTTTGGGGGTCCGATGGCCACGCCTGATCGCCGCCATCACAAAACACACGACCAAGCTTACGGAAGCGATCATGCAAACGCACTGCAGGACTCAAGCGCGACTTGGGAGTAAGAATGGCAAGAATGCCGACAACCTGCATCCATTGTTTTGTCTGGCTCTCGCGAAAGCCCAACTCAGCAGCAAGGTGCCAGAAGATGGGAGTGCCGATACCGTCAGGTTCCATGCGCCGCAGCTCGGCAAGTGGGCCAGGGTCAAGCCCGAGCAGCCGCTGCGAAACGGCCTCAATGGTTTCGTCAAGCGACAGCATTGCTGTCCTCCTCAGTTGTAGATGATGGGAACAGGTCCGGGAAGTCGTTGCGGACCTTGCCCTGGAACCGACTGCGCGCCCTTGCCTCCGCGCGCGGCCGATAGAGGCTCGGGCATGGAATGCCGGGGAGTGAGGCTTCAAAGATTACGCCGGCACGCTTGTATAGCGCGTGGGCAAAGCGCTGCGCTTCGGACTTGAGCGCTTCCCCGCCCTGCTCTCGCGCCTGATAGCGCGCCCAAAGGTGATCGAAGAAGATTTCGTCGGCGGCACGGTCAAAGCCAGAGCTTGCTACAGCACAGTAGCATAGTGCTCTTTGCGGATTGAGTCGGACTTGCTTCCAGCGGCGGCCAGCGCTAGCGCCGTACGCAAGGCTTTGTCGAACTTGTCAATCTCCCCAATTTGTACCTTGGCCAGTTCATGCAACTCTTTGCGCTTGTTGCCAAGAGTTAGTGCACGCGAGATCCGCCCGCCAATCGGGAGAATACGGGATTTGAAACCTTCAGTCTTGCTGTTCCCACGAGATAAAGCTTCGTGTGTTTTCGGCAAGCCTG
>PLGM01000341.1 GCA_003139795.1 Acidobacteriaceae bacterium | reverse complement strand
CACAAATAGGAAAAATGCTCTAAAATGCATTGATTTGCTCCCCGCTCGATTGCCGCAAGGCTTCGGGCAGGGTTATTCGTTTGCGGTACAGATTTCCTCGTGTATTTAGATCGACTCAAACTACTTGAACGGCTTTACCGCCGCCGGCTGATCCGCGCCCACCTGCCCCACGGCGATCGCGGCAACGTAGAAATTCTCGCCACGCGTCGGGCTGCCGGCCATCCTGCGCAGCATGGCCAACTGCCCCACGTGCGTAAGCGCATCGGCCACCGGCCCTTGCAGCAGCCGCTCGATCGGCGCGTGCAGCGGCCCCCCGGTCGCCAGAAACGCGTCGAATGTCTGCAGCGACTCGAAAAACCTACGTTTCTCGGCAGGCCATACAAGTGGCTGGGAGGTATGCCACCGCTCCTGCCCCACGGCCGTGCTCAGCGCCCAATCGAACAGGTCGCCCATGTGCGCCAGAATATGCACCGGCAGGCGGCCGGCTCCGGCAAAGCCCGCAAAGTGATCCGGCGCGCCTTCCAGCGCCCGCGCCGCCCGATAGGCCAGGGCAGCCAGTGCGTGCCGCAGCAATTCCCGCTTCTCATCCATACCCCGAACTATAGCGCATCCCTGGCCGCGCTGCACCCGAGTGAGACCTTGATTCCCTGCCGTTCAAAGCGATGGAATGCAATCGCCATCTGCTTCCCGCCTGACTGCCGAAAGGCCTCCGGCGGGAGTATTCTTATAGACCGCGACCTCTGCGGCAAGTGCTTCGACACCAGTGACTAACGCGCCCGAATCCAAGCCGGATTAGGCACACAAACCGCTTCTCTGATAAACTGAGAATTCTGAGTCCATCAGCAGGAAGCCACTATGTCCATTCATCCCGTAATGCAGCGCCTGGCCGACAAGCTCAAGCGCACCGACCTCCCCGAGTTCGTCCCCGGCGATCAGATTCGCGTCCAGGTCAGGATCAAGGAAGGCGACAAGGAACGCTTGCAGGCCTTCGAAGGCCTGGTTATCGCCATCAACCGCGGCCCTCAGGGCACCTTTACCGTGCGCAAGATGAGCTTTGGCCAGGGTGTCGAGCGCATCTTCCCCTTCAACTCCAAGGTCATCGACAAGATCGAGAAGATTCGCAGCTACAAGGTGCGCCGCGCCAAGCTCTTCTACCTCCGCGGACTGCGCGGCAAGGCCGCCCGTCTCAAGGAAGTGGACCGCGTAACCGGCAAGGTCCGCGCCTAAGCAAGTTCGCACCCCTCTCTCCGTAAAAACCCCTGGCCCCATCGGCCGGGGGTTTTTCTTTTTGCCTTGAGCTCTCCTCAAAAACTGGGTGCCCCATCCTTGCCGCGTTTTTTGCTGTTTTTTGCGGCAAGGGTGGGAAATCAGAAATCTCACCAGCCGCAAGCTTCTCTTCATATACTGGCAACATGGCCAAGCCCCCAGTCTGCGGTTTTGCCCTGGAAGAGGCCGCACGTAAGCGCGGCGCCCTCCGCATCGCCGGGCTTGACGAAGTAGGCCGCGGACCCCTCTTCGGCCCCGTAGTCGCAGCCGCCGTCATCCTCGCCCCCCGCTGCCACCTCCACGGCCTCACCGACTCCAAAAAACTCACCGAAAAGCAGCGCAACGAGTTCGAACCCCAAATTCGCTCGAACGCCGTTGCCTGGGCCATCGCCGCCGTCGACGCCGAGACCATCGACCGCATCAACATCCTCCAGGCCTCGCTGCTGGCCATGCGCCTCGCCGTCCAGCAACTCGCCCTCAGCCCCGACTTCCTGCTCATCGACGGCCGCGACACCATCGACTGGGACTGCCCCCAGCAGGCCGTCATCCAGGGCGACGCAACCAGCCTCTCCATCGCCGCCGCCAGCGTCCTGGCCAAGGTCCACCGCGACCGCCTCCTCGTCGAGTTCGACCGCCAGTTCCCCGGCTACGGCCTCGCCAGCCACAAAGGCTACTGCTGCCCGGAACACCTCGCAGCCTTGGCCCGTCTCGGCCCCACCCCGCTGCACCGCAAGAGCTTTCACCCGGTAGCGCAAACAGCGTTACAATTCCCTGAACCCTGAATCGCTCAGGAGGCTTGCCATGCCGCGGCTGCGTTGGCTCTCGATTCTGTCCATCGCCTGCCTGCTGCTGGCCGGCTGTGACAAATTCCAGCACAAGAAGCCCGATCCCACCAAAGGCGTCGTTTCAGGGGTCGTTCTCTGCGCCGATACCGGCAAGCCCGCCCGCTTTGCTACGGTCACCCTCTCTGCCGCTCCCAAGACCGGTGAGAAAAACGACCAGGGCGATCCCCTTCCCGCCGCGGAAACCACCGTCACCGATCTCGATGGCCGCTTCCGTCTCGAAGCCGTTCAACCCGGCCATTACTACGCCTTCGCCACCCTGGAAGGCTATCTGGATCCCGCGCTGGTGATGGACCCGGACAAGATCAGATCCCTGTCAAGCGACCGGGAACGCCATCAGTACTCCATTGACCAGTGGAAAGAACATCTCACGGAAGTCTCAGTGGCCAAGCACCGCGTCTCCGAAGTATCCATTCAAATCGAGCGCGGCGCCGAGATCGGCGGAACCGTCACTTTCGACGACGGCGCTCCGGCCATCGGCATGCACTTTCAGATTTTCCGCAAAACTGAAAAGAACGGCTGGACCGATGTCGGCCTCCCTCTCCTCGACACCTGGTCCATCCACGCCGTAAGCGACGGACACGGCCGCTTCAGCCTCACCAACCTGCCCGCGGGCGAGTACACCGTCTGCACCCTCATGCCCACCGATGCAGAGGCGGCAGCTCCGCGCATTTGCTTGGGCGGCGTCTTCCGCAGAAAGGATGCCGCAACCGTAAAAGTGCAGGCCGGAGAGACCGCTGGCGGCGCCGACATCGAGATTCCTCTTTCCGGCCTGCACACCGTGGCCGGAACCGTAACCGCCCTGCCCGATGGGCATCCGGTGGGCCATGGAACCCTGCGCCTGCTCTACGCCGACGACCGCGAGAAGGCCCGCGAAACTTCCCTGCTTGAGGACGGAACCTTTTCCTTCGAATATGTTGCTGAAGGCAAGTACATCCTCCAGGTCAACGGCGCCCAGGACACGGAGCAAAAGGCCCCGGACCAACCCCAATCCGACGCCCCGCCCTCAAACCCAACCCCCGCGCACAGCTACGTCGACAAGGAAATCCCGCTCACCGTCCTCAACGACATTGAGGACATCAGTCTCACTCTTGCCGCATCCGCGCCCGGCAATGTTCCCGCGCCCGCCAACCCTCAAAATCAATAAGGCCGCCGGGCGCCCATCCTTTATACCGGTACCGCCCGCACCCTTCTCCGCTTCCACCAAAAAAGCACCGGCCTGGCCGCCAGCAGCACGCCCAGCACCACCGTCAATCGCATTGGGCTCAGCACACCCGGCTTCACCTGCCACCAGTAATGAATCACCCCGCACACCGCGGCTCCATACACCAGCGTGTGCAGCCGGCTCCAGTTTTTGCCGCCCAGCTTGCGGATCGCCCAGTTCGTCGACGTCGCCGCCAGAGGCAGCAGCAGCAGCCAAGCCGCCACGCCCATGGTGATAAACCGCCGCTTTTCAATATCGGCAATCATCGCGTTCACATCGAACCCCGCATAAAGCGCCACATACGTCAGCATGTGCAGCGTCCCATAGAAGAACGCAAACAGGCCCAGCAGCCGACGAAACTTGATAAGCCAGCTCAGCCGCGACCACAGCCTCCGCACCGGCGTAATCGCCAGCGAAATCGTCAGCAGCCGCAGCGTCGCGAGGCCCGTCGAAAAGGTGATGTTAGCTGTGGGATCGGGCCCGAGCGTATTGGTCACCGCTTGATAAACCAGCAACCCCAGCGGCCATAAGCAGGCCACCCAGGTCAGCGTCTTAAGCAGAATGAGCGTAGATTTTTTCATCGTTATGAATGAGCGAAGTGAGTGCTGCCGCCGAGGTTAGCGGAGTTAGCGTTGCTAATAACACTGTCCGACCGGAAGTTTCCAAAAAGCTGGAACTTGGCGGCGTGTCCGCAGTCCCTAATCCTTGCCCCAGTCCCTGTTTCAAAAATTCCTCTTCAAATCCATCCCGTTGTAGAGCGAAGCCACCTGCTCCCCATAGCCGTTGAACAGCAGCGTCGTCTTCCGCTGTGCGTAGAACGGCAACCCAATCCGCCGTTCCGTTTTCTGGCTCCAGCGGGGATGGTCCACGCTTGGGTTCACGTTCGAATAGAACCCATACTCGCGGGGCGCCTGGTCGTTCCACGTGGTCGGCGGCATCTTGTCCACAAACCGCACCGCCACAATTGACTTCGCCGACTTGAAGCCGTACTTCCACGGCGCCACAATCCGCACCGGCGCGCCGTTCTGGTTGGGCAGCACCTCGCCGTAAAGTCCAAACGTCAGCAGCGCCAGCGGGTGCATCGCCTCGTCCATGCGCAGCCCCTCGGAGTAAGGCCAAGAAATCGAAGTCTCCGACCCCCACTTCTCCACCTTCTTGTCGTAGTAAGACAGAAATTGCACATACTTCGCCGTCGACAGCGGCTCGCACTGGTTGATGAACTCCGAAAGCGAGTACCCCACCCACGGAATCACCATGCTCCATGCCTCCACGCATCGATGCCGGTAAACACGATCCTCCAGCGGCCGCAGCTTCAGCAGCGCCTCGATGTCAAAGGTCTTCGGGCTCTTCACTTTCCCGTCCACGCGCACCGTCCAGGGCCGCGTCGGCAGCGCTCCGGCATTCTCGGCCGGCTCGTTTTTCTGCACACCGAACTCATAGAAGTTGTTGTAGTGGGTCAGGTCGTTCAGGCTGGTCAGATCCTCGCCCGTGGTGGTCAGCGGGCTCTTCACCGTTTCCAGTTTCGTTCCCGCCAGCGCGCCGATGCGCGGCTCAAACACCTCGGCCAGCCGCTCCGCGCCCAATGCGCCGGCGCCCGCGGCCACCACCCCGGAAACCGCCCCGCGCAGAAAGCGCCGCCGGTTCAGGTACTGGTCTTGCGGCGTAATGGCCGAAGAAGGAATGTCAGAAGATTTGCCAATCAGCATGGTTTTGACCTCGCGAAGGGAAACTCTCGATCTCATTCAATTAGACACGACAGAGCGCCCGGCGTCACAGGATTTGACCGAGGAATGTTCCAGTTGCCACGGCAATGAACGGCAGACGGGGACCAGGCTTGCCGCGCAAACCCGCCAACTTGCCAACTTGCTATCCCGCGCAGCGGGGCTAACTTGCTGCCCTTGTCATAAGTCGCAGCCTCAACCGGCCTCAACCGCTCATCCACCCCGCTCAAACGGCCATTGCCCCAGCCGCCGCGCGCGATACAGATAAATCAGCGTCCCGGAAACCCCGATCCCCGCCGCCACCCCCAGGCCGCCCAGCGCGTGGCTCCGGTTCACCAGCATGAAGACGAAGCCCCCCATCGCCGCCAGCGGCGGCAGCGGATAAAGCGGCATTTTGAACGGCCGCTTCAGCTCCGGCCTCTGCACCCTGAGCAGGATCACACCCACATGTTGCAGAAAAAACTGCAGCAGAATGCGCGTAACCACCAGCATCGTAATCACCTGCGTCAGCGTGAAGAAGCAGAACCCCGAGGCCACCAGTCCCAGCGCCACCAGCGACCGGTGCGGAATCCCGTGCCGCGGATGCACCGCCGCCAGAAACCGGAAGTAGTTCCCATCCCGCGCCGCCGCATACGGCACGCGCGAGTACCCCAGCAGCAGCGAAAACACACTCGCAAACGCAGTCCAGACAATCAGCGCCGCCATCAGCCGCCCCGCCCATTGCCCAAACGCAGACTCCGCAATCTGCGCCACCAGTTGCAGCCGCACCGTCGCCCCCCCGGCAGCATGTGCGGCAGCATCGCGCAACGAAGGCAGCGCCGCCAGGTTCATCGCCACATAAAACGCCGAAACGAACAGCACCGAAAGCAGAATCGCCCGCGGAATCGTGCGCTCCGGCCTCTTCACCTCGCCGCCCAGGAAACAGATGTTGTAGTAGCCCCAGTAGTCGTACGTCGTAATCAGCGTCGCCTGCGCCAGCCCGCCCAGCGCCAGCGCAACCCCCTTCGCCGGCTCCGCGGGCATCGCCCAACCCCCGGTAGCCGCCGCATGGGCGAAGCCGGAGACGATGACCCCCGCAATCGCCGCCATCACCCCCGCAAACAGCACCCACGCCAGCCGCGTCACCTGGCTCAAATTCCGGTAGAGCAGCGCCGTCACCAGCAAACAAGCCCCCGCCGCCGCAAAGCTCGCATAGTGCAGCCCCGGCAGCGCGGCCATCGGCCCCTGCTCCAGTCCCGGCCAGAACCACGCCAGAAAACTCGAAAGCCCAATGCACCCCGAAGCGATCGAAAGCGGCGCCGAGAAGCTCAACTGCCACACATAAAGAAAGCTCAGCCAGTTCCCCGCCCGTTCCGGCCCATAAATCTCGCGCAAAAACGCATATGACCCCCCAGCACGCGGAAACGCCGCCCCCAGCTCCGCCCACACCAGCCCATCCGCCACGGCAATCGCCGCGCCCAGCACCCACGCCCACACGCTCAGCCGGAACCCGGCCGCCGCAATCACCAGCGGCAGCGTAATGAACGGACCCACCCCGATCATCTCCAGCATGTTGAACAGCACCGCCGACCGCAGCCCGATCCGCCGCTCAAGCGTGCCGCTGCTGCCGGAGATAAGCTGGGTGTGTGCCATGAGGCTGTTGCGCTCCCCCGGATTGTACACTGACGGAAAGTATGTTCCTCGCCGATCAATCACTCCGAGCAGCAACAGGTACGGCCCTTGCCGGCCTGATTCTTGCAGGCGCTCTCTCCGCCCGCCTGCCAGCGCAGCAGATTGCCCAGCAGCCTGCCCAGCAGATTGCCCAGCCGCCTGCGCAGCAGATTGCCCAGCCGCCTGCCCAGCAGATTGCCCAGCAGCCTGCGCAGCAGATTGCCCAGCAGCCTGCCCAGCCGCCCGTACCCGCTGCCGCCGCACCCGCCCAGCTCCCCTCCGGCGAGCCCAGCGCCATTGCCTTGCCCCTCGCGGAAGACCGCGGCGCCGCCGCCCTTGAGCAATCCCTCCGCCGCCTCTCCACCACCGCCAGCGTCCTGATGATCGTCGCCCACCCCGACGACGAAGACGGTGCGCTGCTCACATATCTCTCCCGCGGCCTCGGCGTCCGGTGCACGCTCCTCACCCTCACCCGGGGCGAAGGTGGCCAGAACGCCATGTCCGCCGACAGCTACGACGCCCTGGGCCTCATCCGCACCAACGAACTCCTCAAGGCGGGCGAATACTACGGCGCAAAACAGCTCTGGGGTACCGAGATCGACTTCGGTTTCTCCAAGACTCAAGAGGAATCCTTCGCCCGCTGGGGTCACGACCGCGTCCTCTACGACGCCGTGCTGGCCGTCCGCCGCGAACGCCCCCAGGTCATCGTCTCCACCTTCGTCGGCGGCATCACCGACGGCCACGGCCACCACCAGGTCTCCGGCGAAATCGCGCAAGAGGCTTTTAAAGCCGCCGCCGACCCCAAAATCTTCCCCGAACAGCTCAAAGACGGCCTCCAACCCTGGCAGCCCCTCGCCGTCTACTCCATGGTTCCCTTTGCCCGCGTCACAGACGGAAAGATGTTCGACTACGCCACCGGCAAATGGGCGCCCGCAAGATTCAAAAACTACGTCACCGGCGAATGGTCCACCGTGATCCCGTCGACTGACGTCTCGATCCCTGTCGGAACCCTTGACCCGGCGTTGGGCCGCAGCTATCTGCAGATTGCGCGCCAAGGCTGGGGTGAACAGAAGTCGCAGAACGGCGGCGCTAATCCAACCATCAGCGGCCCGGGCAGCACCAACTATCACCTCTGGGCCGTCGCGCCGGAGGCGGCAGCAAAGCCCGGCGCTATTACGACCAATAACGACCTCTTCCACAACAGCCGGGTCAACATCGACACGTCTTTGGCCGGCCTCGCCAGCCTCACCGGTCCGAATTTACCCCAGGCAATTCGTGAGCGTCTGCAACAGTTGGACCTGGATCTCAAGAACTTCGAAGCGGAGCGCCCCAGCCTCACGGAAATCGCGGCTGCCCACAAGCTTGCGGCGATCTATGACGACGCTCTTATCTTGCGGAGAAGTTGGGTTGCTGCGAACATTGGCGGTTTGAAAAAGGAGCCGGGCATCGGTCTTCCGGAATTCAAGGACAGAGACAGCTTTGCATTTGAACTCAACGCCAAGATCGAGCAGTTCCAATCCGCACTCAAGAACTTGCTCGGCCTCGACCTCATCGCCTTCACCACAAAAGTTTCGAGCGTCTCCGGCGGCGGTCCGTTCCCTGGCGGCTCGGCCGACGAGATGCCGCCCAGCGTTACCCCAGGCGAGGAGTTCCGGGTGCGCGTCCACACCGGGCGTTCGACTACCGACGCCCAGCTCAGCCGAGTCTGGCTTGAGAGCAAAACCGGGGACGAGTGGAAGAGCGAGAACACCTCCGGCGCCATCGACCCGGCCGACCACCCGGCGCTTGCCACTGACCAGATATTTAAAGTCCAGGTCGCGCCGAATGCCGAACCTACCCAGCCCTACTTCACACGGCCTTCGACCGAACAACCATACTACGACCTCACCAACCCCGCTTACCGCGAGCGCTCCTTCGCTCCCTGGCCGCTGGCTGCGTGGGCGGAGTTCTCATTCGACGGCCAGCCCATCCGCATCGGCCAGGTCGTTCAGACCATGCATCGCGTTTTGGGTCCCGGCGGCATTTACGAGCCGCTGGTCGTGACGCCTGCCATCGGCGTGCGCATTGACCCTCAGGCACGTATCCTGCCGCTCGATGTTGGCCCGTTGCCCGTCAACGTGACTATCCATGCCGAAGGCCCCGCCGAAGGCACGGTCTCCCTCAAACTTCCCCACGGATGGCGCTCAAAACCCGCCGAGGCGCACTTCCATCTCGACGCCGGCGGCGACAGCGAGCCAATTCCGTTCTCCGTCACTCCGGTCAAGACCGAGGCCGGCGCCTACACCATCCAGGCCGTCGCCCACTCCGCCGGGCACACCTACCAGACCGGCTGGCAGTCCGTCGGCTACCCCGGCCTGCGCCCCTACAACCTCTATAAGTCCGCCCAGTTGCTCACCCGCAAGGTAGACGTAAAGCTGGCGTCCGGCCTCCGCGTCGGTTACGTCATGGGAACCGGCGACCTGGTCCCTGAAGCCATCGAAGCCCTCGGCGTCGCCCCCCACCTGCTCACCCCCGCCGAACTCACCTCCGCCGACCTCTCCGCGTGGAACGTCCTCGTCATCGGCATCCGCGCCTACTCCGCCCGTCCCGAACTCACCCGCGCCCAGCCGCGTCTCCAGCAGTTTGTCCAGCGCGGCGGAACCCTCCTCGTCCTCTACCAGAGCGCCAGCTTCCCCGCCCCGTTCCCGCTCTCCATGGGCCGCATGGCTGAGCGCGTCGTCGATGAGCAGGCCCCCGTCAAGCTCCTCTCGCCCCGCAACCCTCTGTTCACCTCGCCCAACGCCATCACCCCCGCCGACTTCGACGGCTGGGTCGAAGAGCGCGGCCACTCCTTCCTCGATTCCTGGGACCCCGCCTACACCGCCCTGACTGAAACCGCCGACCCCGGCCAGGATCCCCAACGCGGCGGCCTGCTCGTCGCCCATCCCGGCAGCGGCACCTACATCTACGTCGCCTTCGCCCTTTATCGCCAGCTTCCCGAGCTCGTCCCCGGCGCCTACCGCCTCCTCGCCAACCTCCTCAGTGCAGGCCAGGACGCTGCGGTTGGCAAAGCTCCAGCCCAGGCGCCAAATCCATGAGCTTTTGAGCGGCCTTCCCGTTTCTTGCCCACCAATAGGCTGAGAAAAAACTAGCCCAATGGTTGGTTGTGGCGCCCTCATGTTGTCCCCGATGCTCAGGGACAACCATGAAAAAAACCCCTCTTCCTCTACTGCTCCTGTTCGTTTCTGCCAGTGCCTTCGCGCAAAACAATCTCGACCCATCTTCTTCGGCCGCACCGGCCTCCGGCGGCTTCTACGCCTGGTGGTCGGCACGTACCAGCGCAACGCAGGCCAAACAGCCCGCCTGGGCGGTTCCGCTGGTTACCACTTACACCGGGCTATTCCAGGTGGTGCGCACCGATGTCCTCCGTCAAATTGCTCCCGCCCGCACCGACACATGGATCTTCGACAACAGCAAGGGAGTCAACTTCATCCCAGGGGGAAACATCGAGCTGGACATCGACCTGCCGCCCTACATCAAACACAACTCCACCGCCGCCGACGGCGCGGGCGACTTCTCCGCCCTCGGCAAGTACCGCCTCGCCAGTGGGAATGCGCAGCACGGAACCTACACGTTGAGCGCCTGGGTTCTCGCCACCTTTCCCACCGGCAGCTACAAGAACGGCTCCACCAAGCCAAGCCTGCAGCCTAACCTCGGAGGCGGCAAGGGTTTCCGCAACTTCGACGTGCAATCCACCATCGGAGCCACCCTGCCCACCGGCAATCCCGCCATCAATACCTCCGGTCGGCCCGTCCTCTGGAACACCGTCGCCCAGTACCGCGTCGCCAAACTCTTCTGGCCGGAGATCGAGAGCAACGCCACCTTCTACAAAGGCGGCGCAAACGACGGCAAGACCCAGGAATTCATCACTCCCGGCCTCATCGTCGGCAGGTGCGGCCTGCATCCTTCCGACCCCAAGTCCCGCCCCGGCCTGGCCTTCGGCGCCGGCTTACAGATCGCCTCCAGCCAATTCCACTCCTACAACCACGAGCTGGTGCTCACGGCAAGGTGGATCTTCTAAGAGTTATGCCGGAGCCCAAGCCCGGCATGCTCTTCAAAGCGCTTCGGCCCAACTGGCTTCTGCTGCCAAATCTGCGCGCGCACCATAACTTCCTCTCCACCGCTAACTTACTCGACAGGCCTCTCCAATCAAGATGCCGGACAGACCCCTTGCAGACTGCGGCCGCGCGCTCAGCAAGCCTTGATCGCTTCTCATGGCAGGACAAATCCTCTTGCCCATCCATTTGGAAAACTTGGGGTTGGCTGCGGTATGCGCCCGCCGGATTTGTTACAAATATGTAAATGATGTTACAAGCATGTGAATGTCAAAGATAGGTCAATGTTAAAAATATGTGAATTCGTCAAATATTAACCTGACTCTGCGACTCTGGAAAACGGAAGCACCCAGGGAAAACTCCGCTCGTGCGGACCCTTTCTCCGGTTTTTTATGTTCCTCCTGCATGCCGGTGGAAACCCGGTCTGGCTTCATGTTCAAGGTATCTGGAATGCGGGAGCACAGAGCGTTCGCGTTCGAAGTGGGCGCGCCACGATCCAACCTGATTCGAGAGGAAAATGAGAGGCCCCATGAATTTCAAGCTGAAAACTGCTGCCGCCGCAATCCTGGCAGTAGCTCTAGTTGCCTCATCCGCCTACGCCAGCGATCCACAACCGCCGGCCAGGAAGCATCCCGCAACCAAGAAGGCCAAGACGCCCCCGCGCCCCACGGTCGAGGAGCAGATTCAATCCCTGCGCCAGGATCTGCAAGGCCAGATCGACAGTCTCAAGACCGACCTGGCCGACAAGGATACGCAACTGAAAAGGGCGCAGCAGGCCGCGGCCGATGCCCAGGCCGCTGCGAACAGGGCAAATGCCGCCGCCTCGGCCCAGAACCAGGCAGTCAGCGAAAACGCGGCCGCCGTCACCACCCTGCAATCCACCGTAACCGATCTGAAGGGCAATCAGACTTCGCTGGCCACCACGGTTTCCGATGAGACCTCCCAGATGAAGAAGGCGATCGAGAACCCGGAAACCTTGCACTTCAAGGGAATTACGCTTTCACCCACAGGCAGCTTCATAGCGGCTGAAACCGTGTGGCGCCAGGGCGCCACAGGAGGCGGGTTGAACACCCAGTTCACCGGGGTTCCGCTTCAGTACTCCGACGATGCTCAGTTGACGGAATTTTATGGTTCCGGCCGTCAGTCGCGCGTGACCCTGAAAGCCATCGGCAAGCTCGACAACTTTACCATGACCGGCTACTACGAGGCTGACTGGCTCGGCGCCGGCATCACCTCCAACAACAACCAGAGCAACAGCTACGTCCTTCGCCAGCGCCAGTTGTGGGCGGATGCTAAGTTGACCAACGGCTGGGATTTCTCCGGAGGCCAGGGATGGTCGTTGGCCACTGAAACCACCCAAGGCCTTACGAGAGGAACCGAAATTCTGCCGGCCACCATCGACCCCCAGTACGAAGCCGGCTTTGTTTGGACTCGCCAATACAGCTTCCGCATGAGCAAGGACTTCAGCAACAAGTTCTTCATGGGCGTTTCCGCCGAAAACGCGGAGACCCTGAACCCCGCCGGTTCCGGCCTGCCCACCAACCTTCTGATCGGCTCGGCCGGCAACGGCGGCGGCCTCTACAATGCAAGTGCAAATTACTCCTTCAACCTTTCCCCCGATTTCATCGGCAAGATAGCCTTCCAGCCGGGCTGGGGTCACTGGGAAGTCTTTGGCATCGAACGTAACTTCCGGGACCGCATATATCCCAATGAAGGGGCGTCTACTCCGTCTTCAGCGGGCGCGTACAACGACGCCGCGATTGGCGCCGGGATCGGCGGCGGCTTCCGCGCTCCGCTCTTCGACAAAAAGGTCACCATCGGCCTGAAGGGCCTGTGGGGCAAGGGCATGGGTCGGTACGGCTCATCCACCATCGCCGACATCACCCTGGCTCCGTGGGGAGGAATCGAACCTCTGAAGGCCTTCTCGGCCCTCAGCACGCTGGAAATCAACCCCAATCCGCGCCTCAACGTCTACTTCAACTACGGCGGCGATTATGTCTATCGCGACTATTGGGGCAAGACCGGATACGGATCGCCGCTGGCCAACATGTCGGGCTGCGACGTGGAACCTGTGCCCAGCACCGCTGCGGCGAATCCGTATGGCGGCGGCGGCACAGGGTTTGACCCGTCCACCCCCAGCAGCTGCGGCAACCAAAACAAGGATGTCCAGGAATTCACCGCAGGTTACTGGTACTACCTTTACAAGGGCCCCAAGGGCGGCCTGCGTTATGGCCTGCAATACAGCCGATTCGAGCGCGATCTGTGGTCCGGTGCGGGCGGTACGACCAACACATCCAACGGCGCCAAAGGCATCGATAACATGTTCTGGACCAGCTTCCGCTACTATCTCCCGTAACCCGCAAACCTTCCCGTTCGGCTATAGCAGAAAAGGGGCAGCCCGCCACGCGAGCTGCCCCTTCCGTTTTCTTCGCAAATCGAAGGTAACCTCCGCAGCCTCCCAAATCAGGACGTGCGCAATTTCCTGTCAGCGTCCCGAGTGCCCGCCGTCACTATCCCTCGCGCCATTTCCATCTCATCCTATGGATCAAGAGCACGGTTCGGGAAAATCGCGGGCATCCCAACCATCCCGCCCGCGGCAGTGTTGAAGCCGGCAGCGGCAGAGCTTTCCCTGAGTCGAGCAAAAACCGCCTCGTGGGACTCTGCTGCTGTCTTGCTTTTGCCAGCCGAATCGAAGCGCAACTCCGTTCCCGCTCACAGCCGCGAAGCACCTTCCGCAAGCGTTTCCAGAACCAGTTCAAGCGCTTCTTCCCAATCGGGCAGGCGCACTCCAAATGTCTCCTCCAAGCGCTGGCACAATAACCGTGAGTTCGCCGGACGTTGCGCGGGACGAGGAAACTCGCTGGTTGGAATCGCAATCAGCTCCGGCGCCGCGGTTCCAGCCGCTTTGCTCAGAAATGCCTTCGCAAATCCAAACCACGTCGTCTCTCCCCGGCAGGTCAGATTGTAGATGCCGCTGCGTCCCGCCAGTCCGCCCCCTGCGGGTGAAAGCACCTGCGCCAGAATATCGGCAGTCGCTTCCGCGATGCATTCGCTGGAGGTCGGCCCGCCCGTCTGGTCGTCCACAATCCGCAACTCCGTCCGCTCCTTGGCCAGGCGCAACATCGTCAGCAGGAAGTTATTGCCGCGCGCCCCATACACCCAACTGGTCCGCAGGATCAGGTAGTCCCCGCCCACCGCCTGGATAGCCTCATCGCCTGCCAGTTTCGTCTTCCCATAAACATTCAGCGGGTTGGGCGCATCGGTCTCCACATAGGCACCCTGCTTGCTGCCGTCGAATACATAATCCGTCGAGTAATGGACCAGAATGCTGCCCAGCCGCTTGGCTTCCTCGGCAATCACGCCCGGCGCGGTTCCGTTGATCGCCCAGGCAAGTTCAGGTTCGCTTTCGGCCTTGTCCACCGCCGTGTACGCGGCGGAATTGACGATCACCGACGGCTCCGCCGCACGCACCGCGTTGCGAATCGAATCGGCTTTCGTGAAATCCACCTCCGGATACTCAACCGCGGCTACCTGGCCCAGGCAGGCAAGTTTGTGGCGCAACTCCCATCCCACTTGCCCAATGCGGCCAAAAACCAATATCTTCCTGTTTGTCATTCCCTTACTCTATAGCATTGCCGGGGATGAACTATCCCCAACCGAAACCCTCAATTCCTCTATTGCCCGCGCGGCTCGCCGCTAGGCAGAAACGCCACTCCGGAGACCTCGTCTCCCGATGCCAGCACATCCCTCAGCCGCTCCGGATTGGCCCCGCTGCGCCCGGCAGCCGCCACCAGCAACCGCAGGGCCGCCGCCGGCGCGGTCTCCGCCGGCAGCCGGAAGATCCACGGAATATTCGTCGACGTCAGCGTCTTGTCGCTGCTCAGCGCAACCACCGGAACAAAGCTCTTCAACGCCAGTTGTTCGGCCAGGTGGCTCGCGTTCCGGTCCAGCGCCAAAATTGCCAGCGCGTGCTCGTCCATCAGCGCGTGAACCAGCGCAGTTGACGCGGCTCCCCAGTTCTGATCGCTCTCCACCGGCAACAACTTCCACGCCCGCCCTCTTACCGCGCCGAATTCGAGCTCCGCCTTCACCTCCGGCGACGCGGCAACCTCGGCCGCCTTGGGCCCGAACAGCACCACGCGCACCGGCCCTGCCGGCACATCGGCCCGATGCGGCCCGGCATACTCCACGCCATCCTCGCCCACCCGCGCATACGACTCTTGCCGGGCCGCGGGCGTTCGCCCAACCCATGATGCGGCAGGCGTCGCGGGCGTCTTCTCCATGGTCGCAACCCGGAAGGTGATCGCCCCGTTGTGCACCGTCCCCAAGTACATGGGCGCCACATTCTTCTGGTTGGGATCGAAGACCATGTGCCCCGTCACGCCGTCGTACTCTTCGATATCGGCCAGCGCATCGTGAATCCGCGCCCGATTCAGTCCCGCCTTGCAGATCGAATCCAGCAGCGCATTCATCGCGTCGTAGGCCAGCGAGGCAAACTGCTCCGGCTTCTCGTGGAACCGGTCCTCAAATCGCTTGTTGAAGTCGATCCAGCGGGGGTCGTTGCGCGTAGGATCGTAGGGAAACACCGCCTCAAACCCCTCGGCCGCATCGCCCGCCTCGGCCAGCAGCGTCGGCCCCAGCGTGCGATAGGCCCCAAAGACCCGCTGCTTCATCCCCGCGGCGCGCAACTGCTTCAGGATCAGGGCCGCCTGCGCCTCGTCGGTCCACAGCACGATGGCGTCGGCCCGCGACGACCGGATCACCTGCAACTGCTTCGAAAAATCCGTATCGCCGGGAAGATACTTCTGTTCGATCACCACCGGGTGGCCCAGCCGCCGCGCCGCATCGCGAAACTTGAGCACGCCGAACCGTCCGTAGCGGCTGTTCACCCGCAGCAACGCCGCACGCTTCAGCCCCAGCTCGGTAAAGATCCGCCGCGCCAGCGTCAGGCTCTGCACCCGATCGTCCTGCAGGTCGGTAAAGTACCACGGAATGTAAGTCTCCGGAATGGTGGGATCGGTCGATGCCGAGTTCACGATGGGAATCTCGGCCCGCAGCGCCACGCGCAACATGATGTGCGTCGACTCGGAACTGATCGACCCGAAGATCGCCCAGTCCTGGTCGTCGTAGATCATCTTCACCGCTTCATTCGACGGCGAACCCCAGATCGCTGGGTCGGTGGGCCGGTCGTCGCCGTAGACCGCATTCGCCTGCCAGTTGTCGTAGTCGTTGTGTTGCATCAGCTTGAAAGGCTTGCCCCCGTAGCCGCCGCGCGCATTGGCCTCTTCCACGGCCAACTGCGCGCCGTGCAGCATCCGCAATCCAAATACCGATTCCGGATTCGGCTGGACGGGTCCGAAGAATCCGATCCGCACCTCGGTCAGGCCCTTGGGCTCGGGAATGTCCCGCGCCGCGCCGGAGTAGATGTTGGGATGGGTGTAGTTCAGGTCATAAGGCGCCGCGAACTTCAAGTACGGGCTCAGATCGGCGGGCTCGCCCGCATAGGGCGCAACCTCGCGATCCTTCGGCGGTCCCGGCGGATGCGCGCCACACTCGCACACCTTCGCGCCGTCGCCCATGACCTTGCCCGTGTCCTGCGCCGCGCCGCTCACACCGGCGCTCACGGCCAACATGCAACCGGCGGCCAACAACCATCCCTTGCCCATGACCACTACTCCCTGCTGCTGTCTGCTGCCTTGTCCGTGCGGAACATGGCGATAGCCTCGATCTCGATCAGCAGCTCCGGCCGGCACAGATGCGCCTGGATGCCGGTCGACGCCGGCAGCGGATCGAGCCCCTGCTCCTTGAAGAATGCCGTCCGCCCCGCATTGAACACGTCGTAGTCGCGATCGATGTCCCGCAGGTAGCAACTGGTGCGCACGATGTCGTGCCAGGTGGCGCCTTCGCTCTTCAGCAGTCCCGTGATGTTGTCGAATGTGCGCCGCAATTGCGCTGAAAAGTCGCCGATGTGTACGCTCTTGCCGTTCTCGTCGATCGAGGCTGTGCCCGAGATCAGCAGGATGCAGACTCCGCCAATATCGATCCGCATGCCGCGCGAAAACGAACTCGGCTTGGCATAGGCGTAGGCTTCGTTGAGAACGCCGTGATTGGTCATGGCGCGCTTCTCGATCGGCGCGTGTGCTATGGCTTCCAGAATATCTGCGAATGCATTCATGATTGTCGGTCTCCTTATGTCCTTCTTGCCTTTGTCAATTTCCGTGGCCCAAACCCCTATTGCTTTTGTCGAATTCCGTGGCTCAACCCCTTGGCGGTCGCGACCCATATATCGTCGCCTTGAAAGTCGATGCCGAGAACATAGTTGTGGGCCGGCGCGGTAGTCACTGCCACCGGCGTTACGTTGCCCTCTGCGTCGCGCACCGTCATCTCCGGCTTGCCGTCTTTCAGCGACGGGCGATAAACAGCCCAATTCACCCCGTCGTAGTAGGCGAGCCCCTTGTCGGTGCAGAACCAGGCGCGCTTGTCGTCCACGCCCTTGATAAAGTTGGTAAAGTTCGAGGGAAGTCCGCTGTCTTTGGTCAGAAAGTTGTGCCAGTAGCGCCCGTCGTACCGGCTGTCGCCGAAGTACGTTGCCGCCCAGAGAATATTGTCCACATAACTGACCGATGTGACAATCTCGTGAATCAGTCCCTGATCCTTGAACAGAACTATCTCGTTTTCGCCGTCGGGATCTTCATATTTATCCCAGCGTCCGGTCTTCTGATCGTATTCGAGCACCCCGCTACCCCACACCGCGTAATAAACCTTGGTGGGCGTCGCGGAGACGCCGTAAGTCCATATCTCGATCATGGGCGTATTCCGCTCGTTATAGAGCGTCCACTCGCCCGTGCGCAGGTCCAGCCGGCAACCCCCCGCCGCCGTCGCCACCCACACGTTCTCGCCCTCCACTGAGACGCCGTAGACCACGTCGTTGCTCAGCCCTGAGGTTAACTGCGTGTAGCTGTCGATGCGTCCGCCCGAGATGCGGCTCAGCCCCGCCATGGTCCCCGCCCACACGTCCCCGGTGCGCTTGTCCAGCGCCAGCGAAAGCACCGCCCGGTGCGCCAGCCCATCCGCTGTGGTGTAGGTCTTCCACGCGTGGTTCTCATAGACCGCCAGCCCATTCTCCGTCCCCGCCCACACGCGATCTCCATCCACCAGCACCGCGAACACGTGATTGTCGGGCAGCCCGTTGGCCGTGGTGAAATTCTCAAAACGGTAGCGCGGCATCTCCGGTGGCGCGGCAAATGCCAGCGGCGCGGCCACCGACAACAGTGCAATCGTCCACAGCGTCATGACTCGCGGCAGCGAGTTAAGACAGCAATGAACGGCAGACAAGGACCAGGACAGGCGCAGAAATCCGCTAACTTGCCAACTTGCTATCCCCGCGAAGCGGGGGCTAACTTGCTGCCTTTGTCGAAACCACAGCCGCAATCGTGCCGGATCGTTCATTGGAAGCGCATTCCATGCCAACTTCTTCATCCCGTCCCCTTTATCGAGTTCTCAGATACTCGATCAGGTCGTTCAGCTCATCCTTGGTCAGGTCGTTCGTTCTCCCGTGCTTGTCTTCCGGGTTGTAGACTGTCCAGATCTCTTCCAGCGTCCGCGCCGAACCATCGTGCAGGTAAGGCGCCGTCAGCGCAATCTCGGTCAACGGCGTCGCCTTCAGGAGACCTGGATTGTCGATCGCTTTATGCGTCCCCACGTCGAACAGTTTCTGGTTCGTTCCCTTCAGCCCGCTGTGACAATACGAGCAGCGGTTGTACTCGGCAATTGGCTTCTTGAACTTGTCCACGCTCCGCTCGAAGATCGCCTTGCCCCGCTCCTGCGCCGGCGTCAGTTGGTATCCCGGAAGCTTCCACCGATTGGGCCGCGGCGTCAAACTGCGCACGTAGACGGTCAGGTCGGTCAGCGTCAGGTCGTCGTAGTTTTCCGAGCGCCAGAAATACTTTTCCGTCCGCGGTCCGCACTCCGTCGGAATATTGGGATTCGTGCCCGTCCACTTGTAGGGGTTCGTGCCCTTCACCCCTTCGAGCAGCTTGTTGTCCACAATGTTGCGGCCAAAGCCGTCCGGCTCCAGATTCCATTGGATGCCGTCGAAGGTGGAATCGATGTGGCAGTTGGCGCAGCCAATCTGCCCCTGGAACGAATAACGCGCAGTATAGAACGTCTGTTCCCCGTGGCGCAGCACGGAGATGTTCTTCGGCCCCGCCAGCTTGATCGTTGCCGCCACCCTATCGGTCCGCGTGTCGATCACGCTGATCGTATCCTCCAGCCGATTGGCCACAAACAGCCTGCGCCCGTCGCGCGTCAGCGTGAGCCCGCGCGGATTCAGTCCCACCGCAATGCGCGTCACCACGTAGTTCGCGCTGGCCGAAAGATCCTGCACGAAGGGTGCGGGGTGCTCATGAATGAATCGCAGCAACCGCGCCACATCGATCACCGTCACCAGCTCCGACCCGCCGCTGGTCACATAAATCCGCGACTTGTCCGGCGCAATCGCCACGCCGAACGGCTGCGAGACGTAGCGCTCCAGCTCATCCAGCGGAACCTCCACCGTCTTGCCCACGTCCGCGCCGAACACCGTGATCGTATCTTCGAAAGCTCCGCCGTGTTCCAGGTGCGCCAGCGTCACAAGATTCTTGGGGTGGTATTCGGCGACAACCCCCAGCCGTCCATCCGCGGAGAACGCCACGTGAAAAACGCCGGCAATCGCGTGCAGCGGCATCCGATCCACCACCACCGCGCGCGACCGATCGATCACCGTGATCTCCGATTCAGGCGCCGTGCGATTTTCGCGTCCCGTCCGCAGCGGCGACGGATTCGGGTACACGTGCGTCGCATAAAGCCTCGTTCCATCCGGCGACAGCGTCAGGTAGCTCGAACCGCGCCCCGCCAGCAGCCGCTTCTCCTCCGCGCCCGTCTCGGCATCCAGCACGGCCACATCGTTCGAGATCCTATTGGCCACAAACAGCCGCTCGCCCTGTCGATCCTCCACCACGCTTGACGGCTCCGCGCCCACCGGCCACGTCGCCTCTACTGCCAGCGTGCTCGTATCGATCACTGAGAGCGTATCGTCCCACGAGTTGGTCACAAACAGCCGCGCCCCGTCCGGCGAAAGCGAGAAACCCCGCGGCACGCGCCCCACCGCGATGTTCTTGATCACCGCGTAGCTGGCCGCATCCAGCACCCTGATCTCTTCGCTCCCCTGGCACAGCACATAAAGCCGCGACCCATCGGGTGACAGCAGAACCTCCAGCGGTGAAGCATAATCCACATCCTCGACGCCCCTGTGCTCCTCCGCGCGAACCGTCCGCCCGTTCCACAGCGCAACCGCAAACAACGAGGCCGCCAGCAGCGACAAACTCGCCACCGCGCCGGCCCGCAGTCCGATTGGTTTGCGCCCCTTCATTTCGGCTCCTCCACCGTCAGCACGCGATCCACAGCCAGCTTCTCCAGCGTCTGTTCGCGCCCGCTGGGCCAATGCACAAGCAGCTTGTCGATCGTCGTTGCGGCGCCCAGCCCGAAGTGCAACCGCCCGTCGTCCTGCGACAGATAGCCCGATCCAGCCACGCGTTCCGCCGTCCATCGCTTGCCCGTTGCAAAGACCTCAACCTTCGCCCCGATCCCGTCCCGATTGCTCTTCGTGCCCTTGAGCCTCACCGCAACCCAGTGCCCCGTGTCGGTTGAAACGTTGTGCAGCAGTGTTCCTCGCGCGCCCAGGTTCACCACGTACGCATCCACCTTGCCGTCGTTGTCGTAGTCCGCAAAACACGCCCCGCGCGCCGTCGTGCGCTCGCTCAGCACCGGACCCGCCTCGCGCGAAACGTCCGCGAATTTCCCTCCGCCGAGTCCGCGAAACAGCGTGTGCTCCTGCGGAATCAGATGAATCAATCCTCCGTGAAAGATGAGAATGTCGAGAAATCCATCGTTATCGAAGTCGTAGACGCCCGTGCCCCAGCTCACGTACTGCGCGTTGGTCTGCGACACGCCGTTCGACGCGCCCATGTCCTCGAAGCCCTGCTTTCCCGTATTCCGCAAGAACCGGTTGTAGTGCCCGTCGGTCACCCACAGGTCCAGCACGCCCCGGCCCTCGAAGTCGGCAAACACCGGCCCCATCGACGAAGTCGATTCGCCATTCTGCCCGAACGCCGTGCCCGTATCGTTTCCAATTTCCTCAAACGTTCCATCATGCTTGTTGTGAAGCAGGAAGTTTTCCGTCCGGTCGTTGGCCACATAGATGTCGTCCCATCCATCGTTATCGAAATCCGCCGCCGTCACGCCCATCGTGCGGCCCACATACGCGCTGATGCCGGACTTCTCGCTCACGTCGGTAAACGTCCCGTCGCAGTTGTTGTGAAACAGCTTGTTGGTCTCGCCCTCGTAGTCCAGCGGCCCAGGGTAGTTGTCCGCCGCGTAGTAGGCGCGATACTTGGGATCGAACTTCACATAGCGGCCCACAAACAAGTCCACGCAGCCGTCCTTGTCGTAGTCCAGCCACGTCGAACTGATCGCCCAACCGTCCACTTTGATGCCCGCCTTCTCCGTCACGTCGGTAAAGTGCCCGTTGCCGTCGTTGTGATAGAGAATCACCTTCCCGTACCCGGTCACCAGCAGATCTTCATTGCCGTCGTTGTCATAGTCCGCCGCCGTCACCGCCACCGAATACATATCCGGATTCAGCCCCGACTTCTCCGTCACGTCGGTAAAATGCCCGTTGCCCTCGTTGCGATAGAGATGATTGTGCGGCGGCGTCTTGGGCTTCTCCTTCAGCGGATACGGATGCATCGAATCGTCCAGCGGCCGTCCGTTCACCACGTAGAGAGAAGGCAGACCGGAGTTGTTGTAGTCGAACCAGATGCATCCCGCGCCCGTGCCCTCCAGCAGCGAACCCAGTTGCCGCGACCCGAAGCTGTGCGTAAAGTTGATCCCCGCCTTGTCGCTCGCGTCCTCAAAGCGAATCACCGGATCGTGCGCCGCCGCGGGCGCCTTCTCAGTTGCCGGTGCTGATGAATCCCCAGGCGCGGTCGCAACAGGGGAAGCGGCCTGAACCGGCGCAGCGGTTTGTACCGTTGGAGCAGTCTGCGCCGCCGCCATCGAAACCGCGCCGAATAAAAGAAGAAAGCGAATCAACATCTCAGTTGCCCTCCGGCTTCGCGTGCTGCGCCTCGCTCGGCGCCTTCACGCCAGTGAGATCCACCGGCGTAGTCGTGCGCAGCAGCACCGCCGGCACACGATTCTCCGGCGAGCGCTCCGGCCCCGTGTGGCAGCCCACGCAATAGCGCTGCTCCCCCCGCCGAATCCAGAACCATCCGTGTTCCTCACGCAGCACTGCGCCCTTTGCATCCAGCAACGCAAAGCGAATCGGCCTGTCGGCGGGAGTCCGCACAAGAAAGGAACCATCCGCCTCCACCGGCGCCGTGCCTGTAACCGCCGTGTGCCCTTGCGCGTCCAGCGTCTCCAACCGCACTTGTGCCGGCGCAACCTTCAGGTCGCCCGCACGAGATTGCCGCGCGTCCAGCGCCATCATGTTGGCGTAGCTCCAGTCGTGCAGCCCGGAAGGATGGTGCTTTGGCCGTGTGCGCGGCGCAACCACAACCGGTTCCACCACATCCTCGCCGCTTTCGGCCAGCACCGTTTTCAGCGCCGCCGAACCAGCCTTCAATCCGGAGCCGGGCTCCCACAACTTCAGCGCAAAATGTGTGCCGGCCCCAGCCCGCGCGCTCACCAGCCAATCTCCTTCAGCCGTCTCCGCAATCGCCCCCGCATACTCCGCGTGCGGCGCAACAATCGGCGCCTCGTGTGCCAGCGGCGAAGTAAACCGCGCCAGCGAAGCCCCGTGCGTGAACACCACATCGCCCGATGCCAACTGCTTCCCGCCCCATCGCGCACGGCCATGATCGCACCTGTACGATTCCACGCCCGAGCCGTCGGAATAAACCAGAAACAGCTCCGCTGTCGACCCTGTGCCCAGCGGGAATCCTGCTTCAAACAGAATGCGTCCATCCAGCAGCACATCGTCTGGAATCGTGCTACCCGGCAGATATGAAAGCGGAAGCACCGTCGAACCGGCCTGCGCATCGATCGCCGCAATCGCCGCCGGCGCGTCCTTCCCCGCTGCTTCCAGTTGAAACCCCTGCGCCGTGCGCCGCGCATAGACCAAACGGCCAGCGGGTAGATAAAACGGCCGAATCGCATCCCCCGCGCCCGCAATCAACTTGCGCAGCGAATGATCCTTGAGCGTCAACTCCCATATTTGCCACGGATCGCTCGCCGCCTGCTTGCCGGCAAACAGCACCCTTTTCGCATCGAAGGAAACATTCGCGTCCGCCGCAGCCCAAAAGCCCGTCACCAGCGGCTCCGCCTTGCCTGCGTGCACCAGCAGCAACTGCGCGCCTTTGGGAAAGCGCTCCCCGCCCTTGAGCGCCGCCAGCGGCTCGTACGCCGGCGCGGCCGTCACGATGATATCCGCGTCCAGATTCTTGCCGCTGTTCTCGGCCGCATCGGGCCCAAATCCGCAAACCGGAATCAGAAGCACGATTGACGCGGCCATCGCCAGCACCCTGGCTGGTGGCCTCATCCCACGGCCTCCATGGGCCACGCGTCGGCCGCTTCGCGCCGCGGAACCCCTCGCCTGCGCCGCGCCAACTCTTGCCCGCGCAGCTCCAGCCACGGCTCCAGGTCGTCCATCATCTCGTCGAACCCGGCAAAGTCCAGCGACTGCTCGCCGTCGCTCCACGCCTTGTCCGGATGGGGATGCACCTCCACCAGCAGGCCGTCCGCGCCCGATGCAACCGCAATCCGCGCCAGCGCCGGTACCAGTTCCCGATGCCCCGACGCGTGGCTCGGATCGGCAATCACCGGCAGATGCGAGACGTGCTTCAGCAGCGCAATGGCAGCCACGTCGAACGTGTTCCGCATCGCCGTTTCAAACGTCCGGATGCCGCGCTCGCACAGGATCACGTGCGGGTTGCCGTTATCCAGAATCAACTGCGCCGAGCGCAGCAAATCCGCAATTGTGGCCACCATCCCGCGCTTCAGCAGCACCGGCCGCCCAGACCGCGCCGCCGCTTCCAGCAGCGAGTAATTCTCCATGTTCCGCGTCCCGATCTGCAGAATGTCCGCGTACTCGGCCACCATCTCCACATCGGTCTCCGACATGACTTCCGTCACGATCGCCAGGCCGCTCTCCTGCCGCGCGCGCGCCAGCATCTTCAGCCCTTCCAGGCCAAGTCCTTGAAATGAGTAGGGAGAGCTGCGCGGCTTGAACGCCCCGCCGCGAAGTATGCGCGCTCCGCAACGCCGCACATGGTTGGCGGTGGCCATCAGCTGGAACTCGGTCTCTACCGAGCAGGGCCCCGCCATGGTGATGAATTCGTCCCCGCCGATCTCAAGGTCCAGCACCGGCACCACAGTTTGCTCGCGCCGCGAGCTCTTCAGAACATCGGGGGTTTCGGCAAATCGTTCGTGCCAGCTTTCACGCACCCTGTGCGCTCCAATCCGGGGAAGCATCAGCGTACCGCGATCGTCCCCGGCCCGCATCCATCCAAAGGTTGAGATGCCACCCCGTCCTTGCCCGCAACTCCCGCCTCCCGCCCGGGGCCCAAACAATGACCTGTGACCGATGAACTTGCCTTAGTACTACAGTTGTAAATCG
>PLGM01000312.1 GCA_003139795.1 Acidobacteriaceae bacterium | reverse complement strand
GAACCTGGCACTGTCCAGTAAAGAATCAATAAGGAAATTTGAATTGGAGAACCGCTGAAAACCACGCCGGAATCCCCCGGTCTCGATTGCGGGATGAGGAGTTTCCCGTTCAATAGCTGGAATTGCCTTGACCGAAATGTGCCTGGCCTATGGATTCGACATTTCCTTGAGTGCAACGGGCGCGGGTCAGGCCGCGGGCTGGGTTTGGTGGAAGTGGCGCCAGATGGTTTCGGCGATTTTGCGGGGGACGACCGCGGCGAGGGATTCGGCGGTGGCTTGCTGCACGTCGCGGAGGCTGCCGAAGTGGGAGAGGAGTCGCTGGCGGGTCTGAGGGCCTACGCCGGGGATGGTTAGTAACTCGGAGTCGCGGTCGCGCATGGCGCGGCGCTGGCGATGATAGCCGACGGCGAAGCGATGGCTCTCGTCGCGGATGAGCTGGATAAGATGCAGCACCGGCGAGCGGCGGTCGAGGACGATGGGCTCCTCTTCGTTGCCATAGAGGTAGATGACCTCTTCGCGCTTGGCGATGGAGGCCAGCGGCTGCGAGGTCAGGCCCAGCGATTCGAGCGCTTCGGCGGCGGCGTGGAGCTGGCCCAGGCCGCCGTCGATGAGGATGAGCGAGGGGAGGGTTTGCGGCTCCTTCCTAGAGGATTCTTTTCCCTCAGAGGATGAATGGATGGGTTGAAACGCATCCCTACCAGCCCGCTGCGATTTTGGGGCATCATTGGCACGACTAAAGTCGTGCCCTGATACAGAACTGCCAGCCTGACTTGAAGCGCTGTTTGATGCCGAAGCACTCTCTATGGAGCCCTTGCCTTGATCGAGCAGGCGGCGGTAGCGGCGATGGACGACCTCGCGCATGGAGGCGAAGTCGTCGACACCGAGGACGGTCATGACTTTGAATTTGCGATAGAGCTGCTTGTTCATCTTGCCGTCTTCCCAGACCACGAGGGAGGCCACGGTTTCAGCGCCCTGGATGTGGGAGATATCGAAGCACTCGATGCGGCGGGGGAGTTCGGGGAGCATGAGGGCGTCGGCGAGGGCTTCCTGGATGGCTTTGCGGGAGGGCTCGAGGACGCGGAAGCGCTGGATGTAAGACTGCTTGGCGTTCTGGCCGGCGAGATCGACGAGGGAGCGCTTTTCTCCGCGCTGGGGGACGGCGAGGTCGATGCGATGGCCGGTGCGGTCGGTGAGCAGGGCGGCCAGGGATTCGCGGTCGGGGAAGTCGACGGGGACGAGGATGCTGCGCGGGACGTACTGCTGGTCGATGTAGAGCTGCTTGAGCAGGGCGGAGAAGACTGGGGCGGCGTGGAATGGGGTTTCCGCCTGGCCGGCATTTCCCTCAGGGGCTAAAGCCCCACGCTCATTTTGCTCCATTTGCGGCACGACTGAAGTCGTGCCCTGATACATTGCGAGGTCTGAGCCGCGTTGTTCCGAAGAATCCTCGGGGGTGGGGGATTCGAGGAGGTCGGGAAGGTCGTCCCAGAAGAATTCGCGGCGGTCGACGATTTTTCCGGCGCGGACGTGGAAGAGATTGACGGCGAGAGAGCCGGACTCGAAGTGATAACCGAAGACGTCGGCGTCGTCGTCCTGTTCGGCAGTGGCGATGCGCTGCTTCTCCTGGAGCTGGTGGACGGTGGAGAGCTGGTCGCGGAGGCGGGCGGCGGCTTCGAACTGCTGGGTTTCGGCGGCGGCGATCATGCGGCTGGTGAGGGTGCGCTCAAGCTCGGCGTGGCGGCCTTCGAGAAAGAGTTGGGCGTCCTTGACGGCGTGGGCGTAGAGCTCGGGGGTGGTGAATCCTTCGACGCAGGGGCCGAGGCAGCGGTGAATGTAGTACTGGAGGCAGGCGCGGGGGTGGTAGCGGGAAAGATCGACCTTGCAACTGGGGATGAGAAAGCTGCGATGGATGAGCTCGACGATGCGCCAGGCGAGGTTGCCGGGAAAGTAAGGGCCGTAGTAGGCGGCGCCGTCCTTGCGCAGGCGGCGGGTCACAAAGACTTTAGGATAGCGGTCGGCGAGGGTGAGCTTGACGTAGGGATAGGTCTTGTCGTCGCGGAGGAGAATGTTGAAGCGGGGATGGCGCTGCTTGATGAGGTTGTTTTCAAGGGCCAGGGCTTCGTGCTCGTTGGCCACGAGGATGTAGTCGAGATCGACGGCCTCGCGCATGAGGGAGCCGGTCTTGGCGTTGGCCTGGGCGGCTTCAAGGAGGTAAGAGCGGACGCGGGAGCGGAGATTCTTGGCTTTGCCGACGTAGATGACCTCTCCCCCGGCGTTTTTGTAGAGGTAGACGCCGGGCTGGGTGGGGAGGGTGCGGATTTTCTCGTAAAGGTCCATAAGAGCAGGGAACAGGGAATAGGGAACAGGGAATAGGGAACAGAAAGACGGCGAGTTAGCGAGTCAGCGAGTTAGCAAGTTAGAGATGCAGCTTTGGTGCTGGGGCGGAGGGTTCTTCTCCCTTCTGTTGGCGGAGGTGTTCGGCGCGGACTTCGTTGGCGGTGAATAGGCGGAGGAAGGGAGCGCCGTGGGCGGCGAATTCGACTGCGGGGCGGCCGTTGGCTTCCTGGCGCTCGACGATGCAGACGACGGCGGCGACGGTCATGCCGGCTTGGCTGGCGGCTTCGATGGCGGTGATGGTGGAGGCGCCGGTGGTGCACACGTCGTCGACGATGACAACGCGGGCTCCGGGGCGGCTGAAGCCCTCGATGCGGCGGCCGGCGCCGTGGTCCTTCTCAGCCTTGCGAACGAGGAAGCCGTGGAGCAGCGGGGCGGCTGGGTTAGATTGTGCGCGCCAGGCGCTGGCGGTGGCGACGTTGGAGACGATGGGATCGGCGCCGAGGGTGAGACCGCCGACGGCTTCAGCAACGATCGAGTTTTCTTCGAGCAGCTCAAGAACGGCGTGGCCCGTGAGACGGCCGCCTTCGGCGTGGAGGGTGGTGGTGCGGCAGTCGATGTAGTAGTCGCTGGTGGCGCCGGAGGAGAGCTTGAACTGGCCGAGGCGGAAGCTGGTTCTGGCGAGGAGAGCGAGAAGCTGCTGGGCGTGGGTGGGAATCGTCATTGCATTCGATTTTATCGAAGAAAAGTGATAGACGTTCGGCATTGGCCCCAGAAGTGCGGTACACTTCCGCAACAGACGGAAATTCGCATTCCAAGATGCGAAAGACCAGTGAACCAGTCGATCGTCGCGCGCATCCCCAGGTGTAGATTGCGTGGCTTTCAACAGTGTGCTTGGGTTCCCCGCGCAGCGAAATGCTGGAGTTTTGTCCTCAGGTAGACACTGTCGTTTTTCGAATGAAAGGAAGTCCCATGCGAACAATTCAAGGAAGTGGCGCATTCGGTGATATCGTCAGGCAGATTCAGACCCAACTCAATTCCCAGGGGTTCAATACCGCTGGAGTTGACGGGGATTATGGGGGCAATACCGCAAATGCAGTTTCGGGTTTTCAGACTGCCCAGGGCATGACTCCCACGGGCACGGTAGATGACGTGACATGGGCCAGTCTGATGCAGACCA
>PLGM01000091.1 GCA_003139795.1 Acidobacteriaceae bacterium | reverse complement strand
CGATGGGCGCGTCTTCGGCGCGGAGCGGGGCTTTGACGCGGCGGATGGCCGTGCGGATGCGCGCGATCAGCTCCCGCGTGCTGAAAGGCTTGGTGACATAATCGTCGGCGCCCAGATCGAGCGCCTCCACCTTCTCTTCTTCCTGGTCACGCACGGTGAGCATCAGGATGGGCAGCCGCGGCGCAAAGGCGCGAATGCGGCGCAGCGTCTCAATGCCGCCGATGCCGGGCATATTCACATCGAGCAAGACGGCATCGCAGGCCGTGGCGCGCAGCAGTTGCAGCGCCTCTTCGCCGCGCGAGGCCTCCGCTACCTGAAAGCCAAGCTCCAGCAGCGGAGGCCGCAGCGCCCTGCGGATGGCGGATTCGTCGTCCACCACAAGAATGCGAATGGCAGGCTGGCTCATGGGGAACTCCTTTTCAGCACTGGGGCTGGGATGGCCGCAAAAAACGTGGTCCCTTCAATCTCATCGCTTGTGACCCAGACATAGCCGCCGTGTATCACCGCGACTCGCTTGGCCACCGAAAGGCCGATTCCGGTGCCGGCGGCGCGGTTGGATTGCGTGGAGGAACGATAATAGCGGTTGAAGATGCGCTCCCGGTCCGCCATGGGAATCACCGGACCAAAGCTGTGCACGGAAAAGATCGCCTCCGCGCTTCTCCGGGTCACGCGAATGGTGATGGTGGTGCCGAAGATCGAGTATTTACATGCGTTGTCGATGTACTGCGTCAACAGCATAACCATCAACTGGCGATCGCAGGAGAGAACCAGGCTGTCGTCCTTGATATCAATCACAATCTTCATGCTGGCCAACCGGTCTCTCAGGCTGTCCACAACCTCTTCAATCAGCGACGCAACGCCGACCGGTGTGGCATGAAGCGCGACCTCGCCGGCATCGAGGCGCGCCGTGGTCAGCAGCCGCGTTGTCAGCTCGTTCAGAAAGCCCGTCTGTTCATCGATCAGGCCCACCAGTTCCGCCTGTCCTGGCGACAGGTTGCCCATCTCCCCCAGGCCCGTCGAGGCCGCGCGGATGGCCGTCAGCGGCGTCTTGTAGGCGTGCGCCAGGCTATCCAGCACCGTGGCGCGAAGCTGCTCGGTGCGGCGTTCGGTCTCGATGCGGCTTTCGTTGGCGAAGGCCCGGTAGCGGTCGAAGGTGATGGCGATCAGAGAGGCGATGGCGTTGTTGGTCAGCGGGCTGGTTTCGCCGCGCACCAACAGGCTCCCGACCGGCACCGTCCCCAGCCGGACCACACGGCGCCCCAGCCCGATTTCCGCGTCGTCGTCCGAGGTCTCGAAGTAGTAGGCGCTCTGCGCCATCTCCTGCGGGTCCACGCTCCAAAGGCCGGCCTGATACACAGCGTGCAGGTCGGCGTCGAACACAGCCACGGCTTCCAGCGCGAAGATCTCGTGCACCAACTCGGCCAACTGCGGCCCCGGCTCAACGTGGAGATTCATCTGCAGCGTCCGCCGGGTGAACTCATACAGGTCATGCATCTGTCCGCCCCTGGACTCAGCCTCGCGCGCGTGGCCGGTGACGCGCGCCGACAGCCGGCTCACCGTGAGCGCCACCAGCACGAACACTACCAGGGTGACCGAGTTGGTTGGATCTACAGCCAGATTGGATTGGAAATGCAATTGGGGCTCCCGTGCGGTGAAATAGCCCTGCGCCACAACCGCCGAGAGCGATACGATTACCGCCTGCCAGAATCCGCACAGCAAGGCAGTGGGAACCACGATCACCAGGTAAAGCAGCACCGCCACCGGGAGCAGCCACCGGGCCCAATGCGCAAAAGCCGCTACAACAATCACGGCGACAATCCCCAGCGCACACTCCAGCGTAAACAAAAGCACACGCGACCCGGAGCCGCGCGCGCGCTTTGCCCCCAGAGCGGAACGCACGGGAATGTAACTTTCAGCCAACCTGCCACCAACCTCTCGATCCCGGCGAGATTCAGTGAACACCTGCCCAAGCTGCGGAGGCGTCTCAAATCCCATGCGCGGACTTTCCGCGGCTTGGGTGCCACTCCCACAAGGAAGTGCCCTATTGAATCAGTAAGCAACAGCCGTAGAGGGATTTTAACAGGGATCGGGTGAGCTTCTGCGCCACGGCCTGTTCCGCCCACGGCGCCAGGTCCTGGGCTGCGGATCAACCGTTGGCACTTCATGCCCGAATTGAAATAAAGGAAATAACCAGTTTAGGAATGAAGATTTCTTTGCAGAATCCTCATTTCTTCTTTATGTGAGGTTTGCATTACTAAAGTCAGTTCGCAACGACCGGACTACCTCAGGGAGGAGCTCAGTCGTCCGGCAGGAAACCTGTACGCCAATTGGCCCGCGTGGATAGGTGGGCCTGACCGGCGATGGAATTGCACCGCATGAGCACGTTTTGCCTCCTTTTGGCTCAATTCGTTCAGCGTCACGCAACAAAAATTCTTCTTGGAGGAACAGTGCCGATGTATATGAATCCGAATCGCATCCTGCAGACAATGGTTGGAGCCGCCATGGCAATCGCCCTGGTGGCTGGCGCACAGACACCGACTACGCCAGCTCCGGATCCCGCACCCGCGGCAGCTCCGGCAGCGACTCCGGCTCAGGCCGATCAGCCTGCGGCCGCTCCGGCATTGGGGTTCCCGTGGAAGATTGGGCCCATGGCTGTGACCGGTTTCATTGATGGCTACTACACCTACAATGACAATCACCCCAGTGACTCCGCCAACGGCCAGATCAACGACCTGTACAACTTCAACGACAAGGCCGACCAAGTGGAACTGAGCGCGGCCAAGCTGACGCTGAATCACGACCCCGCCCCAGTGGGCGCACACTTCGACTTTCTCTATGGCCGGACCAACGGGCTGGTGAGCGCCGGCGAGCAGGCAAATTACATCGAGCAGGCCTTCCTGAGCCTGAAGCCAGCCAAGGCCAAAGGCTTTGAGATGGACTTCGGCAAGTTCGTTACGTCGGCGGGAGCGGAAGTGATCGAGGCAAAGGACAACTGGAACTATTCGCGTTCGCTGCTCTTCTCGTGGGCCATACCTTACACTCATTTCGGCCTGCGCACCTCGATGCCGGTCTCAAAGACAGAGACCGTCGGCGTGCAAGTGGTGAATGGTTGGAACGAAGTGACAAAGAATAACGGTTGGGCGACGGTGGGGTTGACCAGCGCCTATGTGAAGACCAAGTACACGTGGAACCTGAATTACTACACCGGCCCTGAGAATGCCATGCCGGGGAAGGGTTACCGGAACCTCATCGACACGACACTGCTGCTGACGCCGAATGCCAAGTTCAACGCCTACATTAACTGTGACTACGGGCGGAACCACGACGCCATCGTAAAGGGCGTTGGCGACACCTCGGTGAATACCTGGCAGGGCATCGCCTTTGCCGCTCATGAGCAAGCATCTTCCAGGACGGCGCTGGCCGGACGCTATGAGTACTTCAAAGATCCGAACGGCTTCCAGACCGGCATGGCTCAGCATGTGAACGAATTCACCGGGACGTATGAATACGAGGTGCCCAAATTGCCCCAGCGCCTGTTGTCGCGTTTCGAATACCGCCGCGACATGTCCAACGTGCCGTATTTCCATAGGGGCAACACAGGCATGGTGGATGCACAATCCACGCTAACGGTTGGGCTCATCGCGATTATTGCTCCGTTGCACCACCAATAGAGACCTCAGAGCAAGCGGGAATGAACGAGGTCAGCCTTTTCCTCGGGGGCGAAGGGTTGGCTAACACCCAACCCTGTCAGCCCACATGCATCCGCTCCGTCGAGGGAGCTCCTGGGGTAGGCCTGCCTCGCCGCAACTCGTGCAGGAAGTGAGCCGCAAGGACTCTCTGCACAAATCAATGTGTTGAGGGCTACGGGTTCTAGCTCTGCGCAAACACGGCAAGGTCCACAGGGCGCTCGCCATAGAGGGAATGCTGGAGCGGAAACTTGAACGCATGCAGAGTTTCTTTTTTGTTTCTGGAAGACATTTCCATACCCGATGTCGTGGGCCGCGTCCTTTTTAGTTTCTTCATTTCATCTTTATCACCCCGGTCTTAGGATTCAGCTAACTCATTCAAGTTACCCATTTTCGGTTCGGGCAGGAAAGCGGAGACGGGCGAATTTCACCAAGGTTCCGGGGCCAGCCACCGGGATCAGACTACGAACTTCACTATTCAGGAGAATGCTCATGGCAGATTCAAACGCACCACAGATGAAGTCCACCCTGGGCCTTACCGGGCTGACCGCAAACGCAATGGCCCTCATCGCTCCCGGCGCCTTCCTTTGGCTCACCTTCGTCATCCAGGCTGGCACCGGCAGCACCGCGCCAACCATGTGGCTGGGCATCTTCGCCGCCCTGCTGCTCTGTCTGGCCACGGCCGTAGCCTATGCTGAAATCTCCAAGCTCTATCCCGGCACCGGCTCCAGCTACTACTACGCCGAGCAAGCCCTGCTCTCGAAAGATAAGGCCTTCAAGTATGCCCGCGTGGCCAAGTTCATCGTCGGCTGGGGCTCGCACCTCTACTACTGGGTCTATCCCGGCGTGATGGTGGCCGTCACCGGCGTCTTCGTTGGCTACATAGTCGGCTTTCTCTATCCAAACATCATGAACGGCACCAATCCTGGGCTGGTCTTCATGGCTCTGGTGGCCGTTGCCTTCTCCTTCTTTGTCGCTTGGATCGCCTCGAAGGGCGCCGGCGCTTCCACCGCCGTCAATATCGCCATCAACGTGGTGCAGATCTCCGCGCTGGTCGTCTTCGCCGTCCTGGCGCTGGGCTATCGCGCCAGCCACCCTTCCGGCACCACCGGCCCTACCGCCTTCCAATACGACGGGCAATCGCTGGCCACCTACAACTACCAGTTCAAAACCGATCCCAAGGACGGCTCCACGGTCCGCGACGCCAGCGGCACACCTCTGCCGTTGCTGGACTCGGCAGGCAAGCCCGTTCCCTATGTAATCACCTACCCTGAGACAGACGCGAGCGGAAATTTCCTTACCCATAAGAACGCCGCTTCGGTAATTGCGCCGCACAAGTTCAGCTTTATGTTCATCCAGGCCACGGTCGCCATTCTGATCCTGGTCGGCTTCGAATCGGTGACCTCGATGGGAGGCGAGGCCAAGAATCCCACCAAACATATTCCCATCGCCGTCATTGCTTCACTGCTGATCCAGGGCCTGGTGTGCTACCTGTTTGAATATTTTGCGGCCAACTACTTCCTCAACTCGGGTTATACGATGCAGAGCGCCGTCAGCTCGGCGGCTCCCATCGGCGACATGATGATCATCGTCGGCGACGCGCTGCTCGGCCAGGGCCACGGCAGGTACTTCATGCTGGCCGAAGCCATCACCGTCTTTCTGGCGTTGATCGGCACCACGCTCGCCTGCATGAACACCGGCGCCCGCGTCACTTACGCCATGGGCAAGGACGACGAGGTTCCCGAGCACTTCGGCATGTTGCACGCCAAGTCCCTGTCTCCGCGCCGCGCCATCTGGACCCTGGCCACCATCTCCGCGGTCATCGGCGTGATTGCCGTCGCTCTGGTCTTCGGCGACGCCAGCGCGCCCACCGATGCAGCCATTGCCGCGCTGCCGCACGGCATCTTCTCCAACTTCGGCTATCTCTCGCACGATCAATTCGCCGCTCTGCCCAACTCACTGCTCACGGTCACCCTCACTTCCAACTTCGGCACCTTTATCCTTTACGCGCTCAGTTGCCTCCTGTGCATCGTGGCCTTCCACAAGCGCCCCGACTACAACGTGGTCCTGCACCTGCTTATCCCTGGCTTCGGCCTCCTCGCCAACCTGGTCTGCATGGCCTTTTACCTGATCAGCCCTGTCTTCGGCCTGGGAACCTTCAAGGAGCCGCTGCTGGCGCTGGGCATCTCCGCCGTCTGGGGCATCTACGGAGCCATCTACTTCCTTCGCTCCTCGAAGCAGAAAGGCAGGATGGTTCTGCTCACATCCAGGTAATCTCCTGCAACCGAACCACAACCGCTGGGTGGCATCTGTCCTCGATCTCTTCTGGAGAGACGATGAACGGAAAACCACCCAGTGGCATTTTTGAATTCGATGTTTCACAATCTCTAAAAAGCATTCTCCCCGCGGCAGTGCGGAGAATGGTTCAGGCGGCGGCGCCCATGTTGGATGTTCAGTTCGGCCAGGCAACCGATTTCGGCAAGGTTCGCGCCAACAATGAAGACGCAATGGGATCGTTTCTGCCTTCATCGCGCCAGCAGGCTCGCTCCCACGGTTATCTTTTCGCCGTTGCCGACGGGGTAGGCGGCATGGATCTGGGCGAGGTTGCCTCGACCACGGCCATATCGGTCCTCACCGGGGAGTTCGCCAGGGCTCAGGCCGGCACCATGCTCATCAGCCTGTTGCCGCGCCTCATCCAGCACGCCAACGCCGCCGTTCACGATTGCACCCTGGCCCCCGAGTACCGGGGAAAAAAGATGGCCACCACGCTGGTGGCCTGTGCCCTCCGCCACGATCAGGCCATCGTTTCCCATGTGGGCGACTCCCGATGCTACCTGGTCCGCAACGGCAAAGCCAGGCAGGCCACGCAGGATCACACCTGGGTCAACGAGCAGAGAAAGATGGGACTCATCTCCGCCAGCGAGATTGCCGAGTCAGAATCCCGTCACGTACTCATTCGCTCGCTGGGGCCGGAGATGTTCGTCTCCCCGGATACCAACGCCCTCACGTTGCTTGCCGGTGACGTGCTGGTTCTCTCCACCGACGGCCTGCATGACGAAATGAGCGACAGTGCCATCGCCGAGATCGTCTCCCAGAACAAGAACATCGACGAGATTGCGCGGGAACTGGTGGCCCGCGCCGTTGAAATCGACGGCGGCGACAACACCACCGCGCAGGTGATCCGCGTCCGCTCGGTCGAGCAGGTGGGGATGTACCGCGGCCGGCCCTACCGGCTGCCTTCCTGAACCGGTTCTCATAGGATTCCAGGAGAGCCTTACAGAATCCTTACTGTTGTTGATCAGTTTCCCGGTACAGTAGAACAAGTTACCTGGATGGAGCATGACGCCCGATGGGCTTTCTCGACAGCCTGGAAGCCGGTTCGCAGATCGACTCTTACCGCATTGAGGCGCCTGTCGCCCGCAGCGGCATGGCCTCCATCTACCGCGCCATCGACCTGCGCGATAACCGCGTCGTCGCCCTCAAGATTCCCCACCCCGATCTGGAAGCCGATCCCATCCTATTCGATCGCTTTCAGCGCGAGGCCGGCATCGGCGAAAAGCTCAGCCATCCCAAGGTGATGCGCGTCTTTGGCGGGGAAGACCGCTCCCGCATCTACATGGTGATGGAATGGTGCGAAGGCCGTCTCCTGCGCCAGATCATCGATGAAGGCAGGATTCCGCATGACCGCGCCATCCGCATCGCCATCGGCGTTCTGGACGCCCTGGAATACATTCACTCGAACGGCGTGGTGCACCGCGACATCAAGCCGGAAAACATCATGGTCGATGCGGAAGACAACATCAAGCTCATCGACTTCGGCATCGCCGGCGACTCTGCCGCCCGGCGGCTGACCTACGCCAACTTCACCGCGACTCTCGGCACCCCGAACTACATCTCTCCGGAACAGGTCAAGGGCAAGCGCGGCGACGGCCGCTCCGACATCTATGCCATGGGCGTGATCCTCTATGAGATGCTCTCCGGCAAACTGCCCTTTTCCGGCCCCTCGCCGCTGGCCGCGATGAATGACCGGCTGCTGAACCACCCCACCCCTCCGAGCGTCGCCGACCCTTCCATCTCTCCTCAATTGCAGGAGATCTTGTATCGCGCGTTGGAAAGGGACCCGAAAAACCGCTATGCAAAGGCACACCAATTTGCCTGGGATCTCGAACACCTGGACCAGGTCGGCGTGGAGGACCGCCCGGAGTTGCGGGACTGGCAAAAGCGCAAATCCCAGCTCTCGCGCAAGGTCCTCTATTACGCCGCTCTGGCCCTCATCCCGGTCGTCATCCTGCTGCTGATGATCCTGGTCGCCCATCACAGGTAACCCGCCTTGCCGCACCGGCTCTCTGCAAAAAAAATCTTCACGGGTTCTTTATGAGCGAAGCACTACCATTTGTCTGAATCCCGGAAACCCTTTTCCACCCAAAGGAGATATATGTCAACTGAATTCCGCAATTTTCTAGCCCTCCCGTATGCGGAGCTGGAAGAGCTCAACCTGGCCGCCAAGGCCGATCGCGTCAACCGCGTTGCCGCCGACGAAATCCGCGAAAAGCGGCTGAAATATCTGACCGACGAGAAGCGGATCAAGGCCGTGACCGTGCTGTTCAGCGACCTCGAAGGCCGGCTGCACCTGCTCGACTACGACAAGAAATTCCTGCTGGGCGCTTACGAGAACCTGACCTTCGACGGCTCGTCGATCCGCGGGTTCACGGCGCAGAAGGAGAGCGACCTTCGTCTTGGAATTGACTGGAGCGCCTTTTACTGGGTTCCGGCCGACGTCTTCGGCAACGGCAAGGTGCTGGTCTTCGGCGTGGTCATCGACAAGGACGGCACCCTCTACTCCGGCGACCTGCGCGGGGTGCTCAAGAACTACTCCGACAAGCTGTACAAGGAGAAGAGCTACACGCTGAACGCGGCCAACGAGATCGAGGGCTTCCTGTTCTCCGGCAAGGACGCCGAGCGCAAGTACCATGAAACGGGCAAGTTCGACTTCATCAACACGGGCGGCTACTACCACGTGCTGCCGCTCGATCCGCTGCGGCAGTTCATCGACACCTCGGCCGAGGTGGAGCGGGCCATGGGCTTCCAGAACGAGAAGGACCACCCCGAGGTTGCGCCCAGCCAGTTCGAGATCAACTACGGTTACTCCGAGGTGGTGGCCGCGGCCGACCAGATTCAGCTTTACAAGCTGCTGACCCGCCAGATCGCCAACAATATGGGCTACACGGCCTGCTTTCTGCCCAAGCCGGTGGTGGGCGTCAACGGCAGCGGCATGCACACCAACGTCTCGGTCTCCAAGGGCAAGACCAACCTGTTCTGGGACGAAAAGGGCGAGGAACAGCTCTCGAAGTTCGGCTGGGACTTCCTGGACCGCATCCTGACCCATGCGCTGGACCTTTGCCTGGTCTTCAATTCGAGCGTGAACGCGTACCGGCGTCTGGATCCGCATTTCGAGGCGCCCAACCAGATCCGGGCCTCGGCCGTCGATCGCGGCGCCATGGTCCGGGTGCCCATCGGCAACCACCGCTCCATGCGCACCGAGGTGCGTGCGGTGGCGCCGGACGCCAACCCCTATCTGACGATGTACGGCATCTTCAGGACCGGCATCGACGGGGATATCTCCAGCGCGGACAATCTGCGCGGGGGCGGGCGCTACCTGCCGGACAACATCCAGGCGGCCATCGAAGACTTCAAGGACTCGGCGTGGATCTCCACCATTCTGGGCGCGGACGTGCAGGGCCGCTATGCCGACCTGAAGCAAGCCGCCGCCGACCGCTCCCCGCGCGAGCTGGGAACGTTTGTCAAGGGCTCCGAGGTGCAGTACCACCACGAGGTCTACAACCAGTCGCTGTGGAATCTGTTCTAGAGCGCGGCGGGCGGAACTCTTCCGGACAAAGGAGCCGGGCGGGCAGGAACAAGGGGCGACGCCTGACGATCGGGGCTTACCGCAGGACGAAGGTGTCTTTCTTCGAGAAATTGAACAGATGCTCTTCAGGCGCGGAATCTCTTGCGCCTCCAGCCGGGGCAATTCTCACTCTGGCAAAGGACAGGTTTTTATTGTGGCTTGCCGTTTGCGGGGGTTGCAGCCTGTTCCGGCAGGCTTTGCGTCTGCAGCGCCTGGACGCTCCAGTTGGTGGGCGTGGGCCTGGTGGCAGAGCGGGTGCCGGCGCTGGTTGCATCCAGGAGCTCCTCAAGAGGGTCCACCGGGGTTGCAGACTTCGCGCCCCGTGTAACCACTCCCTTGAACTCGAGAGCCGATGCGTCCGCCAGCGGCGAAGACGTGGTCAACAGCACATAGGTGTCGGTCCCGAGCGGCTCGCTCACCGGGAACGGCTCCCCCGGCAGGGGAATCTGGGCCAGCCTTCCATTGTCCGAGGGGAATTTGCCGGGGGGTACGCCTTCATAAGGCCACAGAAGGGAGCCCTTGCCCTGGCAGTCGATGCCGAGAACATAGACCCAGCGGGGCGAGGCCGTGGTCTTGGCGTTGCCCACGAGCCACAGTTCGTAGTCCCCTTTTTGATAGGTCTTGCCGCCCTCGGCAACGTCGGTGGCCTGTTTCTCCGCCACACCTTTCTCCGGCGCCCGCCGCAGGGCAAGCCGGTAGGGAAAATCCGCCTGCCCGCCCAGCGAGGACGACTCGAGATGCAACCAGCCATTCAGCCTCGCCAACTGCACCGCGGAGTCGGAGAGCGTGCTCTCAAGCGGGACCGTCTTATCCTGGACGACCCAATCCGTGCGCAGTGGATAGGGCGAGTTGGGCGAGCAACCCGCGCCGATTTCCTTGGGTGTTTGAACCTCGGCGTCCATGTCGCTGCGTTTGAACCATGCGTAGCCGATCCCGGTGCCGGTGACGGTGGCTGCGATCACATAAATTGCCTGGGAGCGATCAGAGGTGAACTGGGCTGCGCTGGGGGGCATGCCTTCGGCCGGCGGCGCCAGCAGACCTTGCGCCGACTCCCTGGGCAACGGAGCGTCAAACCAGACGATGCTTGCGGCGGGCAGCTTCTTCAGCGCCCCTGGCGACAGTTTGGCGCCAAGTGTGACGGGATTCTCCTTCTTGACCTGACCCGCGGAGGTCTTTTGGGAATGGGTCGTGAGAGTCCAGTGGGTGCCGTCCCAGGCCAGGTGGTGGGTCCAGGGATCGGAGGACGGGTCGGCGGCAAGCTTGACATTGGCCGCGCGCAACACGGTGAGAGCATCCTCAATCTCCGCCTGCGAGAGGTTCGAAGCGCCCGCGTAGAAGCTCAAAACGGGCCGCTGCGCCGGCACCCATTTGGTCAACTGAACGATATCCTTGGCATGCACCGCGGCGCCTGCCGGAGAGATCACCGCGGCCCTGGAGCGCGCCAGACCGATCGAATCGGTTACCTGAAGCACGGCGCGCACCCCGCCGGTCCCGTTGAGCTCAGTGAATTCGCTGCCCTTGCCGATGTCGGCGATGACGCCGATATCGAGGACCACGCCCTTGGCATCGGCTGAGACGATGGCGGCCGTGGGCGGACCGCTGCCCGCCGTTCCGCCGAAGAGCGGCTGCTCCTTGCGGATGGTCGAGGTATCGAGTTCAGGTTGCTGATTGGTTGCGCCGGGAGCCAGTTCCATGGCCACCTGCAGCCGCTTGAAGACGTCGCTCGCGGGCCGGTTGGCGGGCAAAGCCTGAAGCGTTTCGATCAGCGCATCGGTGAACAGGCCGTGAGGCGGATCGCCGTTCTGGACATCGATCGCCGACTGATCTTTCTGCGCTGCGGAGAGCACCAGCACGGGATTGTCCGTACGGCTCTCCGGAGGGGTTCCGGCAGCCTCCGCGGGATAAGGATCGTCCGGCATCGGACGAGGGTCGAAGTCGAAATCGCGGGCCACCAGCGCCGTGTTCTCCGCGCCCCGCGCCAGCGATCCTGAGTGGCAGGAGTCGAAGATGGCGGTCAGGTGGATGCCACGGCCGGCGGCTTGATTGAAGATGTGGCGGAGATCGCGGCTGAAGATGTCATCCTGGCCGAGATACCAGTCATAGGGCACGATGGTGTTCTCCACATACGAGGGATGGAGGCCCGTGCCGTCGAGGTCGTAGCGCTGGCCGTGCCCTTTGGGGTCGGCGCGGAGCGAACCGTGCGAGGAGATGAACAGCACCGCCGTGTCGCCCGGTTTCGGATCGTTGACCAGGTACTGTTGCATGGCCTTGAGGATGGCGTCGCGGGTCGCAGCCTGGTCCAGCAGGATGTGAATGTGCTGGTCGTCGTTGGGAAACCCAAACTTCTCGCTGGTCAGCAGGTCGCGCATCGCGGCAACGTCGTGAGATGGACCCTTGAGGTCGCGGTAAGTCAACTGGGGCTCGTACCGTCCGGTGCGTGCAGCCCCATCGGGAACCTTTACATCGTCGCTGGGATGCGCATAGATGTCGATGCCGATGAGCAGTGCGCTCTTGGTGGGAGTTGCCGGCGACCCCGACGGAGCCTGGGCTGAGATTCGGTAGCAAAACAGGACGCATAACACTTGCAGGAGAAGGAGAAACTTACGTCGTTCCATGAAAACACCCCTCTTCAGGGTGATAACCCATATTGGGACCAAAAGTTAAAGAAACGGTGAGCTGGTGTCAAGCGGTTTAGCGACTTTTCGCAGGCGCGCGGTCTCGAGGTTACGCGGAAATCCGGGCGGATTGCGGGCGCAGTTCGAGCAAAAAGCTGCGCGAACAGAACGCATCCGTGCTGAATAACTGATCCCTGCGGACCGGAAGGCAGTTTTCCGGCACAGCCCATCGAGCCTGCGCATCCTTCTTCCCATGAGTTTCAGGGGCCTGGCCCGGCGGTCCGCAACTTTCCCGCCGGATTGACGTCGAATCTGTTGTGAACGCTCGGACCCTGGGCCGTGTATACTCGCTCACAATCAGCAGTTGCACAGTAGCACAGAGGTGGAGAAATGTGGAACGTCGAACGACTTGTCACGAATGACTTATTCATTGCTTCGGCCCGCAAGCTGGTTTTTGCGCTGACATTCGGCGCCCTCTCGATCGGGAGTGTATGGGCACAAACCGCACCTGCCAAGGGGAGCTCAGATAAGGGGAGCTCAGACACCCCCTCGGGGGGGTTGGGCTTTTCCATCGAATCCGAAATGCTGACCTACCGCGCCATGCAGTCCAACACTGGGGCCATTGCCTGCGACATCGCGGCGTATATCAATGGGACCGACGCAAACTTCACCAACCCTCCCGCCGGCTCGATCTGCGACGTGAGGGCAGGCGCCAAGAAAGCCAGCGTCGTCCTCCTCCCCTTCGATTCCAGCGAATTTGAAGACTTCCAGATCTGGCGCGCGGATATGGCCACCATGGCCAAACTGCAGCGTAAAGCCGGAGAATTCGGTTGCTCTGCGAATTCAAAAGGAGCAAGCTCCGCTGCGAGCGCCGCGGTAAGCGCTTCGCCGGTAGGCCCGCCCCTTGCTGTCGCCCAGGGCGTTATGGCCCTGTTGGCCTCGGACCAATCCAGCTTCTCGGTTGGCGGCACCATTCATGATCAGGCCTTCATGAATGGCGTTGGCCGGGAACTGCAACAGCTCAGCGTGCCCGTGCTGATGCCTACCGCCTACACCCCCTACTCATTGGGCACGCTGGACAGGTCGAATTCGCCGTTTCTTGCCAGCCTGGACAGGACCATGGTCGCTCGTGGATGCCTGGAAGGCCTGGCGGCGAACCCCGACACGAAGAACAAGGACAACGTCCAGCGGGCCATCTCGGATATCCAGGCCTTTCTGGACACGCTCACCGAGGGCGCCGCTTCGGTGTCGAAAGGCGCAAAAACGTCTGCGGACAGGCCTCCGGACGGAAGCTCCTCCGCACCGGATCCCGAGGGGACGCCGAGACCGGCGGTCTCCCCGGCTGCGTCTTACTCATCTCACCTCAGCGCTGTCCTGATGGCGGACGGTTTGGCGGCCAAGCTTGGCGTGAACCCGGAGACGGGCGACTTGTCGTCTGACGATGCGGCGTCGCTGCATATTCTCCTCATCAAGGCGCTGGAATCCGGAGGTTCCGTGAGCAGGTACAGCAACATTTTCGGCGCCAAGATTAGTTACAGCGGCGGCTCTGTCGGCACCTACGCGCTGTTTTCGCTGGATGGCGACCTGGAGTGCTCCGGGAATGTCTATGAGTACGGAGGGTCCATCAAAGGCAAGAATTTCCAGGAAGAACTCCGCAACTACAAACCCGACCCGGCCAAGCAGATGGTGTTTCTGCGCCATAGTTGCCGTCCCGTCGCCCATCCCCAATAATCCCGGAAGGCCGGGCGCAACCGGGCGATCTCCTGCTGTAGCATCTTCCTCGTCCGGCCTTTCATGTCAGACGTTGTCTTCAATCCGTGCATGCAAGGCGTCCAGATCGCTCCGATCCTCCTCGTCTCTTCATTCTCGATAACATTGTGAGCGCAGGAGAATCCGTCCTTCGCTCTTCAGGCGCGGCTGACTATCCGGGCTTGCTACAACAATGCCGGTCACTTTGCGGCGGCGCCGGACCAACAATTCCACTGCTCCAAAATCCTGGGCAGACCGGGACCACGTATGGGTTCATCGCACAGGAATGCCGCGGCCACCGCAATGCAGCTCAGCTCCTGCTCCCCGAATGGCCGCTGCGCCCGTCTGCCCCGCAAAGCGGACAAGAAACTCAAAACCCGGCGCCTCCTGCAAAAGGGAGTCAAAAAGATTAGAGTGTAGTGGGTGAGATACTTGAAGCTTGGTTTTGGGAACTGCCAGTGCCGGCCCTGTGATCGGGCTCTGCGCATTTCCTGGATCGCGCGGCATGGATCAAACCGGTAAAGTGGGGTAGAGAATTGCCCGATTCCATTGACTGGCCACGGCAGGCGCAGCCACAGCCGCCGCGTCCGCGCCGCCGCACCTTCCTGATCCTCATCGCCTTCGTTGCCGCAATCGTCCTGGGAGGCCGGACCGCGCTCTCCTACTGGGTCGATCTGCTGTGGTTCCGATCTCTCGCCTACACTGACGTCTTCTGGAAGACATTGTTCCTCGAGTGGGGAGTCTTCGCGGCCTTTGCCGTTGTCACATTTCTCATTCTGTACGGGGCTTTTACCGTCCTCAAGCGGACGCATGGCGCCGATCTGCCCAGCGGCCATACCATCTACATCGCGGGAAATGCGATCAATCTCCCGGTCGGGCCTGTCCTGCATTGGATCGCCATCGGTGTCTCGCTCGTCATCGCGCTTGCCACAGGCGCCGCCATGCAGGCCCAGTGGCCCACGCTGGCGCTTTATTGGTACGCGCCGCGCGCCGCGGCAAGCGGCCCTGGGAGCCTTTTGGACCCTATCTTCGGCAGGCCGCTCAACTTCTATCTGTTCACCCTGCCCGCCTGGCAACTCCTCGTCGGCTGGCTGCTCACGCTGGCCATTCTCGCGTGTATCCTTGCCGCCCTGTTCATTCTCGTCACCGGCGGATCCCGCGCGCTCGGCGGCCGTCTGGACGGCGGCATCCCCTTGCCTTGGCGCGGGCTCTCCATCACGGTTGGGTTCCTGTTGTTCATCCTGGCCCTGCGTGAGTATGTCGCTCGCTTTGAGCAACTGTTTGAACACCACACGATCTTTGACGGAGTCACCTACACGGACGCGCACGTAACCCTCGCCGGCATGTTGTTTATCTGTGCTGCTCTTGTACTCGGAGCGGCGATTGCCCTTGCCGGCGCCGTGTTCAACCCGCGCGGAAAATGGCTGGCCGCGGCCATCGTTCCGTCTGTGGTCTGCTATGTCGCGGTGGGGGTGGTTGGCTGGTACGTCACCAGCTTCCTGGTCAAACCGAACGAACTGGTTCGCGAGCAACCCTACATCGCCAACAACATCGAGATGACCCGCCGCGCATACGGCCTCGACCTCTTCTCGCAGCGCGAGTTTCCCGCGGAAACCACCGTAGGCGCAACCGATCCGGCCAACAATCAACCCACGCTTCAGAACATCCGCCTATGGGACGTGCAAGCGCTCAAGGATACGCTGCGCCAGATCCAGGAGATTCGTACCTACTACGACTTTCCCGGTATCGACATCGATCGCTACGAAATCGACGGCAACCTGCGCGAGGTGATGCTGGCCGCGCGCGAGCTCAACGTCGACAAGCTTCCCGAGAGCAGCCGCAACTGGATCAACGACAAGCTCATTTACACCCATGGCTACGGCATCACCATGAACCCCGTCAATGGTTTCACACCTGAAGGGTTGCCGACGCTGATGCTCAGCAACATGCCCGTCCAGAGCACCGTGCGCGGCCTCAACGTGACGCGCCCCGAGATCTACTTCGGCGAGATGACCGACACCGACGTCTATGTGAAGACGCGCCAGCAGGAGTTCAATTACCCCGAGGGACAAGCCAACAACCTCACCTCCTACGAGGGCAGCGGCGGCATCGTCCTGGGCGGCTTTCTGCGCCGCATTCTGCTCGCATTCGACCGCGGCGATATCGCCAAGTTGCCCTTCAGCGACGATGTGAATCCCCAGAGCCGCCTGCTCATGCGCCGCAACGTCCGCGATCGCGTGGCCGCCCTGGCGCCCTTCCTCGCCTACGATCAGGACCCCTACATCGTGGTCGGCGACGATGGCCGCCTCTCCTGGGTCATGGATGGTTTCACCTCCTCGGACACTTATCCTTACTCGACGCATCACACTCTCGACAATCGTCCCATCAACTACATGCGCAACAGCGTCAAGGTGGTCGTCGACGCCTACGATGGGACCACCACCTTCTATGTGTTTGACAGCGACGATCCCATCCTGGCCGCTTATCGCGGCATCTTTCCCAGCCTCTTCAAGGACAGGGCAACCATGCCCGCGTGGCTGCAAAAGCACGTCCGCTACCCCGAGTTGCTGCTCAGCCTGCAGGCTGAGGTCTACGGCCTCTATCACATGACCAATCCCGAAGTGTTCTACAACCGCGAGGACCTCTGGACCGTTGCCACGGAAACCGGCATGGCCGAGGGCGGAGAGCAAACCACGCAGGCCATGCAGCCCAATTTCGTGCTCATGAATCTGCCCGGAGAAAGCAGCCTCGAGTTCGTTGAGATTCTGCCCTTCACCCCCGCCAACCGCAACAACCTGATCGGCTGGATCGCCGGCCGCAGCGACGGCGTTCATTACGGCACATCGGTGGTCTACGACTTCCCCAAAACCAGGCTCGTTGACGGGCCGCAGCAGATCGAGGCGCGCATCGATCAGAATGCGCAGCTTTCCGGGCAGCTCACGCTGTGGAATCAGCAGGGCTCGCACGTGCGCCGCGGCAGCCTGCTGGTCATTCCCTGCGGCAAGGCGCTCTTGTACGCGGAGCCCATCTACCTGCAAGCCGAGCGCAGCCCCATGCCGGAGTTGCGCCTCGTGGTGCTCGCGCTGCAGGACCGGCTCGCCTACGCGCCCACCTTCGAGGCGGCGCTGGCTTCCCTGTTTGGCTCCGAAGCCTCCTCATTGAGTGCGGCGGAAGCGCCGCGAGCCGCGCCTGAAACAGGAACAGCGCCACAACCCACGGCGGATCTCAACTCGCTCATCGCGCAAGCCGGCAAGGACTTCGCCGACTACCAGCGCCTCACCTCGGAAGGCAAGCTGGGCGAGGCCGGCCAGAAGCTTGACGATCTCAAGCACGTAATCGAGAAGCTGAACGCGCATCCAAAATAGGGCGGCTCCGTTCGCCCCGCGGATGGTCCTTCGCTTCGCCGCCTTTGTGGTCAACGGGGCCGGTTCTGTTGCCGGTCTCGGCATCGTTGCCGGCCAGAGGGGGACTTGAACCCTCACCGATGCGTGTTCCGTGTCCAAGGCTCATCCCGTTTATCATTATCCCCATGTTTCATCGCCTGAATACCGCGCAAACCCTCTCGCTTGTAGTTGGAGCCGTTCTCTTCGCCGCCACGGCCCACGGTCAGCCCCAAGCCCGAATCGCCGCGTTTCACACGCGCTTTGACGCTGAGCTCGCCCGGCACGGCGTCGTGGGCGGCGGGTTTGCCTTCGTTCACGAGCAGGAGCCGGCAACGCAGTTCTTCTTTGGCGAGGCGCGCCGCGAGGCTCGCCAACCGGTGGATGCCGACACCGCCTACAACTGGGCTTCCATCACCAAGACCCTTACCGCCATCGCCATCATGCAGTTGCGCGACCGCGGCCGGCTTTCCCTCGACGACCCCGCCGTCCGCTACGTTCCGGAACTGCGCCAGGTACACGACCCCTATGGCCCCATCGACGCCATCACCATTCGCCATCTGCTCACGCACAGCGCGGGCTTCCGCAATCCCACCTGGCCGTGGGACTGCGACGACCAGGCCAACTGCGACTGGCAACCCTTCGAGCCCACCCAATGGACCCAGGTAGCGGCCATGCTGCCCTATACCCACATCGCCTTCGCTCCGGCCAGCCGCTGGAGTTACTCGAACCTCGGCTACGTCTTTCTCGGCCAGATCGTCGAGCGGCTGAGCGGCGATGACTTCGAGGTCTACATCGACAAGAACATCCTCAAGCCGCTGGACATGAACGCCAGTTACTTTGATCGCGCGCCTTACTTCCTCGAAGGCCACGTCTCGGCAAGCTATCTGCGCTCCGGCTCCAAGCTAACTCCCCAGCCCTTCAACTTCGACACCGGGATCACCACCTCCAACAGCGGGCTCAAGGCGCCCATTCCAGACATGGTGAAGTACCTGCGCTTTTTAATCGGCGATCCCGCCAACCCACGCTATGACATGGTGCTCAAGCGCAGCTCGATCGAGGAAATGTGGACCGGCTCGTTGTCAGTCGCGGAGCCCGGACAAGCACCAACTTCGTACACTTCCGGTCCACACGGAGAGCGGCCGAAGATGGGCCTCGGATTCTTTGTCGTTGAAAACGGTGGCCATCGCTTCATCTACCACGACGGCGACCAGGGCGGTTTTTCCTCGGAACTGCTGATCGACCCCGCCGGCCGCAGCGCCGCCATCCTGGCGGTGAACACAACCGACAACGGCGCGCAGGCGCCCGCGGCCTCGCTCCATCCCCAATCGAATACCGAACCCGACCCCTCCACCGACCTGCGCCAGGTCCTTCGCACGGTGCTCATGGAGACGGTGTTTCCCGCTTACGCCAAACCGGACTGAACCGGTCCAGGGCGCGTTGCGGTTTCCCCTATCTCCATGGGGAAAGCTGGAGCACGCGGGATTTTCAGTTTATTGTCGAATGGGAAGCAGTATCGGGAGGACGATGTGAAGAGTTATACGGAATACCTTGTTTTTGAGACCAGAAAGCGGCGCGAGATGGTCCATATCACCGACGAGGTGGAGCGGATTGTGGGGCGCAGCGGGGTGCGGGACGGTTTGTGCTTCGTTTCCCCGATGCACATCACCGCCGCCGTTTATGTGAACGACCTGGAGAGCGGGTTGATCGAGGACATAGGCAAGTGGCTGGAGGAGTTGGCGCCGGCGCGGCCCGACTACAAGCACCACCGCACCGGCGAGGACAACGGAGACGCGCACTTGAAGTCTCTACTGCTGCACCACGAGACCACTCTGCCGGTGACCAACGGCAAGCTGGACCTGGGAACCTGGCAGCGCGTTTTCTACGCGGAGTTCGACGGCCAGCGCCGCAAGCGCGTGATTGTGAAAGTACTGGGTGTGGAGTAGCCTGTGTGTGCTCCTTGGCCGATTGGTTCAACCATCCTGCATCCTGGCGTGAGATCGTGCAAGACCGATGAACGCCCGTGGCCCGCATCGTGTGCATCGCGCATGGTCTGAATAGCTCAGATCGGACCGATGTCAGCCGCTACGCTGGAGAACGTTGGGCAAAGCACATGCAGCCCCATCGATTGTGAAGAGATTGCACGAGCTGAACCCACGGAGGTGGGCTATGAATAACGATCGCGTGAAGGGCACGATCGACGAAGCGGTGGGAAGCGCCAAGCGGAAGGCGGGCAAGTTGACCGGCAATACCGAACTCCATGTGGAAGGCATTACCCAGCAGGTGAAGGGCAAGATTGAGACTGCCTGGGGCAAAGCGAAAGATGCGGTCCGTGAGGCCAATGAAGAAAGCGCGGTGCAACACGACACACACGTGGAGGCCGAACGCAGCCAGGGCACATAATTGCCTGTCGCCGCGACAGAACCCGGCCAGGCGTGAACCGGAACCGATGGCTTTCACCATCCTGTTTCGATTCGCGCTTTGATCCGTAGGGAGCGTTCGCCAATCTTTCGTGTCGACACTGGCCCCATCCCGTTGGATTCGATCGCTGTTGAAGGCCATCGGGCCCGGCGTCATCACTGGGGCTGCCGACGACGATCCCTCAGGCATCGCCACATATTCCATTGCCGGCGCGCAAGTCGGAACCAAACTTCTCTGGACCGCGCTCCTGACGTGGCCGTTGATGGCCGCGGTTCAAATGATGTGTGCCCGCATCGGCAAGGTGACGGGACAGGGCCTGGCCGGGAACTTCCGGCAGCGATTCCCGCGTTGGCTTCTGCTCGCCTTCGTCATCGCCCTTCTGGGCGCAAACACGATTAACATTGCGGCGGACCTCGCGGGCATGGCGGATGCCGCTGCAATGCTGTCGGGAATCAATTCCCACTGGTTTGTGGTGGCGTTCGCGCTCTTTATTTCATGGGCCACGGTCCGGCTCCAATATCATCAGATCGCAAACGTGCTCAAGTGGCTGGTCCTGGTGCTTCTCGCATACCCCATTACCGCCTTTGTCGTGGGGGCCGACTGGGGCCAGGTGCTGCGCGATACCCTCGTTCCGTCCATGCCGCACAGCAGAAATGAATGGGCAACGCTGGTCGCGATCCTTGGCACCACCATCAGCCCGTATCTGTTTTTCTGGCAGGCGAGCGAAGAAGTTGAAGAGGAGAAGTCGGCAGGTCAGAGTTCGCTCGCTCTGCGCAGAGGAGCCACATCCGAAGAGCTTGAACTCAGAAATATCGATGTGGGCGTTGGCGCGTTTTTCTCCAACATGGCGATGTTCTTTATCATTTTGACCACCGCCCTCACCCTCAACCGGCAGGGCATCACAAACATCGAAACCACTCGCCAGGCAGCCGAAGCCCTTCGGCCCTTTGCCGGCAGATTCGCCGCAACTCTGTTCACACTGGGTATTGTCGGCGTCGGGTTCCTTGCCATCCCCACGCTGGCGGGATCGACCGCATACGCCTTCGCTGAAACTCTGGGGTGGCGCCAGGGCCTGAACAAGAAACTGAGACAGGCGCGCTGGTTTTACGCCCTGATTCTGATTTCAACGGGAGTGGGCGTGGCGCTGGACTTCATCGGCATCAACCCGGTAAAGGCGCTCTACTGGACCGCGGTCATCAACGGGCTGCTGGCGCCCTTCCTTCTCGTCGCAATCCTGATCGTTGCGTCCGACAAGAAACTGATGCAAGGCCAACCAAGTTCCCGCCTGGGATGGATTGTCGTGGCAATCACCACCATCGCCATGTTCGTCGCGGGCGTTGCGATGTTCGTTGTGTAGGCCGCCGATCCTGCTGCATCCACCCGTGCGCTTGACGGTCGGAGCAGGCAAGCACCACCATCCGGGCTCGGAAGGCCAATCGAAAAGTGAGCCGGAATATACAGACTGGGAAAGGAGCCCGTGGAAGCCTTGACCAAGGCGTGTAACGCGTCGTCTTTCCGTCCTCGCAGCCTCGGTCGGGGCAGCACCGCCGGGGAATCGAAGGACGGTCTGGCAAGAGGATTTCTATGCGCACCATCCGGTTTCTGCTAGCATTTCTGTTGTTGGCCATTCCGGCCGCCTCGTTCGGGCAGATTGGCATGAGGATCGCCATCGGCCCGCCTGCTCTGCCCTTCTACGACCAGCCAGTTTGCCCCGGAGACGGCTATCTCTGGACACCGGGCTATTGGGCCTATGACGACAGCGTCTCCGACTACTATTGGGTTCCCGGTACGTGGATCATGGCGCCGGAAGTCGGCTATCTCTGGACACCGGGCTATTGGGGCTGGGGCGACGGCGGATTTCTTTTTTATGACGGCTACTGGGGTCCTGAGGTCGGCTTCTATGGCGGCATCAACTACGGCTTCGGCTACTGGGGCGGCGGGTACGGAGGCGGCCGTTGGGACCACGGGCACTTTTTCTATAACAGCTCCGTCAACAACCTGAGGGGCGGCAATTTTCACAATGTCTACAATGAGAGGGTCGAGAACAGCAACGAGAGCCGCGTGAGCTTCAACGGCGGAAGGGGCGGAGTTGAGGCGCGTCCAACCTCTGAACAGCAGGCTGCGGCAACCCAGAGGCATATTCCGGCTGTCGCAGCTCAAACTCAACATACGCAGGCAGCGCGCGCCAATCCGGACCAGCGCGCGGGGAATAACCACGGCAATCCGGCAATCGCTGCCACTGCTAAGCCCGGAGATTTCGACCAGCAACACGGAGCGGTAGGCGCCAGGGGCGCGGAGGAGACTTCCCACGCCGCAGCCGGCGGTGCGGCAACCGAGACCCGCCCCGCAGTCCATCCCAAGGACCTTCCGCCCATTGCTCGCCCCGCGCCGGCCAACTCAGGGAATAAGAGGGCAGACAAGAAGTACGAACAGCAGCAGGACAAGTTGATCGCCAAACAAACCCAGGAGCGCGACCAGCTTCAGCAGAAGCAGGACGCTGAACATCAGCAGAAGGCCAACGCCAACAACCAGAAACTCGAACAGAAGCATCAGCAACAGACGCAGAAGTTGGTGCAAAAACACACCGCGGAGCAGCGGACGCTGCAGGCTCGCCAACCCCAGCCTCGCTCATCGGGGTCGCAGTCGCGAAAATAGCACAACCTTCCTCTCGGAAGATATTGATGGTCCATTGCAGCCGTTCCCGGCTGGGTATACTCTACCCGGCCGCGACTTTTGTACCTGCATCGGTCTGCTGCGCGACCCGAATTAACTCCAAATGCACAAGGCAGCGCACGCAGGACAAGCTGCCTCGGCAGTTCAGTCCGCATCAGCTCATCAGGCGTGCAACGCGAGCTTCTTTGCGGCATCGATCTTGCGCAGCCCGCGAATCTTCCATATCCAATAGCAGACGCAGGCCGCCAGCAGGCCCAGGAACACGCAAAGCAGCGGAGTCGACCACTTCTGGAGCGCTCCTGAAAACAGGCGGACGACGCTGCGCCCATAGACCACGCCGAGCCAGGCGACGAATGAGTAACGCAGGCTGCGCGCCGCGCCGAACACCACCAGAAAGCGCGTGCGCGAAACGCCCAGCGCGCCCGAGGCGAGCGCAAACGGCAAGAGCGGAATCGGCGGAGGAAGCAAGGCGGGAAGAAACACCGCGAGGATTCTGTGACGCTCCACCCATCCGACGATTCGCCCCAGAAGACGCGCCGGCACGTAGTGGCGCAGCGCCGCTTCGCCGCCTCGGCGGCCAATGTGCCAGGTGGTGTACCCGCCCAGAATGCTGCCCGCAACCGCGAGAGGGACCAGCAGCCAGGGATCACCCCTGTGCGCCACCAGCCATAGCAGCAGCAGGTCGGTGCTGCCGGGAATGGGCAGAGGAATGACCGAGGAATCGACCACCGCGATGGAGAAGAGCCCTAGCGCCCCCAGGTGCGTGAGCCAGTGCGGCACAAGCGAGGGATGGACGCGTGGCGCAAGGAGTAGAGCCCGTTGTTGGACGAGGACACTCATGCGGACCTCGCCCTGTATTTGCATTTGAAAACTTGAGCTTCGCAACCATGGGTCGCGCGAATCCGTGCACGAGGCGAGTTGCATTCTGCTCTCGTCAGGCACAGCAACAAGCCCCGCTCCTGAGCACTGCAAACGATCGTGGAATCATCCCGCATCTGCGTTGCGCAATGTGAACCAGTAGTACCGTCGCCAGCAAAACATGCAACGCACCGGCCGCAAAGCAAACATGCTGAGCAAGCTATCGAACGACCGTAACTCGGCTGGTTTGAATTTGACCGAGTTGCACCAGGGGCACTCGCGCCTTATCCACAGCAGGCGTGGCGCCCAGTTAGGCCACGTCCGGTTCGAGAAGTTCATCTCAACTGCTCCTCCCACCCCGCAGCCGGGTCGCGTTCCTATGCAAATCCTTCCCATGGGCTGGAGTTTGAGTCCAGCCATGAGAGTAGCGAACGTATGCTGCCGGTTGCCAGCGCCACGCACGAATCCGCGGCTCCGTAATACATGTAGATCGTATCTCCATCTGCGCCGATAGTCTGACCGCACGGAAACACGACGTCCTTGACGTCTCCGCCGCGCTCATAGGAAGCTTCAGGGCCGAACATCCAGGAGTCTCCTCGCTGCAAACAGATCTCTGGCCGCTCCAGGTCAAAGAGCGCCAGGCCCAGGCGATAAATGCTGCCCGATGCCGTTTGCCGTACTCCGTGATAGATCGTCAGCCACCCCTTTGCTGTTTCAATCGGCGGAGAGCATAGCCCAATCTTGTTCGCATCCCACCATCCGCCGCGGCGCGCCGCGAGAATCACCTTGTGGCTTCCCCATTGCCGCAGATCGGACGAGTAGGAGATCCACATGTGCGCGCCCTGCGTTGTCACTGGCCGGTGAATCAGCGCCCAAAGGCCGCCGAATCTTTTCGGCAGCAGTGCCGCGTCCTTGTCCTCCGGCTGCATGATGACTCCATAGCGCTCAAAGCTCTTGAAGTCTTTGGTAAGTGCCAGGGAAACTCCCGGACCGCCGCGCGCAAAAGAGGTGAACACCACCGCATATTGTTCAAGCTCCGGAACATAGGTAATGCGCGGATCTTCGATGCCCCAGATCTCTTCCGGATAGTCGCGAGGGTTTGCAGGCAACGTCGGTTGAGAATCGATGCGCCAGTTATCGATTCCATTCGCTGAACGCGCGGCACACAGGTGGGACAGGCCTCGCCGGTCTTCCACCCGGCAAAGAAGCAAAGTATCTCCGTCGGGCAGTCGCACTGCCCCTGCGTTAAAAACGCTGTTGATTGAATAGGGCCAGTCGCTCTGGGTAAGGATCGGGTTCCCGGAATAACGGGTGAACAGTGGCAGCCCTGTGCGTGTCTCCACATGCATGGCCTCCGGGGTGACGAAATCTGGCGTTACGACTTGGGAAACAGTTGGATTCAAGAGGAGGTGCTCATTTCAAGGTGCCGTTCTTGTGCGTTTGTCACTTTGGCCTCGTGCATTTCGAGCAGGGCCATCAGAAACGAAAGCGTTGATTCCGCTCCCTGGTTTTCATTGATGCGGTCGGGATGAAGTCCGTCTCTGCAGCCGCCTGTTGTTGCATCGTAAAGCGGCGCCTGCAAGTCGTTCTTGCCGAGAAACCAGCGGAAGGCACGCTGGGCTTCCTCAAACCAATAGCTTTCTTCCGTCAGCCTGTATACCTCAAGGCAAGCGGAGACCGTTGCGCAGGCCTCCACCGGCTGCTGATCGAAACGCGCCTTCTCATCTCCTTCTATATAGAATCCGTTGGATCCAATCGGCACGAAGATCTCCGCATCGTCGCGGTGCTGCTCGGCAACAAGCCACTTCAGAGAATCCATTCCAGCTTCGATCATTCTCTGGTTGTCGCTCCGCCATCCCGCCAGGATGAGCGCCTGCGACAGCCTCGCATTCGAGTAGGAAAGACTCTTCTCAAACCATCGCCATGTGGCGGAGTGACTGCGCTCATAGATATCGAGGAGTCGATTCGCAAGGGCATTGCGAACTCCCTGGATGGCTCTGTCTCCAGGAAACCAGTCCAGATAGGCTTGCATGCCCAGGATGCTGAACGCCCACGCGCGCGGACTGGTGAACGTAAGCGTTGCAGGGACAGCGGCTTCGAAGAGCCTCCCGGCCGCTCCTCGCAATCCTGCATTTCGCGAATGGCCAAGCACCTTCCCCAGCGACCACAACGCGCGCCCATGGCTGTCATCCGGCGCAACATTTTCAACCCACTTGCGGTCGTAGCCGAGAAAGTTTCTGAATCTCCCCGTATCGGCATCGAATGCAAGCCATAGGAAGGACAGGTAGCGATGGGAGAGGTTTGGATATTCCCGTCCGCCCGCATGCGCCGGACTTTCATCCAGAAGAACCGACACCATGAGTGCGCGCGAGTTGTCATCGGTCGTATAGCCCTCGCTTGAATTGGGCACGGAGAAGATTGCATGCTGCAACATGCCCGTGTCGTCCGTCATCCTCAACATGTGAGCGGTATTCAACGCCGGCAGGTCATCGGGAGCATTTGCCGCCACATCGTCCTTCTGGGCTGCCCTTGGCTGCAAGGTGCGCTCGAAGCGGGCACGCTGGAAACTCGCCATATACTTCCGCGCCGTCTTGGACCATATTGTTTCGCGGGAATAGAGATAGGCCCGCTTCCGCATGGCGTGCCGTTCCCCTTCGTTATCCAGGAGCCGAAGCACCGCTTCTGCAATGGCGCCGGGATTCTCGAAGGGTACAATCACGCCTCTCTTATCCGCCAGCAACTCTTTCGCGTGCCAATACGGCGTGGAGATGATCGCCTTTCCTGCGCCAAGCGCAATGGCCAGCGTGCCGGAGACGATCTGCGCCTCCTGCCGGTAAGGCGTGATGTAAATATCCGCCGTGCCTATGAGCTCAACCAGTTCCTCCGCTCTCACAAAACGATTCAGGAAGATCAGTTGCGAAGAGACGCCAAGTTGCTCCGCAAGCGCCCGCAACCCATCGCGATAGCGCTCGCCCTCGCGCCGCCGGATTTGCGGATGCGTCGCTCCGGAGACGATGTACACCACGTTTGGATGTGTTGCCAGAATCGCCGGCAATGCTCGAATCACGTTCTCGATTCCCTTGTTCGGTGACAGCAAACCGAAGGTCAGCAGCACGGACTTCCCTTCCGTGCCGAACTTGTCCTTGAAGTAATTGGGGTCCATGAATTGAAAATCGGGCACGCCGTGTGGAATGATGTCGATCTTTTCGTTCGGAACCGCATACACTTCGCGCAGAAACTGCGCCGCTTGCTCGCTCATGACCACCAGGCGATCGGAAAGCCTCGCTATCTCTTCCAGCACCACGCGCTGATTTGGATCTGGATCCCGCAGAACAGTGTGCAGCGTTGTTACAACCGGCATCTTCAATTTGCGCAGCAAGGTCAAGATGTGGCGGCCCGCAGGCCCGCCGTAGATGCCATATTCATGCTGAACGCAGACCAGATCGTTGCCGTTGAAATTAAGGAATTCCGCGGCCCGTTCGTAGGAGCTCAGATCCTCTTGCTCCAGCTCCAGACGCACTTGCTCTGGATACTCGTAGCTTGACTCCGGATCGTTGACCGGAATGGCAAACAGCCGGCCGCTGCCGTATTCGGTTTCGAGTGCCGCGCATAGGTCCGTCGTAAATGTGGCGATGCCGCACTGGCGCGGCAGATAGTTTCCGACAAACGCAATGCGCGTAGGCAAAGGCAGGGTGCAACCTTTTGGCTCAACCGGCGGAGACGCCGCTGATAGAATGCCCCCGGGCAGATCTCCAAGATGATTCGTGTCAGTGAGAGACATATTGTCCTGCTTTCGCTTCTATCGACGTGGTGCAAGCCGTCTCTGTGCGGACTCACTTGCACGGATTTGGTGCCAGCCTTGCAACCTGCTTCGTGTGCAGGCAAACAGTGGACCTAAAAAACCAACGCCAGTTGAACATTCATCTCCTCAGCTCGGTCCACTGAGGTCCGTATTTGCATCCGGCGAGCATGGAGCTTTGCTCATGACATCCGCAAGCCCGAATATCTCGCCATTCGGATCGAGCTTTGCTGCGCCATTGAAGCGCCCTTCACTTCTTTGAGGGCGCCAATCAATGCCCGATGGATTGCGGTTTCCGGAGTTCTGCCGAGACCTCGGAACGAATGCCAATCCTCTATCCACACAAAGTACAAACCTGTGCTGAGTACACGCATCCAGATCTGCCGCCAGCATCCCGGTCGCCTCCGCCGCCCTTTGAAAGCGGCTCTTGAGCGCAGATCGAATTGATCCGGCATGATGCATCCTTGACGCAGAAATAAGGTGCTCCTTCACACTTGTGCGCTTCCCGCCACGCTGGGCACTCGGGTACTGCCAGATTCGGCGCCAATCGCAATCGCAGTGACAGACATCCTCGAAAAAGAATGTTCAGGGGAGAAATCTTCAATGAAATCTGAACCATTCGCTCCCGTGCCGGCCGGCTCGATCTCTGAGAACCCGGTTGCATCGGGTTGGCTCAATGGCCGGGCAGCAAGATGCTTTTTGACATCGACTTTCTTGATCAGGCTCATTGCCGCTCCAGTCGTTCTGTTGCTCGCTTGAACGGTAGTCGTCTGGAGCGAAGCCGGGACGCTGAAGGCGAGAAGGGGAAGGTCCTGACTGTTATCTCAAGTATACACCCTGGAATGGCCTTCGTGCCCTCGGCCCCTCAAGCTGCTCATTTCTGTTGGCTGCCGTCTTCCCGCGCTCCCTGGACTGATTCGTCAATGTCCTACGCGGAATTGCGTAACGTAGTGAAGCAATCCAAAAACATTGATGAGCCAAATGACGAGTACAATTACCACCACGGCATTCAGAATTCCCTTGATCGTTCCCTGCATGGGGATATAGGCATTCACCAGCCACAACAACACGCCGACTACCAATAGTGTGATTACAACAGTTACAAGCGGCATTTCATGTTCTCCAGTCATTCTCTCGGATCCGATACGACTTCAAAGGCATTTTCGGTCGGCTCGGTGCGAGTCGTGTTGAAGCGGTTTCTCACTCTTTGCCCATGTCCGCTTTGGCAATTGAACTCGAGTGAAGTGGAGGTGCGCCACTCCTTTGAAGAGAGGCGGTCTTCGCGGGTTGTCCTTGCGCAATGCAGATGGCCAAGAGTCACCCATGCCGGACGATCTGACTTAACTCGGGAGCCAGGAGGGAGATGAGAAGGACTGCTCTTCTTCAGGATTATTGTTCTAAATTATTGAGCCAATTGCTGAGCTACTTTGCTCATGCGGGCGATTCGGAAATCGGCGTTCGGCTGAAATGAATGGGACACCGAAGTGCCTGCGGGTGCTTTGACCGCGTAATTGTTCAGTCACAGCTGTCCGGCTACAAGT
>PLGM01000242.1 GCA_003139795.1 Acidobacteriaceae bacterium | reverse complement strand
TCATCCCATCTGAAGCCCAGGTTGATCCTGTTGGCTTTATGCGGGGGTTGAAACCCCCGCCTCCCTCCGAATCTAAAAGGAAACAGATGGTTCGTCTTCCAGGGCCTGTTCACGCGACTTGGGGATGGCGTTCTTATTCTCACGGAGGGAGCAGGAGCCTTTAGGCCCGGGCATTATTCCCTGCGGCCTTCTCAGCCCTGCAGGTGGAGAGGCATGGGGTCGAACGGTCCACGGGAAGCGGAGCTGAAGGGATAGGTTTCCGGCGCCGATACAAGTCCCCGGCGAACGGGGTTCTCCTCGATATACCGCACACAGTTCATGAACTTCTCTTCCGACAGGATCTGGCTCTCGTTGAAGCTGCGCATCCACACATCCAGCTTGCTTTTCAGGCGGAAAGAAAAGCCTCCCTTGATGAACTGCATGGCCTTTTCGAGCGAAACATCCGGAGCGGGCGTGATCAGGGCGTGGAAATGGTCGGGCATGATGACGAACGCGTGCAAGAGGAATCGCCCTTGACTGTGATAGTCGAGGATGGTTCGCTCAAGCAATTCCGCCGTGGCCGTGACCTGAAAAAGGCTGCGGCGTTGCGCCGTCACAGCGGTGACCAGATAGGTCCGGGTTTCTTGTGGCGCGAACCGCATCTGAGCAGCATAAACGAAAGGCCCGTGGCTAAAGCCACTCTTATTGCGAGGCCGTGTTCAGGGGCCTGAAGGCCCCTGCTCCCTCCGAAACGTGCTCCGGCCGAAATGATAGGTTGCAGGGAATAATGGCCGGGCCTGAAGGCCCCCGATTGATCCGCTGCATTCAGGGGCCTGAAGGCCCCTGCTCCCTCCGAAACGTGCTCCCTCCGAAATGAAAGGTTGGGCGGACCAAGGTGACGCATGTGAGCTTGCGATAGGCGACGGCGTCCATGGCGCCGATGCGGTGCTGATCCCCGGCCATTTCAAGAATGGCCTCGCTCAACCGGCCAGATGCCTTTTTGTTCGACGAGGTTACCTATTCCTCTATGCGGTATGTGTATTCTTCGATGACGGGGTTGGTGAGGACTTGTTTGGCGATGCGCTCGACCTGGGCGCGGGCGGCGTCGGCGGTGAGGCCGTCGGCCAGCGAAAGCGCGAAATACTTGCCCTGGCGCACGGCCGTCACCTCAGCAAAACCGATCTTGCGCAGGGCGTTGTGGATGGTTTGGCCCTGCGGGTCCAGGACCGATGTCTTCAACGTGACATAGACATGCGCCTTCATGATCCGTGATTATAGTATCTCCGGCGGATGGCCGGACAGGCGTTGAAATGCGGCGGCAGCGGGATCGGTTTGGGAAGGCAAACCGTGAGGGGCTAAAGCCCGACGATTTTGCGGCTTTTATTTGTTGGGGGTTGAATCCCCGACCTGCCAGCCCGTACCCTTCAAACTGGCTCGATTCCCAGAACAGAGTCCGCCTCCCCACCACGCGAAGGAGAAGTAAAAAGCGATGATCAACTATCTGGAACTGCCTATCGGCGACCGTTGCCCCGAGGTCTTTCGAGCGGTGATCGAGATCCCGCTGGATGGAACGCAAAAGTTCGAGTACGACAAGCAGTTGCACGTCTTCAAGCTGGACCGCAACCTGCACTCCCCGGTGCACTACCCTGGGGACTACGGCTTCGTGCCCTCCACGCTGAGCGACGACGGCGACCCGCTGGACGTGCTGGTGCTGGTGCCGGGGCCGAGTTTTCCCGGCTGCGTGCAGGAAGTGCGCCCCATCGGGCTGCTGGAGATGCTGGACCAGGGCATCCTGGACGAGAAGGTGCTGGCGGTGGGAAAGAACAATCCCCGCTACACCAACGTGTGGAACTACACCGATATCTACCCCCACATGCTCAAGGAGATCACCCACTTCTTCTCCATCTACAAGGATCTGGAGGGCAAGCGGGTGGAGGTGAAGGGCTGGCGCGACGCCGCCTATGCCCGCGACCAGGTGATCTACTGCGCCAAGCAGTTCAAGGACAACAAGGCGAAACTGGCGGAGGGAAAAGAGAAGTCCGGCGAGTGAGGCGGGAACTGACGCGGCGACGAGCCGGGCCGTGACGCGCAACCCCTAACGGATGCGCGCCGCCTTACCCTTGGCGCGGGGCCCTGTCCGCTGCCCAGGCCGCCAAACGCCGCCGCACCAGGGGAGCAGCCGTAGCCCAGTAGAGCACCGGCCCCAGCAGACCCACCACCGCCGCAAACAGCAGCGCCGACGTGGTGCCGATGATCTTTTCGTCTCGCGAGGCGTAGAGCGCATAGCCGATCAGCGCCGCCGGGCCGACTCCCAGCAGGCAGGCAACGGGCAGATTGCCGGCCTTGAAAGGGCGCTCCAGGTTGGGCTCGCGGAGGCGCAAGACCACGAGCGCCACAAACTCCAGCAACAGGCTCGATCCATAGAGGATGAGGTCGATGGAGATGAGCCGCTCGAAGGGCAGCTTGAGCGCCATGGCCCAGGCCAGCCCGCAGAGCAGAACGCTCACCCACGGCACACCGCGGCTGTTGCGTTTGGCAAGCATGAGGGGCAACATGCCCTCCTCGGCCATGGCCATGGGCAGGCGGGTGTAACTCATCACCAGCGCGTTGAACATGCCGATGCCGGTCAGCGCGCCGCCGGCCACCACGGCCAGCCCCAGCAGCGGACCGCCGATGGCCTGGGCCGCGGTGGTCCAGTCGCCGGTGGAGAAGGTCCCGACGGAGAGGCCGGCCAGCGCCATCGCCGCCAGCGGCAGAATGTAGGTGACCGCCACCAGGACGGTTGCCATCATCATCGCGCGGGGATAGCTGCGCTGCGGATTCTCGACCTCCTGGGCCACCGTGGAGGCGTTGTCCCAGCCCATATAGTTCCACATGGCCACCAGGATGGCCGTGGAGAGAGCCGACTGGGAGGCCGGCCGGCTCCATTGCACCGCTGGGTGCACGGTGAACCCGTGCCAAAGCCCAAGCACCACGAAGACCACGAACGGCGCCAGCAGCAACACAAACATCCACACCGAATCCGCGCCCACCGCCGGGGCCCCGCGCAGATTCCACGCGCAGCACAGCACCACCACGGCCAGCGACCAGCCGAAGCCCCTCCAACCATCGGTGAGCGCCGGGCTGAACTTGCCCAGGTAAAGAACGAAGATGGCTGGATAGATGGCCATGTCGAAGATGCTAGCCGACAGCGAAAGCCAGCTCTCCTGATAACCCCAGAAGGGGCCCAGAGCGCGCCGCACCCAGACATAGAAGCCACCCTCGGCGGGGATCGCGCTGGCCAGTTCGCCGATCATCAGCGCCGTGGGCAAAGACCACACAAACGGCAGTACCAGCAGGATGAGAATGGCCCAGGCAAAGCCGGCTCCGCCAAGGATGTCCTCAATGCCATAGGGACCGCCCGACACCATGAAGTAGGTGGCGGCCACCAGCGGCAAAAAACGCATCTTGCGCCGGGCAGGATGAAAGGAAAAGGACATTATTGCGAATCTAACAACCCCGGCCCCTTCGAGAAAGTGAAAAAATGGCCCAATGAAAAATGACCGGGCCCGGCGCGCCTTTTTGAGCCCCTGCGCGCCGCAACCGCAACTTCCGGGAAACCCTCATTTTCTATTTGCCGGATCTGGGGCCACCCGCCCCATGTCGCCGGGAGGAATTGTGGCAATACGCAAGATTGCCAAACTGTGATTCGAGTGCGAGCAGTCGTGGAAACGCGGTTTTGGTTGTCGTCAGTCGAGACTCAAACGGACGAATCAAGGACCCAGCAACTAACCTGTTGACATTCTACCTATGATGCGTCAATCTATAGGTGGACAATCAACAGGAGAGCAGACATGCCGGAATGCAAATCGGAAGTTTTGCAGGGAACACTGGACCTGATGGTACTGAAGACGCTTGAGTCGATGGGGCCGCTTCACGGATATGGCATTGCGCGGCGGATCGAACAAGTGAGTGGAAACACAGTCAGTCTCAACCAGGGAACCATCTATCCAGCGCTGCTGCGGCTGGAACAGCGAGGGTGGGTGAAGGCCGAATGGGGCACCTCGGAAACCGGACGCCGCGCCAAGTTCTACTTGCTGACCCCAAGCGGGCGGAAACAGATTGAGCAGGAGACCGAGAACTGGGAGCGCGTGGCTGCAACCATGGCGCGCTTCCTTGCCCCGACGAATTAGGAGGCGATCATGGACTGGACACGTATTCTGCTCAGCCGCTGCGCTGCCCTGTTCCGCAGCAAGAAGCTCGATGCCGATTTGGACGAAGAGCTGCGGGCGCACATCGATTTGGCCACGGAAGAGAATCGCGGGCGCGGGATGAATGAGCAGCAGGCACGCACCGCCGCTCTGCGGGCGTTTGGCGGGGTGACGCAGATCAGCGAGACCTACCGCGTGCAGCGGGGCCTGCCGTGGTTCGAACAGGCCGCACGCGACATCCGCTATGCCGCTCGCCAACTGCGCAAGTCGCCCGGCTTCGCGGTTACAGCCATCCTTACGCTGGGGCTGGGCATCGGCGCGGCTACATCGGTGTTCAGCGTGGTGAATGCGGTTTTGTTGAAGCCGTTCGCCTTTTACGAGCCGGATCGGCTGGTGGTGATGCGCGAGGCAGTGGAAGACGAAGCGAGTAGCGATTGGTCGTCATCTCCCGACAACTACCGCCATTTTCTGCGGCTGAAGAATGATTCGAAGACCCTTGAGGACGCGGCGATCTTTGAGCAGAGGGGAATGAGCGTCTCTCCAACAGGCGACCATCCGCGCATTGTGGGCGCAGTTGTCGCCTCGCCGAACCTTTTTCGACTGCTTGGAGTTGAGCCCACGCTGGGCCGCGGCTTTGCGGAGAGCGATGCGCAAAAGGGCGCCGATAACGTGGTGGTGTTGAGCTACGAAGGCTGGCAGGCTTTGTTCGCGGGCGACAGGCGGGTAGTGGGACAAACGCTGCGGATCGGCGGGCAGCCAACCACGGTGATCGGCGTGCTGCCGCGGGGTTTGCGGTTTCCGCAGATTGCGTTGGCGCCGAAGATCGAATTCCAGGAAGGCGCGCGGGATGCCCTGCTCTACCAGCCGCTGGCGCCAAGCGAGCGTGACCTGAATGCAGATATGGGCAACTTCAACTACAAGGTGATTGCGCGGCTCAAGCCCGGCGTCACGTTGTCCCAGGCGAACGCCGAACTGGAGGCCCTGCAGAAGGGGTACACGCTTTCCGCCCATTTGCCCATTCATCTCGGAATCGCGCTGACGCCCCTGGCGAAGGATGTAACCGGCGGCGTGAGCGGCGCGCTGTGGCTGCTGTTTGCAGCGGTTGGGGCGGTGCTGCTGATTGCTTGCGTGAACCTGGCCAATCTGCAACTGGCGCGCGCCGTCAACGCGGAAGGCGAAACCGCGGTGCGGGCCGCACTGGGCGCGAGCCGCGGCCAACTGGTGAGGTCGCGCCTGACCGAGAGCGTGGTGCTGGCGTTGGCCGGAGGCGCGGCCGGAGCAGCGCTTGCCTTTGGCGGCGTGCGGTTGTTGCTTGCTTTGGCGCCGGCCGACATTCCTCGCCTCGACGAGGTGAGGGTGAGCCTGCCCGTACTTGCCTTTAGCGCCGGCTTGTCGATTGCAGCGGCGATTGTGTTCGGCATGTTGCCGGCCCTGCGCTCGCTTCGCGTTGCGCCGCAGGCCGCGCTCAAGGCAAACCAGACGCGCGCGGCCAATACGCAGGAGGGCCAACGTACCCGCAGCCTGATGGTGGCCGCGCAGGTGGCTTGCACCGTGGTGCTGCTGATCGTCATGTCGCTGGCGCTGCGCAGCTTTTCGCATCTGATGCGTCAGAATCGCGGCTTCGATTCCAGCCACGTGACGCTTGCGCAGGTGGATCTGTTCGCACCGCAATACGGCGATTTCTCAGGCAACATGAAGGCCGTGAAGCTGAGCTTTACCGACCGCGCGCTCGCGTCGCTGAATCAATTGCCCGGCGTGCAATCGGTGGCCCTGACCAGCGTTGCGCCGCTGACCGGCGAAACGTGGGTGGATAATGTTTCCCGGCCGGACCATCCCGTGCCGCCTGAGCAGGAGCCGAGGATCAATGTGCGCTGGGTTAACCCAGAGTACCTGCCAACGATGCAGATTCCTCTGATTTCCGGGCGCAACATCGCTGCAGCCGACCGCGCGAATCCCTACGTCGTGCTCATCTCGGAAAGGACTGCGCGCGAAGCATTTGCCGGGGAAGATCCGGTGGGAAAGCAGATCGACCCCCTCGTTCCGGACGACAAACACCCGATGACCGTGATCGGAGTGGTGGCCGACACGCGCATCAACGGCCTTAAAGACACGGCCGCCATGGTCTACGTTCCTTACTGGGCCTTCACGCCGTGGACGCTGTCGTTTATGGTGCGCAGTTCGCGACCCAGCGATGCACTGATTGGCGAGATGCGGCGCGCGATCTGGCAGATCGATCCGCAGGTCGCGATTCCAACGCTCAAGCCGATGGACGATCAGGTGAGCGGGTCGGTGGCGGCAGACCGTTTCCAGGCCATAGTGCTGAGTGGGTTCGGCGCGGCCGCGTTGTCATTGGCTTTGCTGGGCGTGTATGGCGTACTTACGTATTCGGTTACTCTGCGCCGGCGGGAGTTCGGCATCCGCATCGCATTGGGCTCGGGAAAGAGCGCGCTGACCGGGCTGGTGCTGCGCCAGGCCGCGCAGCCCGTTCTGCTGGGCACAGGAGCTGGACTCGCGATGGCGCTGATTGCGCTGCGCTGGGTGCGCAGCCTGCTGTATCAAACGCCCGTCATGGACCCGCTGGCAGTGGGCGGCAGTATCCTGCTGCTTTTGGTTGCCGCCGCGATAGCAGCGATCGTACCGGCCCGGCGCGCAGCCTCCACTGACCCGATAAGGGCTTTGAGGATGGAGTAGGTGTCGACGATGGATTGGCTGCGCATTCCGCTCAAGGCCTGGTCGCTGGTTTGCACAGAAACTCGATACCGATCTTGATTCACGCTAAACGGAGGCGCGAATCCAGCTTCTGGGAGACAGACTTTGGCGTTCCGGGCGTGTAACCGCCAGCCAAGATCGGAAACGCCTCGCGCACGATGCGCAAGAACTGCGAGGTGCTGAAGCGAGGCCGTCGCTCCCCGTCAACAGCCACTCGATCGATTTTCCATACAGCCTGGCAATCCTGAAGAGGATCGTGGCGGTGGGCTCCTTGAGGCTGCGTTCGAGGGCTGGGAGGTAGCTGTGGGGCGATACTGACATGCGGCTGGCGCCGGTGTCGGATAGAGGGTCTCGCCCTATTCCGTCGTAATTGAATAAACCACGCACTTCTCGGCCCAGTTGATGGTTCTAAACTGAAAGCTCAGAATGCGGAGACCGCTGCGCGGCATCTCGCAGTGCGAGTTTTTGGAGGTATGGGGAAATCTATCCATGCGATGGGACACGATCTACAGGACCGTGCCCCGCTCATCGCCATGGATGAGTCTTTAGTCGGCTATTGCTTGGCGGGATGCTCTCCAGCGGCGCACTCCTCCGCTTCACCGACCGGAACCAGCATGCGCTAAAGTGGTCTTGCCGGTCGATTGATTTTCAGCGAACGGAGAACATGGTCTTGACCGTTTGTGTCAGCTAATGGGACAACCCCAAGACCAAGGGAAAATGAATCTTCAGCTTGTAGCAAATGAAGAGAACCACGATCGCGCCCAGCGTAGAAAAAATAAGGCCAGCGGGATGATATCGGCTGTTTCTCGGGCCCGAAATCATGTGGGTAACGCCGCCGCCGAGGATCGATCCGACGATGCCGAGCACGATTGTCCAGAAGATCGTCATGTGCTCGTGCATCACCGATTTTGCGATAACCCCCGAGATCAGCCCGATCAGAATGTACCAGAGTAAGTGAAACATACCTTTTCCTCCATGGTTTGCCTTCAGCCGGAATCTCCTTTATGGGCACCGACTCTCTCGAATTTTACCGCTCCCGAGTGGAATTGCAAGACCAACATAAAATTTGCGGTCGAAAAACGAAGCGTCATCAGCACGAGGTCCGCCCGGTCTGCTGCGAGGCAAGAATGCAACAACGCCGGTCAAGAGCCGTTCATACAGCCTGGCAATCCTGAACAGGATCGTGGCGCCGGGTTCTTTGAGCCCATCCTTCGGTGAAGGAACTCCCCTTTCAGTCCGTCGTGGTCACTTGCCCGCTGTGCGCGGAACAGCGCGGGACCGGCCTTCTGAGGTCTTTCTGGGCCGGCCAAATCAGCTCGTGGCGAAACAGGCGCGGGCGGAGGGACGCTGAGATGGATTACCCCCCTCCGCGAATGAGCAAGGGAATCCGCGCCTTCGGAATCTGCGCCTTCGAAGTACAGCGCGGTTCAGTTCGTGTGGCGATCATCCATGTCAAACGGCGAATAACACGCCAAAAAGTGACGCAGATCACGTGCTGAAAGTCTAACTTGAAGCTACAAGATTGCAGGCGCATAATTGTAGGTCAGCTACCCGGATCGACAGGCAGCGGTGGCATAAATCGGCATGGTCCCGATTTGTGGTCTGTTCCCGTTTTTCAAGAATGGGAGAGTTTTTATGCCTTCCGTCGCGTGGGTTGCATACCCGTGGCCGTCCCTTCGGGGATGGTTCTGTGCGTTGCCACTGTCTTTCTTCGCCTTCCTGTTTCCTTCCATGGCTCGGATCGAGATAGCCTTCGCCGGCGCCATTCCGGCGGGCAGGCGATGCCGCAACGGCTGCTTGAAAGGTTGTTTTCAGGCGCTGTTCGGCACTTTGCTGCTGGCTGGGCTTCCGGCCGCGGCAGCCGGCACAGCCACCACCACCACGCTGGCGGTGACCTCGGGAGGCAGCGGGGTCACTACGGTCGCCTCGGGCAGCGTGGTCACGCTGACGGCTACGGTGATGGCCGGGACCACCCCGGTGAACCCCGGCCCGGTGAAGTTCTGCGACGCGACGGCGGCCTACTGCGACGACATTCATATCCTGGGCACGGCGCAACTTACGAAAGCCGGGACGGCAACATTCAAGTTCCGCCCCGGCGTCGGCAGCCACAGCTACAAGGCGGTCTTTGTTGCGACAAAGAGCGATGCGGGCAGCGCCTCCGCCACGGCGGCGCTGACGGTGACTGGGCTCTATCCGACGGGAACAACGATTGCGCCGAGCGGCAGTCCGGGCAACTACACGCTGACGGCGACGGTGGGGGGCGTAGGCCCTCTTGCGCCCACGGGGACGGTCTCGTTCCTCGATACCAGCAACAGCAATGCCGTGCTGGCCACGGCAACGCTGGGTGCGGGGAGGTCAGGACTCAGCTTTGTGAACTCCTCGAACCCTGCAGTAGGCGTCTGGCCCCATTCCATAGCGGTGGGTGATTTCAACGGGGACGGCATCCCGGACCTGGCCGCGGCGGACCAGTGCGGCAGCCGCCTCAATTGCCAACTCGGTGACTTCGCAGGCGCGGTGACGGTGCTGCTGGGCAACGGAGACGGGACTTTTACAGCTGCGTCGACCAGCCCGGCTACGGGCGACTACTCCGATTTCATCGCGGTGGGGGATTTCAACGGGGACGGCATCCCGGACCTGGCGGTGGCAAACTACTACAGCAACTCGGTAACGGTGCTGCTGGGCAACGGGGACGGCACTTTTACAGCTACGGCGACGAGCCCGGCTACGGGCGGATACCCCGTGTCCATAGCAGTGGGTGATTTCAACGGGGACGGCATCCTGGACCTGGCCGTATCGAACGAAAGCGAAACGGTAACGGTGCTGCTGGGCAACGGGGACGGGACTTTTACAGCTACGGCGACGAGCCCGGCTACGGGTTACGCACCCTTGGCCATAGCGGTGGGCGACTTCAACGGGGACGGCATCCTGGACCTGGCTGTAACGAACGGAGACTGGAATAGTACCGCCGGCGCGGTGACGATTCTGCTGGGCAATGGGGACGGGACTTTTACAGCTACGGCGACGAGCCCGGCTACGGGCTACGGTCCCGATGCCATCGCGGTGGGTGATTTCAACGGGGACGGCATCCCGGATCTGGCTGTGCTGAACACGTGCGGCATCAACGTAACCACCTGCGACAGCGGAACACATGCCGGTTCGGTAACGATTCTGCTGGGCAATGGGGACGGAACGTTTACGCCAGCGGCGAGCCCGACAACAGGTATCAATCCCTGGGCCATAGCGGTGGGTGATTTCAACGGGGACGGGATCCCGGACCTGGCGGTAGCGAACGCGTGCGGCACCGACCCCACCTGCAGCACATATGTCGGTACGGTAACGATTCTGCTGGGCAACGGGGACGGGACTTTTACAGCTACGGCGGCAAGCCCGGCATCGGGCTTCCAAGCCGGGTCCATAGCGGTGGGCGACTTCGACGGGGACGGAATCCCGGACCTGGCCGTCGCATACGGGAGCACCACCGGCAATGGCGCAGTCACAGTGCTGCTGACGGAAACCCAAACCGCAACTGCATTGGCCAGCGGAGTCGCGTTGCCGGTGGTCTCGGGCGCACACCAGGTGGTGGCGAGCTACCCCGGCGACAGCGACTATGACCCCAGTACCTCCCTTCCGACAATCCTGACCGGGGGGGCGAGCGGGGCTACGCTCACCTCTCCCACACCGGGCAGTACGCTGCCAGGT
>PLGM01000376.1 GCA_003139795.1 Acidobacteriaceae bacterium | reverse complement strand
TGGCCGGTTATCTCACTGATATCGCCAACTGGCCCATAGTCTCCTGCAGGCCGGCGATACGCCCACGATCAGTGACCAAAAGACCGTTAAGGCAATGAGCCAAGCTGGGCCGTTTGCGGGGTCACAATGCGAGGCGTCTCGGGCGCCTCAGCGCAGCACCGTTTTGGCGACAACGCTATCAGGGAGTCGGTAGGTCCGTAGCTTGAGGCCGCGCCGCGCGATGGCATTGGTTTCCCGCAGCGTTCGCAGCGGTTCAGAGACGGCAGGATGTACCGATTCGCAAAGCTGACAATGGCGAGAGGCTTTCCTGGCGCATTGGCGAAAATCGGGTCTGTTTGAGTATTGAAAGCTCATGACTGGGCATCCCGTTTGAGCGACGAGAGGCGTACGGATTGCCACCAATAAAATTGATTGACAATCACACACAGATGTAGTAGTTATTCCCTGGAAATAGAAGATCTGAATGTCTGAGCCACGATTATCAAGGCTTGAATTTCAGATTATGGAGGCGCTTTGGGGAAAAGGCGACCCCTCGATCCGCGAAATTCAGGAGTCGTTCCCGGAAATGCGAAAGCCTGCCTACACAACTATCCAGACTACCGTGTACAGGATGGAAGCGAAGGGCGTCGTGCAGCGCGTAAAGAAGGTCGGCAACTTCCACATTTTCGCCGCGACGATCTCTCGCGATTCTGCCCAGCGAAGGCTCATAGACGATCTGCTGGCGATGTTCGGAGGACGCTCGCAGTTCGTAATGGCGCACCTGATCGATTCGGGCAAGCTGTCTCTTCCAGCACGAACGCACCGCCGCCGCTGTCCGCCGCAATCCAGGAGCAGATAGGAATCAAACTCGACCCCACGAGGGCTTCTGTTGAGATTCTCGTTATCGACCATGTTGAGAAACCTGCAAATAAGGATTAGTTTAAAGTTAGGAGTCAACAGATGGTCAGCCTGCCTCTACCCAGGTCTATCCGATTCCAATCGCAAACAGGGAGAAGCCGTGTTCAAGATAAGCGAGTGCGGTGTGCATAAGAAGTCATCTGAGCACCAGATCTCGATCATAAGGTTGTTAGCTTTGTTTGCCCTTGCAGCATCGGTTCCATGGGCTTGCGGTCAGGCGGCTCAACCATCCGTGAGTCAAGGGGCGGATTTGTCCGTGACTGCCGATGAGGTCTCACTCGAGCTCGTGGTTCATGACAAGAAGAACAGGCCAGTTTTCGACCTGAAGCAAGGAGAGATTGCGGTCACTGATGACAGCTCTCCGGTCGAGCTCAACAGTTTTCGTCTGGTGAGCGGCAAACAGGAAAGCGATCATCTGATCACGCTGGTCTTTGATCGGACGGGCCCAGTTGCTGGAACAGGTCAGGAAATGGACCCGTCCACGGTGAAGAGTGTGCGGGATGCCGCGGCGAAGATTCTCAAGATGGTTCTTGAGAGCGGCTTTTCCCTTTCCGTGCTGAATGTCGACGGACGGCTCCGTCTCCAGCAGGGGTTCACACCCGATCGGAAAGCGATTGCACAGGCCATGAACGCGGCCACAAGACTGGAAGAATCCGGGGGCGGCAGCACAATCAACCCGCCCGAAAAACAACTTATCGCGGAGTTACAGACCGGAATCGATTCATCGGGGAAGCCTATAAGCGCGGGAGATCGCTCTCGTGCTCAGGCGCTGTTTTCGGCGCTCAGTCATTCAGGAAGAATTGCGCAGGATCAACATATGCGACCCTCCCTGGCGGGTTTATTGGCATTGGTGCAAGCTATGCAGCAGATCCCGGATCGAAAGACTGTGATCTATTTCACCTCCTTCCAGAAGGCCCAGATCGATTCACGCTCCAGGGATGCAATCAACTCCATCATCGGATCGGCCAATCAAGCTGGGGTGACCATTGATGTTGTCGACCTGAATTCCCTTGATCGCACTGGATCGCAAATAAGTGCGCATGACGCCATGGTTCTGGGTCTGGGCCGGGGCACTACGTTCGCGCACGACTTCAACGACAAAGATGCAAAGAATGACGATATGCGAAATCTGGCGGAGGCTACGGGGGGCAGTTATGTTTTCGAAGATCGAATACAAGAGTCGCTGAAGCGGATGTTACAGGATATGACGACGTATTACGAGGCTTCCTATCTTCCTCCAATCAAGGAATACGATGGAAAGTTCCATTCGATTGCTATCAAGCCGCTCCGGCTTGGTCTCAAGATACGCTATCAGACGGGCTATCTTGCCTTGCCTCCGCACGCCGTCGCGGGCTACAGTCCACAACCATTCGAGTTGCCGCTGCAGAAGATTCTCGGTTATTCACTGTTGCCCATCGATCTGACATTCCGAGCCGCTATCCTGCGCATGGAAGATCGGCCTGAGGGAAATGTCAATACGCTGGCCATCGAGGTGCCGCTCTCAAGTCTGGAGATTCGAGGAGACTCCAGCACCAACCTCTATTCCGTGCACCTGTCGATGGTTGCAAATATCAAAGACAAGACGGGTACGGTCGTTGAACACTTCAGCGCGGATATTCCACGCCGCGGCGCGCTGCAAGATATCGAGATGACCAAGTTTGAAGCTGTCTCGATGGAGCGCTACTTTACCGCTGCTCCGGGCCAATACCTTCTGGAAGCGGCCATTCTGGACCACAACAGCGGCAAGGCCGGCGCACAGCGCTTGACCTTCGAAATTCCCAACGCGCCCGCCGTGCCCTCGTTGAGCGATATGGTTCTGGTGCGGCGAACGGAGCCGTTTCGCGCCGAGGACGATCCTTCGGAGCCGCTCCGGCATGGAAGCGATAAAGTGACGCCTAATCTTTCCGGCCAGTTGCTGCCCGGCGCCAAGGAAGTTTCGGTCTTCTTCATCGCTCATCCCGACCAGCACGCAGCGGAAATCGCCACCCTCAACCTCCAGGTACTCAGGGATGGTAAACCGCTGGGTGGCGCGCCGATGACCGCCAGGCAAGCCGACGGATCGGAATTCTCCTCCTACCTGGCCAGATTTTCGATTGACCCGCCGATGGACGGTCGGTACGAAGTGAAGGCCATCCTGAGCCAGGGCGGAAAAACCGCGCAAGCCGGAACCACGTTTTCCCTGGCGGGAATCCGGCCGGCCAGCACGGATGCCGCGGATGCCGCGGATGCCGATTTACCCGCTCTGGATGCGGTCGCACACCCCGCCGGTCCGCTCGTCATCGCCTTCTCAGCAAACCCCATGCAGGCTCCGCCGCCAGAGGAACTCCAGTCCATCCTTGCGGATGCCAGACAGAACGCGATGGAGTACAGATCATCGCTGCCCAACTTCATGTGTGTGCAGATAACCGATAGGTCAGTCGATCAGAGTGGCTCGATGCAGTGGAAGCACATGGATAAGCTGACGGAACGTCTGACCTATCTCGATCATGAGGAAAACCGGACCTTCCTGGAGGTCGAGGCCAACGGCTACAAGAGCGATGCCGACTCGGGAGACTCTCAGGGAATGCTGTCGGTCGGAGAGTTCGGCGTTGTTCTCTCAGGCCTGTTTCGACCTGCGTCGAAGGCCGACTTCACATGGAAGAAAACCGGTATCCTGGGAGACGAGACCATCCAGTTATTCGACTATCGCGTGGCCCGCGAAAACTCCACCTTCAATCTCCGGACGGGCTCGAATGAGGTCATGACGCTCGGTTACCATGGCCAGGTCTTCATCGACAGCGTCACCCACAGGGTTCGCCGCATCACGCAAGTGGCGGACGATGTGCCGAAAAGGTGCCCCATCCATGCGACTTTCGTAAGCGTGGACTACGACTATGTGATGATCAACAAGCACGACTACCTGCTGCCGGTCGGCGCCGAAATCATGCTCAGAAGGGGCCGCCGCGAGACGGATCTGAATGAGATCGAGTTTCGCAATTTCCGCCGCTTCGGTTCCAATGTGCGCATCCTCGATCGATAGAAAAATCAAAACCTCATTTCGGAGCTAGGTCAAGGCAATGATGCCTTGCGGAGTATTGGAGCCGCGGCGAGCTGCTGCATACTCCGGGTTGACTTTGGCCTTGGTGCGGGCATTATTCTCGGCCAGCACGGCCTGCTTGGTGGGCTCCAGGACGCAGTCCAGCCGGCGCAGCAGCGTGAAGGCATAGCTGCTCAACAGTGAAACTAGCGCCAGCAGGGAATAGTCCTCGGAAACGGTGCGTCCAGCGAAGGCTGGCATGATCAGTGGGAGCAAGTCCCACCGGGGTAAAAGTCCAGACCCCGTAGCTTGAATGGCAGGAAGGAAGGATGAGCAGCCGACAGGGCTGAGAATCTAGCAGAGTGAAAGTCGTTGTGCCGTCAATTACCTGTATTCGGACGGTTATGGAATTTGTCCCATACCTGCCGATACGATTCGACTCGACGGACGTCATCGCCAGCATCAACGAGACGAAAATGAACGGAAAGGCTGCCGTTTGCATTCAATTTGTCACAGTCCGAGGAGAAGAACGCAATCCCGGTGACGTATGTATTGCCAAGGAGAATGCGACTGTGATTGAGTGGCATGATCGCGATCATTCGTTCCAGGCGCTTGAATACCGCAGCGTCAAAGATGCTTTGCTGCCTTCTCATTTTATTTATCGCGAAGGAGAAAAACTTGTGATCGACGCGACCGTGCGTTGGACACTTCTTGATGCCAGGCCCGACGATGCTTTTGTTGCGCCAGAGGATTGGCGGCAAGCGTTCTACTGCAAGTCGTTTTCGATGCCGGTGCCGATCTCCGCTCCTCAGCCTGCGGCGAAAGGCGGTGTCGATGCACCAGTAATTACGATCGAGGTCCGTGTGCATGTTCGTCCAGATGGCACTGTAGGGAAAGCCGAGGTCCTGAAGCCTGTACGGGATGACTTGGATTCCGAAGCGGTGGAACTGGTGAAGACCTGGACCTACCAGCCGGGAGCCTGCGAGGGAAGAAATCAGGACTTCGCCATCGACGCAGCGGTGCACTTCCAAGGCAGGTAGCGCCGCACCAGGCCCCGCGCCGCCTTGCCCTGCTGAGCGTACTCCTGTTGGACCAGCACCCGCTCCACCCAACTGTAGAGCTGCTGGTGGTTTTTGGCCTCAAACCGGATTTCCTCGCTGGCCGCGACAAATCGGCCAATCGCTTCCAAACTCAACTTTTCTGCGTCGTCCATGCGGATGTTCACTACCCCGCATGACCGCCCCTTCAGGCTCATCTTGTGTTGGAAGAGAGTGGAAGTTGACATCGAGTTCATTCCGTGCGAAACTTGGGTTTCCGTGCCAGTACGTGCGGAATTGTTCGTCCTCAACGAGAGATGACCTTGATTTCCAGCCTTATCCTCGCCTGTCGCACCCTGTGTTGTCGCTGACCCATTCAGCGGCGATCTGGCCCATACCTGCGCAGGCGCGATTGCATCCTGACAATCGAAATTCTGGCTGAACAGAAGCAATTCTTCTGCGCTTGGACTCCATCCATTTGTGTTTATCCGTTTTATGGAGCAGTTGATGATGAATCGCAGGAGTTTTGTTGTTTCTGCCGCTGCAATGGCCGGCGTCGCGCTCACACAGCCCATCCTGGGACAGGTGGCAAGCCGGAAGCCGCTCACGCGCAAGGAGCGCGTAGACCGCGCGCTCGCAGGGCGCGATGTTGACCGTCCGCCCTTCACGCATTGGCATCACTTCGGACCGCAAACACCGGAAGTTCACGCCAAGGCGACCCTCGACTATCACTGGAAATACAAGACGGACATCGTGAAGGTGATGAGCGATTATCCGTATCCGAAGCCCGGGGGCAACTGGTATGAGCTGAAGGTTCTCAACAATCCCTTCCCCGACCAGATTCGCGCTTTGGAGTTGATCAACACCGGTTTGAATGGCGACGCATATATTCTTGAGACAGCCTTTAATCCCTGGCAGGTAGCTGTGAAGTTGTCGTCGAAGGAGGAGGTTCTTCGCTTGCAGCAGGAGAACCCGCAGCGTCTGCTCGACGCGCTAGATGTGCTCACTCAGTCGCACATCAACCACGCAAAGCGAGCCTTCGCAGTGGGCGCTTCGGGGATACTCTTCTCGATTGCGAACGCCAAGCGTGAAGAGCTTTCCCCAGCGGACTACGCCAGGTTCAGCGCGCCATTCGACAAGCGCTTCTTCGACGCGACCGCGGGCGCCAGGCTGACCTTCCTGCATCTGCACTGGGAGAACGAATATGTCGACCAGTTCGTTGGCTTCCAGGCACCTGTAGTCAACTGGTCCGTGCAAACCAGCGGAGTGCAGGTGAGCACCGTACGGAGCAAGTTCTCGCAGACCATCGCCACCGGAATCGATGAGGTCAGGTACAAGGATCTCTCTCCGGCCCAGATCCGCGAGCAGTGGCAGAGCGCCAGCAGCGCGGCCGGCAGCAAGTTCATTCTAACGCCCGGTTGCTCGGTCCCCAATGACAGCACCGACGAGGAGTTATCCCGGCTTCCGCAGGTCCTGGGAGCCTGATCCGATGGCCTTTTTCCGTATCCAACCCGTTTTTGTAGCCGCTGTGCCCGTGCGCTTCGTTACGCGGAGCGCACACTTCCGCTGTTGTCCTACCTCTGCAAGCTGACGCGCATCCGCGCGCTTCACGCCAGAATTCCTCTTTCCAGTGAACATTGCATGCCGGAGGTCTATCCGGCGTTCACGAAGGTCTGCGTTCAAAAGCGGACTTTCCCTCACTTTCTTCATTCTTAGGAGGGTTCAAATGATCTCAGTACGCAAGGCTTTCATCGTCCTGTTCATGCTCATCTCGGCGCCGCTGTTCGCACAGTCCTATTCGGCCGAGGTCCGGGGTCTGGTGACCGACCCCAGCCATGCGGTTGTCGGCGGGGCCAAGATAACGCTTATCGACGAAGCCAAACGAGTATCCCGTGTTGCTGTATCGGATGGAGCCGGGCTCTACATCTTCAGCCAGGTTGACCCGGCCAGTTATCAGGTTGTGGTCGAGAACGCGGGGTTCAAGCGTTTCGAACGCGGCGGCATTGTGGTTGGCACGCAACAGTCTGTGACCGTGGACGTGCCGCTCGAAGTCGGCGATACTTCGCAAACCGTCGAGGTGTCGGCGGGCACGCCACTGCTCGATACGACCAACGGTTCAACGTCGACGGCATTGGAAGAGCAGAAACTCCTTGACCTACCCGTCTCCACCAGCGACGGACGAAACCAGTACACGGTCATCAATGTCTCGCAAAACGTGTTGCCCGTGATTCGCGGTTCCGGATTTATCGACCAGAGCGACACTTCCACCGTATCCATTGCCGGCAGCCCGGAGTCCACCAATCAATACCTGATCGACGGTGTGCCCATCACCGACACCGTCAACCGGCCCACCATCATCCCCGCGACCGAGGCAACCCAGGAACTCAAAGTCCAGGTAACCACGTATGATGCCGAAGTGGGAAGGACGGGCGGCGGCGTATATAACACGCTCCTCAAGTCGGGCACCAACGACCTTCATGGATCTCTCTACGGCGTAACCAGTCAGTCAGTCTTCAACGCCAACGATTTCTTTGCCAATCGTGCAGGTGTCCCGCGTCCCAATACCCCCTTCTACAGTTATGCCGGCTCGATCGGCGGCCCGGTGATCGTTCCCCACCTTTACGACGGAAAAGACAAGACGTTCTTCTTCTTTGCCGAGGAGGGCTTCAGCGAAAGCAATTTCCTGCGTGCCAGCTATCAGGTGCCAACCGACCTCGAACGCACGGGCGACTTTTCGCAAAGTTACGTCTTGTCGCCCACTGGCGCGCAGGTTCCCATTACCATCTATGACCCCAATAGCCGGCAACCTATCCCCGGCAACAAGTTCACCCCAACCAGCGCGGTCGGCCAGGCTATCGTCAGTTACTTCCCGCACGCCAACGTGCAAGGGTTGGCCTCGGGAGGATCGAACTATCTTGCGGCAACACCGGGGCCGGCAAATCGCGGCGACGAGTTCGTCGGCAAGCTCGATCACCAGTTTTTCAAGTGGTGGACAACCAACGTCTCCTATCTGCACTACTTCTGCCTGATTCCCTTTGGCAATGCGCTGGGGACCGTGCCCGGATCGGAATCCATCACCTATAACCGGCACGTGGACGCGACGAACTTGAATAACATCTTCACCATCAATCCCACCACCATCCTGAGCGTCCGCTTCGGCTTCAACCGGTTCCCCAACGTCATTCTGCCGCTGAGCAACGGCTTCAGTCTCACCACCCTCGGACTACCCGCCTACAACTACCAGCTCAGTTTCTTTCCTCCGGTGAATGTCACCAACTTCACTTCTCTGAGTGATTCGACGGCAACCAGGGACTTCTGGTACTCAAGGAACCTTTTCACCCAGGTCGCCAAGGAGGTCGGCAAGCACAGCATCAAGGCCGGCTTCGATTACCGCTCCATCGACCTGTCCTTCACCGACTTTCAAAGCGCTCCAGGGTCCTTCAATTTCACTGGCAACTTCACGGAACAGGCCCCCAATACACCTGATGGAGGAGCTTCAGGCAGCGCCATCGCCGATCTTCTTCTGGGTTTGCCGACCAGTGGAAACATCGAGGAGTCGCAACGGTTTTATCAGTACATCAACTACTGGGGCGCCTACGTGCAGGATGAATTTCGTATAACGCGGAAGCTAACCCTCGACCTTGGATTGCGCTACGAGTACGAGACCGGCCTGAAAGACTCCAACAACAACGAGGTCGTTGCTTTCAATCCAACCGTTGCCAGTCCGCTGGCAACTCTCGTGCCGGGAACCGTTGGCGGCCTCGAGTACGCTGGAACGGGCGGCCGCAATGAGTCCGGAGAACTTTCCAAGCGCAAGTTTGCCCCCCGCCTTGGATACTCCTACGCGCTTGGACAAAAGACAGCGATTCGCGGCGGCTTTGGAGTCTTCTATTCGCCGTTACGCTACGACGCGACGGCGGCTCTCCAAACCGGGTTCACCACCGAGACGCCGCTCATCTCCAGCAACAACGGCGATCTGACCCCGGCATCAAGTTTTTCGCTCAATAACCCGTTTCCAGGCGGCCCGCAAGCTCCCACAGGAAACGTCAACGGCTTGCTTACAGGCATCGGCGACCCCATCGCGGCCTATAGCCAGAACATCAAATCTCCGGTCATCTACCAGTTCTCGACCGGCATTTAACGCCAGTTGCCGAACAAGACGATTCTCAAAGTGGACTACGTCGGATCGCGTGGGCATCATCTTCTGCCTTCGCCGCAAGGTGGCGGCAGCGCATCCCCAGCCGGCGGAGGTCGAACCAACATCGACCAGCTCAATCCTTCCAACTTTTCTCTCGGCGCGGCGGCGCTGAATGCCCCCACAGCCAATTCGTTCTATCAATTGGGAGGACCTGGATTGATCGGCCAGCAGACAGTACCCTATTCGCAGTTGCTATTGCCCTTTCCGCAATTTGCATCCGTCAACGTGATCACCACCGACAGCGCATCGAGTTATAACTCGCTCGCGGCCCGCGTCGAGCGGCGTTTCTCAAATGGATTGACCTTCCTCAGCACTTACACCTGGTCGCGAAATCTTGATGGCTCTTACGAGACATCCAGCCCCTCGGGAGGCTCTAACTCCGGTCCGCAGAATATCTACGATCTGAAGTCGGAGTGGGGGCGCTCCTTTATCGATGTCCCGAACCGCTTTACTCTGGCCGGTTCCTATGTTCTTCCCTTTGGCAGGGGCAAGAGATTCCTGAGCGATGCGGGACGGTGGAACCACGCGATCGGCGATTGGCAACTGAGCGCCGTGACCTATTACGAAAATGGGTTCCCTCTGGACATTACCCAGAACAACCAGAACGGCTTGGTCGGCGCCGCCGTCCAGCGGCCCAACATCAATCCCGACACCAGCCAGAAGACATCCGGCAGCCTCTATACCCGGGTCAACGGATACATCAACCGCAACGCCTTTTCCGCCGTGGGCGAATTTCAGTTTGGCAACGAACCCAAGGCTGACACCACTCTGCGCGGCCCTGCGCCCGGCACGGGCAACTGGGACGCAACGCTGATAAAGACCGTCGCCATCAAGGATCGCGTGAACTTCGCCTTCCGCGCGGAGGTCCAGAATATCCTCAACCATCCGTGGTTCGCACTGCCGAACACCACTCTGGGCAGTTCGACCTTTGGCCAGATAACCTCCGATTACAACACTCCCCGACAAATCCAACTGGGAGGGCGTATCGCCTTCTAAGCATCTTTAGTATTGGCCTTTTTGCAGCACATTTCGGGTGAGAATTGGCCAAAAACCGCCCAATCCGGCGTGTAATTCCTGGGGTAACTGGATTCCAGCGCTATGTTGGTCCTATGCCGACCGCATTTCAAGCTACAAACGGAGGTGTTAACACAGGACACTGTTGACCTCGTCTGAGCGGAACAACGACCATCTATTCAATCGATTCGAGCGGATACTCCATGAAGGAACTTTGCGCATAATACGCTAGAGTAAATCCACGCAGAGTTGCGGCTGGCGGCCCCTTAAGGCGATCTGCATTCATTGGTACAAAGGAATTACAAATCGATAACAATTCGTAGCAGCGACCTCTTCATACTCAGCTTCAATGCAATACGAATCCATGAGAGACATTTCGGAGACAAATGCATGAGGGCCGCTTCGCTGCGACGCCAATTCGCTTTAAGTACGATTTGTGCACTTGTTCTGACGGGGACAGCATTCGGACAGACGCCGGGGACAGGCGCCATCTCGGGCGTGGTGTATGACCCTTCGAATCGAGTCATTGCGAACGCCGTTGTACTGGCCGTCAACGAGGCGACACAAGTGTCGCGCTCGGTGATCACCACGCCGGAGGGGGTTTTTCGCGTAACGCTGCTGACCCCTGGAAACTACTCAGTGACGATAAAGGCCGATGGGTTCGCCGAGCATACTTCGCGGTCCATTGCGGTAACGGGAAGCGAGACAAGTTCTTTGAATGTGACGCTGACGATTGCGGGTGCAAGCGCCAGCGTGCAGGTGACCAACGATGCCGAAATGGCTGAAGTGGAAAGCTCCACTCTGGGTCGCGCAGTCGGGCAGGAAGCAGCGCAGGCGCTGCCCCTGGCCAACCGCAACTACACGCAGATTCTCGGGCTCTCGCCGGGCGTGGTCGTGGCCCTGCCGGATGCTACGGCTCTGGGCCGGGACTCGCAGAATGTTACCTCGAACGGCGCAAAGACCACCTCGAACAACATCCAATTCAACGGCATCGACGCAAATAATCTCTCCCAGAACTCTGCCGCCAATGACGGCGAAGAGGTGGGTACGGCCGTTCCCGCGCCGGACGCGATTCAGGAGTTCAAGGTGCAGACCGCGAATTACGATGCGTCCTACGGCAGAGGCGCCGGAGCCAACGTGGACTTCATCAGCAAAAGTGGCACAAACAGCTTTCACGGGACCGCGTGGGAGTTTGTGCGCAACAACATCTTCAACGCCAACGACTTTTTTTCAAAGCTGGACCGCCAGCCTCGTCCCACGCTGAAGCAGAACGAATTCGGCGCATCGACCGGCGGTCCGATCCGCAAGGACAAGACCTTCTTCTTCGTCGAATTCCAAGGGATCACTGAGGTCAATGGCGAGGGAGACGAGGTAACTACAACTCTGCCGCAGCTGACCTCCGATCGCTCCCCGGCAACGCTGGGAGCTCAGTTTTGTCCCGCAAATCAAATGAACGCTGCTGGGTATTTGACCAATGCGGGCGGCACGCAGGTGGCCTGCGACGGTTCCAACATCAATCCCGTTGCCGTGGCACTGCTCAACTTCAAACTCAGCGGCGGCCAATATGCAATTCCCAATCCGCAGATCGACCTGCCGTCGGAGCCGGGTCAGCCTGCGGTGGGCCAGTCCACCTTCTCCCCTCCTGCCGACTACAAAGAGAACCAGTTCAGCATGAATATCGACCAGGTGATGACAGAAAAGAACACGTTGTCGGGAAGGTTCTTCTACTCGCGCGCGCCAACCATCGAGTTATTTTCGCCGAATGCCGCTAATGTTCCCGGCTGGGGCACCAATGAACTCGACCAGAACACGATGTTCGTTCTGGCGGACACACACGTCTTCAATTCGAACCTCGTCAACCTGGCGCGCTTCGGTTTCATGCGCTTCGACGGTCTTTCGGCGGTGTTGAATCCGATTCTGGCCGCGGACCTGGGAATGAGCACGCCGACGGGCGCGGCAGGCGTGGCGCCGGGGGTGAGCATCAACGGCCTGTTTACCACCGGAGATGCCGGCACGTCATCGCAGTGGCAGAACACAAACAGCTTCATCTGGCAGGACACTGTTTCCCAAACGCGCGGCCGTCATAACATGCGCTTTGGCTTGGAGCTGAAGCGTCACGAAGTGGACATCGATGCGCCGTACAGCGCCGATGGACTGCTGCAGATCAACACCTTCGATGATTTTCTGCTGGGACAGAGCGCGGCGCAAAATGGCAGCCCCACCGGCGTGAGCAACGTCGCAGAGAGCGGGGGAAGTTCAGGCCTGTTTCGCCTCGACGAGCGCTATACCGACCTGGCGTCGTTCGTTCAAGACGACATCAAACTGACGCAGCGGTTGACCGTGAACGCCGGCCTGCGCTACGAGGTATTCGGTCCGCCCGTGGAGATCCACGGCCTGCTGCCGAGCTTCGATCCCTCGATTGCGGTGGGCCAGGTGCCGGCCACGGGATCTCTCAGCGGCTATACCTTGCCGGCGAATTACCCAGGCTCGGTTCCCAATGGAGTGACGAAGACCTCGACTGCGGGCCTGTGGTCGACCGGCTATCACGATGTTTCGCCGCGGTTGGGCTTCGCACTGCGGTTGACTGAGAAGCCTACCATCGTGGTGCGCGGCGGTTACGGAATCTACTACGATCGCCCCTCGGGCGGCTTCGCCGAGGCACAGCTGGGACAGCAGCCGTTTTCGCTGCAGCAGCTTTCCTACGGTGCGCAGAATGCTGGAGCGACGCTGCAAATTCCCTTCGATCCGTTGCTGCCGCCTACATCGAGCTTCCCCATTTATCAGCCGCGCATTGCGGGCGGAGGCGCATATACCTCCGGTGTTTCGCCGCACGTTATCGACCCGTATACGCAGGAATACAACCTGAATCTGCAGTACACCTTCCAAAAAGATTTTCTGGTGGAGGCAGGTTACGTGGGCGCGCACACCACTCATTCTCCGGGCAGTGTCGAATTCAACCAGGCACTGCTGGCAAGCGGGCAAAGTCCGGTAAACGGGACGACCATGAATACCGCGGCTAATGTGATCCAGCGGCTGCCCTTCGCGGGCATCGCCACTGGATCGCTCTTCTCGGATACAGAATTCGAAGGGAACTATAACTCGCTGCAGAGCAGCATTACCAGGCGATTCAGCCATGGACTCCAGTTGCTGGGCAGTTATACATGGTCGAAAAACCTGGATGAGACCAGCGGCTCGGGCGGCAGCAGCGTCTTTGAGTTGTGGCTGTTGACCAACAACCAGAACAACCCGCGTCAGGCGTACGGTTTGACTGACTTCGATCGCGCCCAGAGGGCTGTGGCGAACTTTACGTGGGATGCGCCGAAGTTCCAGCAGGCGCCGGCGTTGGTTCGGCGGGCGCTCTCCGACTGGCAGTTCTCAGGCATCGCGGTGATCCAGTCAGGCAGCCCCATTACGGCTGTCGACAGCAACGCCGGGCTGGTTTACGGCAACTTCGAGAACCGGGCACAGCGCACGGGATCAAATCCCTCCACGCCTGGCTCGCTCCATTCGCGCGTGCTCAACGGGTATCTCGACCAGAACGCATTTACCATTCCGCCGGAGGCTCCGAACGGGAGCGGGCCGGGAGACACGGATTTTGGCAACAGCGGCGTGGGCATCGTGCGCGGTCCCAGTCAGCACAACATCGACATGGCCGTCGAGCGCATGTTTCCGGTGAACGAATCAAACAGCTTTCGCTTTCGGGTTGAGTTCTTCAATCTGACCAATACGCCTCAATTCGCCAACCCGAATAACAGCCTGGATTTCACGGTTGGTCCTAA
>PLGM01000267.1 GCA_003139795.1 Acidobacteriaceae bacterium | reverse complement strand
TTCGTGGACGCCGAGGCGAGCCGCCGTTTCTGCTGCGGTCAGCATACCGCGGTCGCGAAGCCGGTCGTAGCGAGAGCGGAGCGCATATCGATGGACAAGGTAGGCGATGCGCAGCGCGGTAAAGCAAGTCTGGCTGCGCTCTGGTCGAGCCGATCCGCCGGGACGATGCCCTTGCTCGTTAAGGATGGCGGCGATTTCGGCATAGATGTGGTTGTCGAGGAGCTTGTCGACGAGTTGGACGATCATAGGCGACGTCTTCACCTGCTGCGCGGAAGTCTTCGGGTTCAGCCTCGTCAGCGTTTCGGTCTTGCCGCCCTTGAAGCGGACGTGGATCCTGGTGATGCCTTCCGCGGGCAGTTTGATCAGCGTGGCATCCTCGATGATGTAGGCAAGCAGTCGTTTGCGCTCCCGGTTCGGTGTGGCTGGATCATTCCAGAGTTTCTTGAAGTCCGTCGTCATCGTGACCAGCCGCTGACGGATCGCATCGTCCAGGAGAAGTTGGTCTTGTTGTCGCGCGCGTTCGCGCTCCTCGCGTGCCTGGGCCAGCGCCCGCAATTTGTCGTTCCAGTCCGCCTCGAGAGTGTCGGCGACCAGGCGATTGCCCGGATCGACCAGCATGAAGCAGCGTTGCGCCAGATCGGCTTCGTACTGCGCACGTTCGATGGCGCGGCAGCGCAGCCGGCCGGCCTCTTCCTGCCGAGCTTCGATCTCTCGCCGGATATCGAGCACCAACTCGACGGCGGCGGGTGTCATCCTTTCGGCAACCAGAGCCCCGATGGCCTCGTCGACTGCCGGTCCGGCGATAGATTGACAGTCCTGCTCACCGAGATTACCGTGCCCACGGTCGCAGACATACCAGACTTCTTGCTTGCCCCGCGTGGAGCGATATCGGACGCGGAAATGCCTACCGCATCGGCCGCACACCGCGCGTCCCTGCAACAGCGCCGCGCCTTCGCGCGGCGGCGACCCGCGCGCCAGTTCGTATGTTCTTCCATTGGACGCAAGCAGCTTGAGATTCTGCTGGTATTGCTCCCAACTGATGTAGCTGGGGTGAGCGTTTGGGATGCAGGCGACCCAGTCGCCGAAGTCGTGATTGATCTGGACCTCTTTCTTGCCGTTAACAGTTCGCCGATACCGGCGACGTCCATACACGTAGACGCCCGCGTATCGGGGGTTGGTCAGCACGCGCAGGGCGGTCCATGCGGTCAACGGCCGGAACACTGTGGCGCCCCCAGTACGCCGGGAAGGAAAATTGAGGCCCTCTTTGCGAAACACCTTCACGGTCTGGCACGCCGAGCCGACGCGCACGAACGTCTCGAAGAAGTGATTGATCGTGTCCCGGATCTGCGCGTCGGGATCGAGCGCCACGTTGCTGGCCTCGTCATAAACGAAGCCCGTGGGCAACAAACAACGATACTCGCCGCGCCGCACTTTATTCAGGATTCCGCCGCGCAGCCTGGCCTTGAGAACGTGAAGCTCGGCTTCCGACATAGCCCCTTTCAATCCGAGCAAAAGTCTGTCATTAAAATTCGTCGGATCGTAGACACCATCCTCATCGAGGATCAGTGTATCGGCCAGCCCGCAGATCTCCAGCAATCGGTGCCAGTCCGCGTTGTTCCTCGCCAGGCGCGAGACCTCCAGTCCCATGACGATGCCCGCGCGGCCCATGCTTACCTCAGCGACCAGATGCTGAAAACCTTCGCGCCAGGCCGCCGACGCGCCGGACTCGCCCTGATCGCTGTCCACCACGACGATCTGTTCCTCACGCCAGCCAAGCGCAACGGCCCGGCCGCGCAAGTCGTACTGACGCTTCGTGCTCTCTACGTTCTCGATGACCTGTCGCATCGAGGACTGCCGAATATACAGGTACGCACCCCGCTCGAGATGCTGAGGCTGCACTTTCAAGGACTCGCTCATGGTATCGCTCCTCGATGATCGGTATTCATTGCCAATGCTGCGAATATATGAATAACGGTTTTGGATTCTCCTGCGGTGGGCAAGCTCAACGATGCTCCACGTCTCGGCTGCGGCGGCAGGCTGACGCCAGGCATACCCATCACCCGTGCCCACCCCCACATACCGCGACGGAGAAAGAGGATGAGTCCATTGCGAGCCTCGAGCGCCAGAGGGTGGCCGAGTGCGGCACTGCGGAGTGCTTCGTACTGCGACACGATCCCCGCTAGCCGCTCTGGACCGCCTCCACCAGCGGGCGTCAGCGCGCCGTTTTTTTTACCGCGACTGCCCGCTCGATCGTCCTTGGGTGCACAGCGACATCGAATTTCTTCAGGATCTGCTTGGCCAGCTGGCGCGCTCGAATGGGCTCGCCCGCAACCAGTTGCTCTCGGATAAATGCCAGCACTGCGCCCTGCAGCTTGTGCGGGCCGCGCGGACCCCGCTTCCTGGGCACCAGGCCGGCGAGCCCCGCTTCCTCGAAGCTGGACTTGGTTTGATAGTACGTCGGCCTCGACACACCGTATTCCTCGGTCGCATGGACGACCGACGCATTCTCGACCGATACGCGGCGCAGCATCTCGTACTTGACCTGCACGATGTCGTCCGGGTCGAAGAACTCGCCATCGTGGAACTTCGGATCCTGCACCTTCCCGGGTTCTGCATTCAGCGTGCCCTCTTCGAGTAGGGCCCGGACCTTGGTATGCTTGCTGTCGCTCTTGGCGGGCACCGCGCTCTCCGCGGATCGGCTTGCCGATCGTTGATATAATTATGCCGCACATCCAGAGTTCGTCAAGAACATATGATGTTGCACAGTTTGATTCATGCTGGACTATTCTCGCCATCTTCGCGCCGATATTGTTCGCTAGCGGCGTATTTCTACTTACCATTGCGGCAGAATTCGCCTTACGTATCATTTTCACCTCCCCGACGAATCACGCCCGCTGAGCCGATCCACCAAGCTGGCGAGCTCCAGCAGGTCAGCGACGCGGAACAGCGCCCGCTCGCCGCCCATGACGATCTCGGGATCAGGAGCCACTGCGTCCGTCCACTGCGGCAGAACCGAGCAAGACGCCCCATTGTCAGTCTCCAGCAGCAGGGTCATCCCGTAGCGGTTGTACCGCTCGCCTACGCAACGTAGCTGCTGCCCACGGAGCGGATGAAAGGGATGCGTCACGCGCACAAGATCTGTGGCTGCGATCAAAGTCTGTGCATTCTTGGGTGAGTTACAAGCGTCTGGAGCGAGGACGATTCATCTGGCCGCAGGCTACCGAAGGAACCGTTTGTCTGAGTCGTGCGCAGTTGTCGATGCTTCTGGAAGGCATCGACTGGCGCAGGCCGCAGAGAACCTGGGCGCCGCAGATCGCGGTCTGAGTTATACGCGTGATTCTCCTGTATTCATGCGGCTTTTGTTAATGCATTCCAATTTATCTTATGGCATACTGCATCTA
>PLGM01000134.1 GCA_003139795.1 Acidobacteriaceae bacterium | reverse complement strand
TGGGATATCGCGATCTGTGGACCCTGGAGGCAATCCTCAACGACGCTCAGCCTACCACCGGGCAGGTTGCAGCGTAGTATCATCAACCCAACCGCCGCCAGAACTTTCAACTAGACGCGGGACATCCTCGAGTCCCGTTCCCGCATTCAGAAATCCTGCCCAATGCAAGTGTGATACATGTGACATGGCTACAACTGATTGAGTAGTTTCTACAACTTATGGAACTTTATGCACGTGTTTCTACGTGTATCGCTTGACAGGAAAAACAACGCCCTCTAACGTGAGATTACCTTCTCTTGTCTGTGGAAAAGTGGGCGAAAAACTTGCGCCACGCAGTGCGAAGTTTAGCTCGGACTTGAAAGCGTTTGCTCGTCTTTTGAATGAGAGATTGCTCATTGACTCTCCCTCATTTTGGTTGATCAGTTGCTTGGTGTATCCCAAAGATCGCGGTAGGAGTCCGTCTGCGTTTGTTCAATTTAGGTTTTTTGGGGGGACCATGCAAGCCTGGGGGAACGATTTTGTTCTTGCAACACAATATATTCGCAATCTTCGCGGTGGCTCACAACCAATTCTGGTTCAGGCAAGCGACGGCCTGCTTTACGTAGCCAAGTTCACAAACAACCTTCAAGGGCCAAACCTGCCCTTCAACGAGAGCATTGGAAGCGAACTGTATCGCGCCTGCGGGCTGGCTGCTCCCTCGTGGAAGCTGTTGCTGGTCACCGATTCCTTCCTCGATGAGAATCCAGACTGTTGGATGCAAACCCCGGAAGGGCGTCTTCGGCCAGCATCAGGTTTGTGCTTCGGCTCACGCTTTTTGGGCGGGGACGGGATTCGCCTCCTGGAAATCCTCCCTGGAACCAGCTTCCAGCGAGTCCGCAACCGGGCCAGTTTTTGGCTGGCATGGCTAATCGACATTTGCGCCGGGCATGTCGATAACCGGCAAGCTCTCTTTGTTGAAGACGCTCAAGGCTGGTTGAATGCGTTCTTTGTCGATAACGGACACCTTTTCGGCGGTCCCAAAGCGGACCTGCACCAAGGCTTCTTCGCATCCCGCTACCTTGATCCGCGCATCTACCCTGATGTATGCTCGGAGCAACTGCTTGATTTCCAGAGGGTTGTACGGGCCTTGGATGCTGAAAAACTCTGGCAACGGGTACAAGCACTGCCGGACGATTGGAAGACAGCATCGGCGCTCGACGGCTTCACGCAATGCCTCAACAGGCTGTCAACCGCTTGTCTCTTGCAGAATGTTCTCGACACGATGGTCGATGCCCAACAGAGGGCCAATGGCTTTGAACGTAGAGAGTATCAATTCGGGCCAAAGCCGCCAACGTCGGTTCTGCGCTCTGGAGTACAGGCCGCAGGATCGGCATTACGCCGCATCGCGTAGCGCATCGATCGTTCTCTTTGTGCTTAGGGATGAGGAAGGCAATCTGAGCTTCCTGGTCCATCCAGAGTTGCGCAATATACTTCGAGGAACTGACTTGGACTATCTCGACTCCCTGCTGTGGGATTGCGTGGAACGCGCCAAACAGCATCCGGAAGATCTCTTCAACCAGCTCTCCTCACTTGGGGTCGGGCCGCTGGTGACCCACGAAGTTGGATCGAACATTTCAGATGATCCATCCCTATCGGACCTGTGCTCAGGTTTTGTGCAACTCTAGCGGGTTATGCGCGCCGATGTCTGGCGTCAAGCGTTTCTTGCATTCCCCACTGCAAAGAGGTCCCCAATGGCACAACATTCTTGAGGTATGCGGCCGCTCGCTGCGAATCGTCCTGAGCGCAGGGATGCTCCCTTCCGGTCTAGCCTAGTCGGGCGGCTTGAAGGATTGCGTCCGCGGCCTGCTCCGGTGTGAGGGCGTCGACGGGGATGGAGACGTGGGCGGTGCGGTAGAGCGGGAGGCGACGCTGGTATCGGCTGGCGAGGTTGGCGTGGTCGGCGAGGATGGGGCGGAGGTGCTCAGTGCCGCGGCAGCGGTCGAGGGTGGTGGCCAGTTCGACCTCGAGATGAACGAGGAGCGTGCCGGGGGTGGTGAGCAGCAGATCGCGGGTGGCGGGATGCTCAATGGCGCCGCCGCCCATGGCGAGTACCAGCGCGTCGGCGGCGGCCAGGCGGGCGATGGTCAAGTGTTCGCGGTCGCGGAACGGGGCTTCGCCGTGGCGGGCGAAGAGTTCGGCGATGGTGACGCCGGCCTCGGCCTCGATGATGTCGTCCACATCGATGAAGCTCCAGCCCAGGCGGCCGGCAAGCAGCGGGCCGACGGTGGTTTTGCCTGAGCCCATGAAGCCGGTGAGGACGATGCGGCGGGGCGAGGCTGCGGGGCTGTGCTGAGGATCGGGATTGGCTTCGGACTGGAGCTGGGTGGGCATGAGAGCTTCTCCGCGGCAGGCAAAGAACGCGCTTTCTCAATCCAGTATAGGGAAGGAGGATCCCGCGTCCGCGTCCGTTCAGCTGAGAACCATGATCACGGCGCCGGCGGTGATGAGCAGGCCGCCGACCAGGGCCGCAGGAGTGAGTTTTTCGCCCAGCAGCAGCCATGCGAAGAGCATGACCAGCGGGACGCTGAGCTTGTCGAGCGGGGCCACGCGGGAAGCCGGTCCCAACTGCAGCGCGCGGAAGTAGCAGAGCCAGGACAGGCCGGTGGCGAGGCCAGAGAGGGCGAGAAAGAGCATGGTGCGGCGGTCGAGGGAGCGGATCTCGCCGTGTTTGCCCAGCGCCAGGGCGATGGCCCAGGCAAAGACCAGCACCACGCTGGTGCGCAGCGCCATGGCCAGGTTCGAATCAACATGCGCCACGCCCACCTTGGCCAACAGGGCAGTGGCGGCGGCAAAGGCAGCGGAGAGCAGCGCCCATCCAATCCAGCTCATGGGAGGTATGTTACGCGCCGGGCCCTAGACGTGGGGTCGGCTACACTGAAATTCATGGAGACCGGCCGCGCCAGCAAAACAGCTCTCGGTGTGGCCATTCGCCGCGCCGCGCACCAGATCATGGAGCGGCCCCGCATTCTGGACGATCCCATCGCGTTGCGCCTGATCGGCTCCGGATTCGCCCGGGGCATGGAGCGCGCGATGCACCCGGTGGGGCGGGATTTTCGCGCCTTCATGGCGGTGCGCAGCCGTTATGTGGAAGACCAACTGGCTGCAGCCGTGGCGCAGGGTGTGACGCAATATGTGGTCCTCGGCGCCGGGCTGGAGACCTTTGCCTATCGCAATCCGTTCCCCGAACTGCGGGTGTTCGAAGTGGACTTTCCCGCCACGCAGGAGTGGAAGCGGGCGATGCTGGCCGAAGCCGGCATCGAGCTGCCTCACAGCCTGACGTTTGTTGCGCTGGACTTTGAGCACCATACGCTGGCCGAGGGGCTGGCCGAGGCGGGCTTCGATGCACGAAGGTCCGCGTTCTTTGGCTGGCTGGGAGTGGTTCCCTACCTGACGCTGGAAGCATTCCGCGCCACGCTGGAGGCCATTGCGCAACTGCCGGCCGGGAGCGGCGTGGGCTTCGATTACGCGCTCGCGCCGGAGACCCTGAGCCCAATCGGCCGCAAGGCCTTCGACGCACTGGCCGGGCGCGTTGCCGCTAACGGAGAGCCATTCCAGCTCTTCTTTACGCCGGAAACATTGGAGTCGGAACTGCGCCGCGCGGGATTTCAGCGCTCTGAGCAGTTGGATTCAGACCAACTGAACGACCTCTACTTCAAAGACCGAGCCGACGGCCTCAAATTGTCTGCCGTGAAACTGGGCATGGTGGCGACCGCCTGGGTCTAGCTGCACAGCTGGGCAAGGCTGCGCGATAAGATGAGTCATGCGCCCGTTGGGTTTTGTCTCGATCGCTTTTGCGCTGCTCACGTTCTGCGGCTGCGGATATCACACGGTGGGCTCGGCTACGCATCTGCCGCCCGATGTGCGGACGCTCTCCGTGCCGGTGTTTGCCACACGCACCGAGGCCTATCACACAGAGACGGTAATGACCAACGCGGTGATCCGCGAGTTTGCCGCGCGGACCCGGTTCCGGGTGACGACCGACGCGAACCCGGGCGCCGACGCCGTCCTGCACGGGACGATTCTGAAGGAGTATGTGGCGCCGCTGACCTACAATGCCTCGACGCAGGAGTCGTCCAGCTTCCTCATCACCATGGTGGTTTCAGTCACGCTGAACGGTCGGGACGGCAAAGTCCTCTACGAGAACAAGAACTACGTGTTCCGCCAGCAGTTCCAGTCGACCACCGACCTGCCGACCTTCCTGCAGGAGAATCCGGCGGCGCTGGAGAGGCTCAGCCGCGAATTCGCGCGGGCTCTGGTGGCCGATGTGCTGGAGGGCTTTTAGAGCGTTCCGCCGCGGTAGTTCCCAGGTGGCGCGGAGAGCGGATGGTGCAAGTCTTGGTCACTTCCTGCTCGCAAGGCTGGCCTCGCAGCGCCGGGCAGGGTATTCTGGAGCCGAATGAACAACGCATTCATGGGCCGCGCTGCGAGGAGGGTGAGCCGTTGAGCGGCGGGCGCTGGGGCGCGGGCTTTGCCGCCGTGGGCCGCTTTGTGGCGGAGATTGAGGCCGCCGCTACGGCCAAGGGTCCGCTGCGGCCCGGCTACGTGCTGGCCGGCGACGAGGCTTTCCTGCTGGATCGCTGCCGCGGGGCTGTGCTCAAGGGCTTTGTGCCGCCGGATCTGAGGGATTTCTGCCTCTCGGACCTGGACCTGAACGGGACTTCGCTCTTCGAGGTGCTGGACCGGGCGCAGACGCCTTCGCTGATGGCTCCGTTCCAGGTGATTTTTGTGCGCAACGTGCGCCAGCTTTACACCCGCGGCGCCAAGAAGGACGAGTTTGCGGCGCTGGACCGGTATTTCCGCTCGCCCAACCCACAGGCGCTGCTGATTTTTGTCGCCGACTTCATCCGCATTCCCTCCGACGCGCGGCGCATGGAGATGGACGACAAGAACCGCTTCGAGCGGCTGAAGGAGACCCTTGGCGAGCACTGCGGCATGGTGGAGCTGGCGCGGGTGAACGAAGAAGACGCGATGCGCTGGACGGTGGCCACCGCGCAGGAGGCCGGCATCCGCGTGGAGCCCGACGCGGCGCGCGAGCTGGTGGACGCGCTGGGCGCGGACATGATGCTGATCTCCTCGGAACTCGAAAAACTGCTGCTCTATACGCTGGGGCGCGGCCGCATCACGCTGGGCGACGTGGAGACCATGGTTCTGGCCGCCAAGCAGCGCTCGCTCTACGAGCTGACCGACGCCATCAGCGCCCGCGACCGGGTGCGCGCGCTGGCGCTGCTGCACGGCCTGCTGAACAGCTCGGACGCGGGCGAGGACGCGGCGATCGGTCATCTCTATATGCTGGCGCGGACCTTCCGGCAGATGCTGGTGATTCTGGAGAAGAACGTGCGCGACTCGCGCGCCATCTGGCAGGCGCTGTGGCAGGGCTTCAGGATGCCTCCGTTTGCCGCCGACGACCTGATCCGCCAGGCGCGCCGCTACAAGAGCCGCCGCGACCTGACGCGTGCCTTGCGGCTGGTGGCGCGGGCGGATCTGGAATTGCGCTCGTCTCCGCCGGACAAGCGGCTGGTGCTGGAGCGGCTGGTGTATGAGCTGGCATCGGAGCCAAAGCCCGCTTCGCCGCTGTTTGCATCGAGCCAGCTTTCGTTTGAAGGGTAGCGCCGAGCGTTGCACTCAATTTGGAGCCTGCGCAGCGGCCCTTTCAAGGACTGCATCCTTGAGATTTCATCTCCACGCCCTCATGGCTGCGGAAGACCTTCCAATGTGAGCACCTGAAAGGGCTCCAGGTGGAAGGTGTGAGGCTTGCCCGCTTCGAGTTCAATTGCGGGCTGCGAGGCATCGGCGGACCACGGGCTACGCGCGCTGTAGCGGCGGGCTGCTCCGGTGGGGAGTTCGAAGGCCTGGGCGATATCGAGCGTGAAGCCCTGGGCCTCGGTGCTGGGATTGCGCAGGGTCAGAATCGCTCCTTGAGGAGACCATGCGGCCCAACCGTAGATCTGCAGCCAGCGTGGATCGCCGCCGACCCAGTGCGTGTCAACGAGAGTGGAGGCATTGCGGCGCGACCATTTGGCGGCTTCGGCCAGCATGTTCCAGTCGCCCTCGGTGAGCAGCGATGGAGTGATATATAACTCCTGTAACTGGGTTCCGGAACCGAAGTAGGAACGGACCTCGTTGGAAAAGTCGCCGCCTGGGTCAGTGGAAAGATGCGCCGCCTGCTGCGCAAACACGATTCCATGCAGCATAAGGGAGTTAAGGGGATATAGCTTGCCGGCCTTGACGATGTGATCGTAGGTAGCCCCGTCGCGATAGGTGATCCAGCGTTCCCGGTCCGAGCCGACGCCGGCAAACTCCGTATCCTCGCCGCCGCGCCAGACCGAGTCCGCGTAGAAGAGCCAGAACGGGGAGGGCCAGGTTCCCGAGGTGAGGTTGATGTAGAGATCGGGCTTCAATTGGCGCAGGTCGCCGATGAGATGGATGGCGGCATCGAAGTCCGAACTGAATGCGCTTCCTTCCACCACCTGGTCCGCGTTTCCGGTGCCGTCGAATTTGAACTGATTCACTCCGTAATTCGAAACCATGCCGGTGACGGCATCGTGAAAGAGCGCGTAATAGCGGGGACCGGACAGGGCCAGGCCGCCATCGACTATCTCATAGCCGCCTTTTTTCGCGGTCGCTATTCGCTCCTGCTTGGCTTGCGCATAGCCGCCCCATGGCGACAACCAGATGCCCGGAGCCGTGCCATATTCGGCCGCAGCTTTGGTGAGCGGCTCGAAGCCGTCCTTGAAGTCCGAGCGTATCTTCCACAGATGGTTGAGATCGTCCCAGCCATCGTCAAAGAGAAAGGAGTCGAGGGTAACTCCGCGCTTCCTGTTCAGCTCTTCGCCAAAGGCATGAATGCGGTTCAGAGCTTCCTGCTGGGTATAGGGGTTGCCGTAGCCAATATCGAACCAACTGTTGTAGTGCAGGAAGGTGCGATAGGGATGGGCTCGCTCGCGTTCAAGATAAGTGAGGAAGGCGCGGCGCATCTGCCCGGCGGGCGCGACGCCGACGACCGATGAGTAACGGGCAGACTGGCCGGCGCCGATGGGCACGCCGCTGTGCAGCTCGCTCACGCCGCGATCGGCCACCACGCTGCTCTCAGCGAGCGGGGACTCGAAGCCGAGATAGAAATTACCCCCGGTCAATGGAGAGCCCTTCACGGTTCCGGCGACGGCGATGCCCGGAGAGCGCACATCGATCAGGATGAGTCCGCTCAATGGAACCGGCTTGCTGCCCGCGGCGATGGTGAGGATCTGGCGAATGTAGCATGAGCCCTGGCGCAGCGTGAGCGCCCAGTCTGCCTGAAACCTGCCCGCGGGATCGGCGAGCGGATAGTGAACGGTAACTCCAGGCAGCCGATCCGAGGCGCGGGAAGCAGCCGGATCGGGAGTGAGCTGTTCCACCCTGGCGGGGCCGGAAGTGAGCAGGTCCGCGGCCCGCAACACGCCTGCATCTTTCAGCTCGATGGTGAAGGGTCCAACCAATGCGAGCGATGCACCCTGGGCCGATTTCCCGGCTGCCTTGTCCTGGATGACCAGGGAAGTCAGGTGTCCATCACGGATTTGCCACACGGCCGCGATGCGGTCGTTCTGGAGCGTGCTGGCGGTGTGCTCATGCAGAGCGACCGCCGGGTTGCCCGCGGCGCTGTCGAATGAACGCTGCGAGAAAGCGGCGCAGAGGCCCAGAGAGCCCAGGCTGACAAGCAGCGCCAGGATTCTGAGCGGAAGCAGAGCCGCACGGGATGGCATCAACCGGATGGCCACAGACCCCTCCCTCGTTCAGGGAATAGTGTAGCTGAGTTTAGCCGGGGGGTGACGCGGGTTTACGCGGGGCCAGAGCGTCGGCAGAGGTTCAATGCACGCCATGCTCATTCAGCCACGGGCCGTACTGGTGGTCTTCCTTGAGGATGTGGTTGTTGAGCCAGTCGCGGAGGAAGTTCAGCAGTTGAATGTTCAGCGAGATCTCGCCCCGGTCGAAGCGGCCGACGTATTCCTCGACCTGTTTCATGAGGCCGCGGTGCTTGACGCGGTGTTCGTTCAATCCGGGGTACCTTGCCGTGGCCATCATGCCTTCTTCCGCGGTAAAGTGGGTGCGCGTGTAGTCCGCCAGCTTGCGCAGCAGGGGGCCGGTCATGGCCTGCGCCTGCCCCTTCATCATCGCGTCGTGCAGCTCGTTCAATATCCCGAACAAAAGGGTGTGTTGACTATCGAGGGCTATAACCCCCACAGAAAATTTGCTGCTCCATGTCATTAGAGGCATAGAATCTCTCCTGCCGAAGTCTGCCGGCAACGAGGTTATCGGAAGGAAAGGCCAAAAGGTTGAGGGGAATTCGGGGCTGGGGTTGCGAAATGCTCCCAATGCGCAGAGGCAGCGGCTCAGTGGATGCCGTGGTCATGCAGCCACTGCTCGTACTCGTGGTCCATTTCCCGGAGGTGGTTGTTGAGCCAGTCGCGGAGGAAGTTCAGCAGATGAATGTTCAGCGAGTCCTCGCCGCGGTCGAAGCGGCCGACGAATTCCGCGATCTTGCCAGTCAACTCGCGGTGTTCTTCGCGGTGTTTGGCCAGCCCCGGGTATTTGGCGGTCTCCATCAGTCTTTCTTCGGTGGAAAAGTGTTCGCGTGCGTAATTCACCAGCTTGCGCAGCAACGGGCCGACTACGGCTTGGGCCTGGCCCTTCATCATTGCGCCATGAAGTTCATTCAGCATCCGGAGAAAGGCGGCGTGTTGATTGTCCAGAACCTTCACGCCCACGGAATATTTATTGCTCCAGGTCAATAAGGCCATTCATTCCTCCCTCCGGAGTTTGCCCGACAAGTAACGCATCGGCAGTTACGCAAGGAAGTTGATTGGAAATCCCCGGGATGGGGACACCGCGCCTCTCGGTCTGGGAAACGCGCAGTTTGAGCAGGTTCTAATGGACGCCCCGCTCATTCAGCCACGGGCCGTACTGCTGGTCCAGGCCTTCGATGTGTTCGATGTATCCCTCGCGCAGGGAGCAGAGTATGGAGCCTAACTCGACTCCTTCGCCGTATTGCACGCGATGGGCCGACTGGAGCATCTGCGCCAGGATGCTGTGGTGCTGGGCGCGGTGTTCGGCCAGGCCATGAAAGCCACTCTGCTCCATCAACTGCTCTTCGCTCCAGAAATGCATGCGGGTGAACTCGATCAGCCTGTCCAGCAGTTCGCTTACCTGTTCGCGGCCGCATCCATGCACCACCGCGAGGCGCAGTTCGTTCATTGCATCCATGAGGATGCCGTGCTGATCGTCCATGGCACGAACGCCGACGGTGCAGGCGTGGTTCCAAGTAAGAAGGGTCACATGAGTCTCCGTTAATTGCTAAGGAAGGTATCGGTCAGTCTTCGCGGGGTGTTAGGGGTAATCTGCCTGGCACGTGTGACCAAGGTTTGGCGCGGCGGCTTCGCGGCGGAAGAACCTGGCAGCGAGGGGATGGGGATTTCCCTTTGTCGAAAGGACGCGATGCGGAAGAAACGGCCGGGAGGGAGGCGCACAATGGAGTTGAGAACCATGATCACGCCGGCTAATTTGATCGCTGCCTTGCTCACGCTGAGCCCGCTTGTGATAGCGGCATTCTTTCCGCAGAGCGTGACCGGGCGGCCGCGCAGGCTGCCGGTGTGGGCGCAACTTGTGTCTCCCGCTGGGTTGAGCGTGCCCTATGTGCTGGTGGCGTGCGGCGGCGGCGTGTTCCGCTGGGGGTGGTTTGCGTTGTATGCCGTGCTTCCGGTGGCGGTGGCGAGCCTGCTTTGGCAGGCTGGGCGCGCGGACCCCGGCATCCAGCCACCCCAGCGACAAATGCCTGTCGCTGGGGACCCCGGTCAGCCACCCCAGCGACAAACGCCTGTCGCTGGGGACCCCGGTGTCCAACCACCCCAGGGACAAATGCCTGTCGCTGGGGAACCCGATCTGTCACCCCAGCGACAAATGCCTGTCGCTGGGGACCCCGGTCAGCCACCCCAGCGACAAATGCCTGTCGCTGGGGACCCCGGTCAGCCACCCCAGCGACAAACGCCTGTCGCTGGTGACCCCGGTGTCCAGCGCGGCAACTGGCGGGATTTTCTGGTTCTGGCGGTGTTGGGTCTGGCGGTCGATCTGCGCTGGTTTGAGGGCGCGTGGCCGGCCCACCTGGCCATCTTCAGCAAAATGCTGCTGCTGGATGCGGGCATCTACGGCTTCATCGCGGTGCGGCAACTGGAGGGGATCGGCTTCGACCTGCGCCTGCGGCTGCGCGATGCCGCGATCGGCCTGCGGGAGGTGGCCCTGTATATGCCGCTGGCGCTGGCGCTGGGCCTGGGGTTGGGCTTTCTGCATTTGCACCGGGGGTGGCCGGGGCTGGCGCCAATTGCCGGCGCATGGGTTTTCACCTTCTTCTTCATCGCGGTGCCGGAAGAGCTCTTCTTCCGGGGATGGCTCCAGAATCTTCTGGAACGGCGCATGGGACGCACGCCGGCGCTGTTTCTGACGGCGGTGCTGTTTGGACTCGCCCACTTCAACAAGCGGGCGGTGCTGTTCAACTGGCGCTATGTCTTGCTGGCGGCGGTGGCGGGAGTGTTCTATGGGCGGGCGTGGCGGCAGCAGCGGCGGGTGGGAGCATCCGCGGTCACCCACGCCACGGTGGACGCGATCTGGTCTCTATGGTTGCGGTAACTGAACCGGATGGGGCGCGTGGTGGCGGTAGGTGAGATAGCCGAGGCCTACCCGCATGTTATGGTCCACGGGTCCGGGAATTGTGATGGCGATGGCGATGCCGAGGATAGCGTGCGCCAGGGCGAGTGGATAGAGGTTGCGGTAGCGGAGAAAGACGAGGCAGGCGGCAAAGCCCCAGAGTAATGTGACCGGCGTAAGGATGGGATTGGGCAGATGCGCAAGCGCGAATAGAACGGCCGCAAGGATTGCTGCGGACTTCGTGCCCGGCAGCAGGCGCAGGAACCGCGGCAGAAAGAATCCCAGCAGCAGGAACTGCTGCACGCAGGCCCAGAGCGCATAGGCCCAGTAGGTTTTGATGAACAGAATGGGACCACCGGGCAGACGCAGCGTGTGAAGCTGGATGGCGACGATGACGGCGACCGCAGCCACCACGAGCGCCGCGCCTGTCACCCAGAGCGAACGGAGAAAGTTTGCCGTGCGCAGGCCCATAGCCTTCAGGCCGTCGAACGAGATCGAGGTGATGATCACGACCGCGGCGGCAGCGACCCACCAGAGCAGTTTTTGCCAGGGACGCGGCGTCCAGATGACGAGCAGAATGAGCGCATAGGCGATGGCAAGCTCGAAGAAACTGCGCCGCCTGCTGTGTGCGGCGACGGAGTTCTTCCTGCCGGAGGGTGACGCTGTGTCTTCTGCCATGCAAGAGATGGTACGGCAATCCGCCGCGCCTACTCCAGGATGATATCGGGCTCCGGCTCGTGTCCGCGCGTGGTGAGGGTGATGGCGGCGGCCAGAATGAGCGCGCCGCCGGCCCAGGCGTAAGGACCGAGGTGTTCGCCGAGCAACTGGACGCCGAGCCAGGAGCCGAGGGCCGGCTCAATGTTGAGGAAGACGCCGGCGCGCGAGGCCGGCACATGGTGAATGCCCCAGTTCCAGAGCAGCGTGGTGGTGGCCGTGCAGAGCAGGCCGCTAATGGCCAGCGCGGCCCAGGCGGTGGAGCTGACGTGGGCGAACGGGGGCGGCTGGAAGCGGTGATGAGTTACGGGACTCAGAAGCGGACTCAGCAACCAGGGGCCGAGGATCAGGACGGCCAGCATGACGGTTCCGGCGAGGATGGTGTAGGCGGTGACGACCGGGGGGCTGTGGGTCTGCATCAGCTTCTTCGAGAGCAGAATCCATGCCAGGGCCGTAAAGAGCGAGGCGACGACCAATAGGTCGCCTGTGAGCGAGGGCCCGCCGCGGGTGGCCGGGGCGCGGCTGCCGCCCAAGGCGATGAGCGCCGCACCCAGAGTGGAGCCGCAGAGAGCCAGCCAGCCGAGCCAGTCAAGGCGCTCGCCGGCAAAGAGCGTGGCCGCGGCGGCCAGCAGGACCGGCATGGCGCCCACCATCAGCGAGGCGTGGCTTACGGTGCTCAGGGCCAGGCCGTGGAACTGGAGCAGGAACTGGATGGGCACGCCGAGGGCGGCGGAGAGAAGGAGGGTGCGGGTTTCACCGCCGGTAAGGTGAAAGCGGCGGCGATTGGCCAGCACCAGCGGCAACATGCCCAGCGAGGCGAACAGAAAGCGGTAGAGCACCATGTGCTCGACGCTCATTTCGTCGAGCGCCAGCCGGCCCCAGTAGAAGCCCGTGCCCCACAGGCAGCCGGCCAGCGCGCAGGCGCCGTAACCCAACAGTGCGGTGCGTTGACCGGCCGTGGAGTGCTTTGCCATCCCTCTTTTACTGTCGCACACGCAACAGCAGCAGCGTCCGGGGGATGGAGATGAGTGCGCTCAGCGCGCGGCCAGCAGTTCGGATCGCTTGAGCCAGTTCACAAGGAACAATGCCGCGATCGCCAGCAATGGCAGCGCGATGGTCAAGGCCCAACTGGGATGCTTCGGAAGGACCCTCGACGCGTAGAACGCCGCGGCGGCGGCATACAGAACGGCGCCGATCCACTCCCATCGCCAGGCGACGATGAGTACTGCCACGACGATCGCTGTTGGGACCAGATGAATGAGGAGGGCCAGCGCGGTTTGCCCGAAGCCATGAAATTCGTTGAAAACATCCAGTGCAAACAGGCTGAGAAAGACGGCAAAGGCAATGGAGAGGATTCGTGGCGACCAGAACAGCAGCCGCCCTCCAATCTGGTTCATCCGTTTCACCTCCGTACCTGGGAAAACGCGAACGCCGGATCAATTAGAGAACCCTTGATGGACGGAGTCAAGGGCGCGCTGACCATGGAACGGGGGTTCCTGGAGTTGCCGCGCCCGCGGGGGAGAGGCGCATCACTGTCAAAAGCCCGTCCCATCGGCGAGAATATGGTTCGATGGTGAAACGGCTGCGAACTCTGTGGATTCATGCGGGCCTTTGGCTGGTCCTGGCTGGGCTGCCGCTGTGCGCGGCGCCGGCGGGGCAGGCGCAGGGCAGCGCCGCGTTCCCGACGGAACAGTCCCGCGCGGGCAAGGAGCGCACGCATCCCGAGCGGCTCCCGGAAAAGCCCACCCTGCCGCCCGTGTTCACGATTCCCGTGGATCCGCTGGGTTTCTCCGCGCCCGGCGCCATCTACCTGGGCCAGCGCAACAGCCTGGCCTCGCTGGATTTTCTGGACGAAAACCGCCTGCTGTTTACCTTTCGCGTGCCGGGACTGATGCGCCGCGAGGCGGGAGACAGCGCGTGGGGCGACGAGCGCCAGATCCGCGCCGTGGTGCTGGCGCTGCCTGCCGGGACGGTCGAGTCCGAAGCCTTATGGACCGTGCACGACCGGTCGCGCTACCTGTGGGCGCTGAAGGACGGCCACTTCCTGCTGCGGGACCGGGATAGTCTTGAGCAGGGAGACGCCACGCTGGAGTTGAAGCCTTTCCTGCGTTTTCCGGGGCCGCTGCTGGGGCTGGAGATGGATCCGACGCAGCAGTTTCTGGTGACCAACTCCCGTGAGCCCGCAGCCCACCCCAGCGACCAAAACCCATCGCCGGGGACCCCGGGGGCGGCGGAGCAAAAGCCCGGCCAAGTGGGGAGCCCCGCGACAGCCGCGGTCGACATGGTTGTGGATGAGCGGAAGTCTGGCGGGCAACCCGATCTGGTGGTGCGCATCCTGCGCCGGGATTCCGGCGAGGTGATGCTGGTGAGCCGCGTTCGCTCGACCGTCCATTTGCCCATCAACTCCGAGGGCTACCTGGAGAGCTTGCGCGGCAACGGGGAGCAATGGCTGCTGAATCTGAATTATTTCAGTGGCGGCAGTGCGGTTCTGGGGCGCGTGAACTCAGCCTGCTCGCCAGGCTTCGATTTTGTCTCGCAACGGGAGTTGCTGGTGACCGCCTGCGCTTCATCGGGCGGACGGAAACTGGTGGCGATGGCCACCGACGGCCGCCGGCTTTGGGAGGATCAGGGCTCGCCGGCGGCGATCTGGCCGCTGGTGGTGATGGCGCCGGATGGCTCGCGGCTGGCGCAGGAGACGCTGGCCGTCACCCACGCGGTCAACGCCTACTCGCCGCTCGAGAGCGAGGACGTGAAAGGCCAACGGGTGAGGGTATTCGATGCGGCTAACGGCAAGGTGGCGCTGGAGGCGCCAGCCAGTCCGGCGCTGGATGCCGGCGGCAACGTGGCCATCTCGCCGTCCGGACGGCGCGTGGCCTTGCTGAACGCCGGCGCCATCCAGGTTTTCGAACTGCCCGCGCCGGCCCCGATGGAGGATGCCGCCTCAGAACATGCCGCGCACTGATGCGGGGATTTGTTCCCCCGCGGTAGTGTCCAAGCTCTGCGTTAAACGCCTGCAAAGTATTTAGAGTTATCCGCTTAGATCAAGCGGGAAGATTTCCACATAATCCACAGTTACCCTATGTTGACAGGGCGCAACGCTTAAGAGCATAGTTTGGACATTCCGGGTTGCTAGGTAGGCCTGAGTATCTTCATTCGTGACGGTTTTAAGGCCTCTACCGAAAAGCACGAGCATGGAATACTGTGTGTACGGAGCTGAAAAGCCCGACCATGGAATACGAAGTGTTAGGAGCCGCAAGGCCCTAGCATGGAGTATTACAAGGCCGGAGCCGAAAAGCCCGACCAAGTAATACGAAGTGTAAGGAGCCGCAAGGTTCCAAGCATGGAATATTACGTGGGCGGAGCCGAAAAGCACGACCATGTAATTCGAAGTGTGAGGAGCCGCAAGGTTCCAAGCATGGAGTATTGCGTGGGCGGAGCCGAGAAGCCCTACCATGGAATACGAAGTGTAAGGAGCCGCAAGGCTCCAAGCGTGGAGTATTACGTGGGCGGAGCCGAAAAGCACCAGCAGGGAGTACTGCGTGTGCGGAGCCGAAAGGCGCCAGCATGGAGTACGACGTGTTGGGAGCTGGAAGGCACCAGCATGGCGCACTGCATGTGCGGAGCCGAAAGGCGCCAGCATGGAGCGCGACGTGAGAGGGGCTGAAGGGTACCGGCATTGCGTACTGTGTGTGCGGAGCCGCAAGGCGCCAGCATGGAGTACGATGTGTCGGGAGCTGAAAGGCACCAGCATGGCGCACTGCATGTGCGGAGCCGCAAGGCGCCAGCATGGAGTACGACGTGTCGGGAGTTGATAGGCGCCAGCATGGAGCACCGCGTGTGCGGAGCCGAAAGGCGCCAGCATGAAGTGCTACGTGCCGGGAGTTGATAGGTACCAGAATGGAGTACAACGTGTGCGGAGCCGAAAGGCGCCAGCACGGAGTACGAAGTGTACGGAGCCGAAGAGCCCCCAGTACCGAGTACCACGTGTGCGGACCTGCAACCCGGGACACTTCTAAACCTCCCTTGCGTTGTGCCCCTTTTAGATTTGAATAGCTTCCACGCGAGCCCCAGCGGCAGGCAAGCTTTCTGTGTTTCGAGCGGTTCTCCCGTTTGTGTGGCGTTTCTGGCCCCATACAAGGTGGCTTTTACTTCCACTCCAGTGACGAAGTGTGTGCCCCCTGGGCATGGCTGGGGGCCTTGGAGAGAAAAAGCCACTCAGTTGCATAGGCTTTGCTCTGCAGCAACTGGAGAACCGCTATAAATTCCCGTATTTCAATATCTGCACGCGCTCTCACTCCATCTTCGCGACGTTTCCTCGTGCTCTCTCTGCAAGGGGCTTTGGATTGCCCATTTTGAATAGGGCAAAATCGGCATGTGCATCCTCCAGTCGGAATTGTGGGGCGTTGCGCGGTGGGAAGTCGCTGCCGATCCAGTCACAAATAAAAAAACCGTCTGCCAGGGCGGGGTCTTCCGAATCTTTGCGTCGCGCAATGCAAAGACACGGCCGCGGTGCGCGAGCAGTAACGATCCGGTTCACGGCGTTCGCCGGCCCGTGTAGACTGGGCGATGGGAGACTTTTCTTGACCACGGCCGTCGTCCACTATACGGCTGCGGCGGTTACCGACCGCGGCCGAAAACGCCCTTCCAACGAAGATGCATTCGGTTTCTCCGTCGAGCACGGGGTCTACCTGGTCTGCGACGGGATGGGCGGCGCCGCGGCCGGGGAGATCGCCAGCTCCATTGGGGTGGACGAGATGCTGCGCCAGCTCAGCCGCCGCGCCGGGGGCGAGAGCGGGGCCGTCGCGCCGCAAATGCCGGGGTTGGCCGAGGAGGCCGTCCGCGCCGCCAACGAGGCCATCTTCTCCCGCTCCGAGCGCAACTACAAGCTCAGCGGAATGGGCACCACGCTGGTGGGCCTGGTGGTGGAGGAGCGCCACGTGTGGGTGCTGAACATCGGCGACAGCCGCTGTTACCGGTTGCGCAACCGGCGGCTGGAGCAGCTCACGCTGGACCACTCGCTGGTGGAGGAGCAGGTGAGGCTGGGCCGCATGACCCACTCGGAGGCGCTGCGCTCACCGCTCAGGAACGTGATCACCCGCGCGCTCGGCACTCAGAGCTGCGTCACGCCGGATATCTTCGCGCTGGAAGCCGAGCCCGGCGACCTGTTCCTGCTCTGCTCCGACGGACTCACGCGCGAGCTCTGCGATGCGCTGATTGAATCCATGCTGGGCGTCGATCTTGCCCTCGACGGCCTGTGCAGCCGCCTGGTGGAAGCCGCGAAGAAAGCCGGCGGCCACGACAACATCACTTGCCTGCTGGTGCGCGCTGAGGGCTAATGCTTCTTCATGCGCTCAAAAAGCATGACCATCGGGATGCAGAGCAGCGAAAGGAATGCCAGCAGACGGAAGATGTCCGCATAGGCCAGCAGAGCTGCCTGCTGCTGAACGCTCCGGTAAATGGCCCCCAGCGCCATTTGATGAGCGGTGTAGGCGTCCGCGCCGGCGGCAAACAATTTTGCCTGCAGGCCGTGGAGTAACCCGCCCACGACGGGATTTCCGGCCCCGGCGTCGGCCGCCAGGTAACTCTGATGGGTCTGGGAGCCGCGCACCAGGAGAGTGGTGACGGTGGCGATGCCGATGCTGCCTCCAATGTTCCGCATCAGGTTGTAGATGCCGGCCGCATTGCCGATCTCCTGCTTGCGCAGCCGGCTCAGGGTCATGGTGGTCAGCGGAATGAAGATGAAGCCCATGGCGAAACCATTGCCGACATTGGGCAGGACGACCGAGGCCATGCCGATCTCGAGATTGATGTGGCCCAGCATCCAGGTCGAATAGCCCAGCAGGGCGAACCCAAAGGCCATCAGCACACGGCCGTCGATGTACCGGACCAGGACTCCCACCGCAATCATGGAAACCATGGAGCCGATGCCGCGCGGACTCACGGTCAGACCGCTCTGCAGCGCCGAATACCCCAGCAAGGTCTGCAGAAACAACGGCAGCATGGCTGTAGCGCCATAGAGGACAAAACCGTAAATACCGGTAATCAGCGTTCCCACGCCGAAGTTGCGGTCCAGGAGCACACGCAGTTGCACGATCGGATCTCGATTTGTAAGTTCGCGAAAGATGAAACCCACAAGCGCAATCGCCGAGATCGCTGCTGTCCATCGTATCCAAGGAGTCGAGAACCAGTCCGCCTCCTGCCCCTTGTCGAGCATTAACTGCAACGTACCCAGCCAAAGAGCCATCAAGCCGAAACCGAGATAGTCTATGGCTCCTCGAAAGGCCTTGCGCAGGTAAGGAGGATCTTCGACAAACAGGTTGACCATGAACAGGGCCAGCACGCCGATGGGAAGATTGATGTAGAAGATCCAGCGCCAGGAGTAGCTGTCGGTAATCCATCCGCCCAGGGTTGGTCCGATCACCGGGGCCACCACCACCCCGATGCCGAAGGCGGCCATGGCCGTGCCGTGCTGCCGGGGCGGAAAGCTCTCCAGAAGGATGGACTGCGCCAGGGGCTGCATGCCGCCCCCGCCCACGCCCTGCAGAACCCGGGCCACAATCAGCATCGGCATACTGACCGCCATTCCGCAGAGCAGCGAGGCGGCCGTAAAGATCAGGATGGAAACGATGAGCAGGCGCTTGCGTCCGATGCGCCGCGCAATCCATCCCGCGGTGGGCAGCATGATGGCATTGGAGACCAGATAACTGGTCAGAACCCACGTCGATTCATCCGTGGAAGCCGAGAGATTGCCCGCAATGTGCGGCAATGCGACGTTGGCGACCGAGGAGTCAAGCACCACCATGAAGGTGGCTAGCATGACCGAGGCGGCGATCACCCACGGATTCGCCGCCGGCGTCCACTGGCTCTCTTCCGCTTCCGTAAGGCGGCGCGCGTTGCTGGGAGTGCTCATCCGGCTTTCCGTTGCTCTCGTTCCGCAGGGTTGGCTGCCGGTGGCCATGACCAGGGTCCTGCAAGGCGATCTCTTCAACTGATTATTATGCGCTACGGCAAAGAGGCCGCCGGCGACGGCTGCGGGCCCCGTTTCATCGCATCAGTTGCACAACGGCTCGGGCGCGGCGATAGGGCACAGAGGGGGCAGCATCCGGCGTGGCCGCAAACGTCAACTCCACGAGCCCTTCGGCAACCGGCCGCGCAACCGCGCCCTCGGCCTTCACAACTGCCCATCCGGTCTGGAGCTGAAGGCGCGACTCGCGGTCCGAGGGCACATCGGCCGCAATAGTCAGGACGCTTCCCTCGAGCTCGACGCCGATCACGTGAACGCCGCTGGAGGGCCTTCCCGTCAGCAGCGGCGGCGACTCCGCAATCACGGAGACTCCTCCCTGCCAGTCGATGTGCATTTCGCTTTTTCCGTGCGGAGCGTCCAGCAGCACCTTGGCAACACTCTCCTGCGGATGGTCTTCCAATGCCGCCGAGATCGGTCGATGCTCCAGCTCCGCGCCCTCGATGCGGGCGCCGAGAGGAATCTCCGGAGCGAATGCGAGCTGGAAGGGCGCGCCGGAGTTGTCGATCGTGAGCGTGAGCCCGCGTGGTGTGCGCCGTAACGCGAGAGCGACAGACGCGTTGGACAGCCTGATGTGTTCGAGCGAAACGCTTCCCCATGCAGCCGGCAGGCGCGGAGCGAATTCGATGCGGTTGGCGACGGAGTCCACGTTGAGCCCGAGCAGCCCGTGAATGGTTGCATCAAGGAAGCCCGCGGACGACCACGTCTGTTCGGGAACGGACTCAGCTTGCGGACGGTAGACGTTGCCTGCCAGCACCTCATCCATGTGGCCCAGAGAATCGAGCGAGGACCACGGCAGCAGGGCTCGCCACAGGCCCAGCGCGGTTACGGGACGATGCTCCGACCAGAAGGCCTGGGCAAGCGACGCTGTCCCCACAGCCCACACGCTGCCCTTGGCGTAGGAGCCTGGATCGTAGCCGGCCGAGCCTGCGCCCACGCTGCGTGTGCCCCAATCGGTTTGGAAGGAAGACGAAGCAAGCTGGTCGAGCACAGTCGCTTCCTGCTCATCGTTGAAGAGGTGCAGAGTGAGCGCCTCACCTGGACCACTGCGCTGCTCGGGCGCGTCCTGGCCCGAAGGCGTGTGGCCGCTCACCCAGAACGATTGGCGCGCATTCCAATAGCGAATCGGAATCGCGGCGGCGGCGAGACGACTTGCGCGCGCCGCCTCATCGGCCAGATCTGTGTGGCCGGCGAGCGCGGCCAGATGCGCAAACGCCCGAGCAGTCTGCACCCAACCGGTGGATAGGCCGAGGTCGTCGGAGATGCGGTCCTGTTCATCGCCGCCTTCCTTGCCGGCGGGAATGCGCGGCAATCCGGTTGCCGGATCGATGAGAGACCGGCAGTAGCGATATGCGGCATCGAGCGCCTCCCAGTGCTCGCGCGCAAAGGCCAGGTCTCCACTCGCTGAGACGTAGCGCTCGACCGTGGAGAGAAATTGGAAGGTGATGTCCACATGGACAAACATGTAGGGAAACTTGCCGGCCCAGTCGATCAATCCGGCGCTCTGAGAGAGTTCATGCCAGATCATTCCCGTCTTGCGATCCCGATAGCGGAGAATGAACTCGAGCTCCTGGCGGGCAAGCATGTTGTCGCTCAAGGCGACGGCGGCATCCGCGGCCACCATTCCATCGCCGGCGAAGAACCAGTCGTATTGGGGCCGCCGCGCGCCGCGCGAGGGTCCGTATCCGGCAACGAAGCCGCAGCCCAGATCGGGATTGCACACCCAGGCCTGATCCAGCGCAATCTCAGCCCACGCGATGGCCTGATTGACTTGCGGTTCGGGCGTTTGCACGCGCAACGATGCGTCCTGAAAATCTTTGAGATGCGCCGCGGCCTTCGCTTCGAGAGCCTGCCGGTCGCGGATCAACTGCCGGAACAGCGCGCCGGGATCGCCGGCATGGGGCGGGTTCAACGCGACGAAGACTCGGGCAACACCGGAGCTGTCTGGGCGAAGGGAAAAGCCAAGGGTGGTAGAACTCTCGCCGCCCGCGGTGCTGTTGGCGATGTCGTCGTGAGCCACGATCTCTTCGGAGCCCGCAACCGCGCTATAGCCATCTGCCGGCTCCGACAGCACGAAGGCGGAGAGCGAAGGATTCCATGCGACGCTCTGGCCGCCCAGCGCTCCCGGCCACATCAGGTCGAGCACGGGCGTCGCGTGCACATCGATCTCGATCGCGTGTCCGCTCTCGACCCGGTAGGTCAGAATTGCGCCGGGCTCGTCCAGCGGAACGAAGAGCTCTTCGCGGACCATGAAGTCCGGCCCAAGATAGGTGCGGGTGATCGAGTCCGGCTGGTAGGTGACGCGGCTGAGGATTTCTTCGCCGCGGATGGGCGTGGTGGCGCCATGCGAGCGGAACGCGACCCGGTAGCCGCTAAGAATCTGAAACGGATAGACCCATACTTCAAGGCCATCCGCGGCGTAGCCATCGACCAGAGCACGGCGGCCATGGGCGGCGATGAAGCGCAGCGGCGCAACGGCCTGGGTGTCAAGCGTGAGCCGCGTATCGTCGCCTGGCTCCGGCGCGTTCTGTTGCGCGGAACTGCGCGCTGCCGTCAAGGACAGGCTGGCGGCGACTCCAAGAAGAAGTCCGAGCCTGGCTGCGCGGAGCATACAATCTGCGATCGACACGAGCATCTCCTCAATGGAATCTCATGCTGCCTGGCGTCTGCCATAGGATTGTAGACCGAGGCAAGCCCCTTCACGAAAGAGTCAAAGAGTTGTCCGGCGAGCGGCGGAATGGTTACAGTTGTTTGTGAGCCGATTGGGAGCGCGCCCTTGATCGCCTGGTTCAGCGGCAGAACGGTTCTGCTGGACGCCTGGTTCAACCGCCAGAAGCGCGCGGATGCAATCGGACGGCAGGTTTCTTTTCACTGCAAGTGGGACGACCTGAGCAACAGCGGCTACTCGCTGTCTGGTCCTATCTTCCGCAACTGTGGTGTCCTGACCATCCCTCGGGTTATCATCGATTCGACTTCAGGCTCCACGGACAATCCTCACGCTACATGCACGACCGTCCTTTGGGGCAGTTCCTCAGGCAAGCCCATTCGGGGGGTTCGGCGCCGAGTAAGCGTACTCTCTCCAGCCGTCTTCCACAAACACCACATGGTCAGCCATCTTCACCGCCGAGGCACCTGAATCCTATGCGCCGCAAACCCGCACTGCTTCTCACGTCTTTCATCCTGGCTGCTGCAACCGTCCTTAGTGCGCAGACCACCATGATCACTGCCGGCACGACTGTGGGCGGAACTGGCACCCACATTGGCGCCGGCACGATCGCGTTCAAGCCTACGAACCTGGCGAGCAACCCCCTGCCTGTCAACTTTGGCTCCTTTGGGGGTCCGGTTGCACCAAAGCCGATCGCGTGCGGGATCCCAAGCGGTGCGGTCACGAGCGCTCAGGGCGGTGGTCCTTGCCAGGTAGTCGATACCTCGCTGACCTACTCCACGCCCTTTTGCTACGCGACGGCGATCTACGACTCCATCTTCAAGCAAACGGCATCCGGCGGGGGCTGTGTCCAGCCCACGGGAAGCACCTGGAGTCTCGACACATACAAGCCCGTCGCGGCCCCCACCGCAGAGGTTGTTGCCGGTCTTACAAGCCCTGCCGGGCCCGCTGGAACAGGCTATATCTCCGGCCTCTCCAGCGGCGGCGCGAGCGGTACCCAAGTTGCAGATAAAGTGGCGGCGGCTGCCAAGACATCGGACACTATTCGCTCGGGGCAGCATTGGTTCGACGTACGTTCCAAGGGCGCCTTTTGCGACGGCCACCCCACATCGAACGGTTGGAGCGGAACGGATGATACATCGGCCTTCCAGGCGATAGCCGCCAATGCGAACGGGGCAAGCATCGAAATACCACCGTCTCCCGGCAACATGTGCTCCATCCTTCCTGGGCCTTCCACTGCCAGCCAGGCGGCGCTGACTTTCAACACCAACAAGTTCATCCTACGCGGACAGACGCTCAACATGAGCATCATTCAGGACGCAACGAACGCCGCAATTGCACAATCGAATGCCCCGCTACTGCAGATAGGAACAGGCGAATCGCTTCTCAACGGCACCAATCTGAACAGCCTTACCCTGCGCGGCGCGTACAACGTAAGCTATCCGAAGGGGATGTTGCGGATGTACCAGAACAACCTGACGACCATCGAGGATTTGGGGATACAGTTTGGCGTCAACGCGGCTAACTCTTATGGCCTTTACGTCCCAGGAACAGCTACCACAGTCTTTGGGGAGATGCGGTTTAACCGGATTAGCATTTATGGCGGCGCAGTTTCCAATGGGACCGTCAACCCCAACAATACGGGTATATTCATCCAAACGTCCGAGGCTAACACTGACTTTACGGAGTCGAACATCGAGAAGGTTGCTATCGGCGTGGACTTTAGCAGCACCAACGGGACGCCGATTCTGAATTGGGCCGGAGGACACTTCGAGCGGATTCCCCCAGACCCCACCGGCAGGGATGCGGGACTCGCCTTCCGCATCCGGCAAGCGCAACTGCATCTGACCGGCGCCAACATCATGTCAGGCATGATTTACCTTGACCCCAGCACGGTTAACAGCAACGTAGACATAAGCATGGCAGGTGGAGGGTGGGGTGCGGCCATCGTAGACAATGGGGTTGGCAATCAGATACACCTTGCGGCGGCGAGTTATTCCGGCCAGCAGGCGCTTAATTTGGATGGAAGCGAGCAGTACAAAACGCCGACTCTGACCTCTGACCCGCTTTTTCTCGTCTCAGGCGCAAGCGGCTGGACCAAGCTCGGCACCACGGCCCACGTAACATTGTCCAATCTTTCGCTAACTTCTCCCGGCGCGAAGGCTGGGCAGGCTGTTCTAATTTCGTCCACGGATGCGACGAGCGGCGCTTACATCACGACACAGACGCTCACGCCAGGCACCGAATATGAACTGGTCGTGGTTTTGCAGTGGATCGGGCGCCAGTCCGCGAACGTGGTGAACGTGATTGACAATCAATCCGGCGCGACGATCTACACCGCATCCGTGCAACCGACGATGGCCATTCCGACTGCGGGAGGATATTCAGCTTACAGAGTACTGAGGGCTTGGATACCGGCCAGTTCCAGCGCGACTACATGGCAGATTCAGGTGGTTCCATCGGCTGCTAACAACTTCGCAATTGTGACTTACGTGGGAGTCAATCCATCCAGCACGACGATGGCGTCTGGAGTTCCTTTCGCATCGGGCGGCGGCCTCGCCACTTGCACCAGCGCCTCGCATTATTCTCCCTATCTTTCCGCCAACTGCGCAATTTCAGGAAGGGTGGGCGGTGCCAATGCCTCACAGACCTGGACGCCGAGGAAATTCGCGTATGCGACCGGCGCATACGTGAGGATGCACATTGAAACCGATGCCAGCGCTGTTGCTCCCATGTGCAAGATTGGGACGCTCCAGATATACTTTCTTCCAAATACCTCGTGGGAATACAATGTGCCGGTAGGATTCTGGCCCGCAAGTATCGTCTGTCAGGATGCATACGGGCCAAAGTCCGACCCCAAAGACATGGTGGTTTCGCAGCTCAGTGTGGTGCCGATCTATCAGAACCTGGTTGTGCCCATCACTACGCCGAACGATGGGGAATTTGTTACAGGGATCACTCCAGACGGGGTGCAGCAGCGAACGGCGATTAACCTGGCGGGCAGCGCGATTGCTTCGCCGGTCGGCGTGTCGGCTGCGGGCAGCACGGAGAAGGGAAACAGCGGCGACCAGCCACTAAATACCTGGACGGGAATCACTCTGGCGGCTGGTAAGTGCATGAGATTTACGGGCGCGGCTGCCCGGATGGCAGGCTCGGCAACCAACACGTTCAAAATCATGCTTGGAGGCACGGTGTCCAATGGGGCGGTGAAGGGCGGAACGACGGTTGCCAGCTGGACTTATACAAGCACAGACACATCCACATCTGCCGTCTTTCACGCACTGGTGTGTAATAACGCAGGTACGACAACCAGCCAGTTCAGCTTGATGGACGCCGTGTTTAACAACACGTCTTCAGCGGCAGGAGCGGCGTCGCTGACTTCGTCCGCCTCGACCTCGACGGCCAACAGCGTGTATTTCACATTCAACGGAGCCAGCACGGAGGAATTTACTCCCAAGGGAGCGGTGCTGGAGTTGTTGCCTTAGCTGGAGCGACTGAAAGGGTTTCCGGCACGAGCTAAAGAGGACTTATGCCGGGGCAAGAACGTAGCGTTTGAGTTATCCGGCGTCCCGTCCAGCATGGTCAGCCAATCGGATTGTCGATTTGCATGAGCAACATATCGAGCTGCCGAAGACAGAAACTGGCTGTTCGAGCGCTGTCGATTTCCCAACCCGTGGCAAGCTTCTCCAGCAGGAAAGCGGTAGCGAGCCGCGGAACCAGGGAAAACGGAATATCGAGTGCATGACAATACACACGCCATGAACCCTCCCGGAGAAAGGTGGAATAGAACAGTTTCTCCGGGGAGAACAACAGGGTCTGCATGTAAAAGAAATGGCAGAGATCATGCAGAGGCAAACCCAGCCATTCGGCGAATTCCCAGTCGAGCAATGTGCAGGTGCCGTCCCGCAGTTCTCGAATGTTCCAGGGAGCGAAATCGCCATGCACCAGCGCGGCGGGAACGACCGCGTCTTCCTTCAGGTAGGCAAGTGCGGACTCCAAGTTGCCGGCATGGTTGCCATAGGCTGAATGGCTGCGCAATCTTTCTTCAAGGCGGCGCCCGCGCGCCCGCAGCGATACCAATTCTCCTGTCCGGACAAGATCAAGCAGGAGGCGAAGATACTCCTGTTTGCAGCGCCGGGATCCCAGCTTTCCGGTCAGATATTGTTGCATCGCGGCGCCGCTCTCCTCTGAGTAATGCAGCAATCGCGGAGTGCCATGCTTTCCATCAAGTTTCCTGAGGGTATCAGCCTCGTTTCGAAGGCTGGCGTGGGCCGCGAACGTCAGGGGTAGCTTGACAACCGCATCCAGTCCCTGGCTGGGGATTACCATGAAAACGAGCAATTTACGCGTAGTGGAAAGATTACCAACCAGGATCACCGGAGGCGACGCATCGGCTTCTTGTCCGATATGGCTTAGGAGCTGCCTGCCGGCTGTTGCCGGCAGGCGTGTTTGCATTGTGCCGGGCAGGAATCGCAGTGCCCCAAGACGTGCAACCAGGCGGACACCGGCCCAGCTCAAGCGTGCAGCCGGGCTGTAAGGGCGCCATTCCCTGAGAATCGTCCGGGTAAGTTTATTGCGATTGGGGAGTAGCCAGCGCGGGCCGTCATTGCCCGGAATTATGGTGTATGGGATATTGATTCCCGGGCTATTCGCTGCGATCCCCAGCGCAGCCAGAATACGGCTCAAATCCGGATCGGGAGTGGAAACGTCTTGCTGAGGTAGCATAATCAATAATCACACACCAGGTATATGGTCGACAGGCGAAGGCATTCCCAGGCCGTCACGGGCACGGATTACGACGGGGCCATCGCCGATTCTGCAACTTGCGCGGGCAGCCGGCGCGAGTGTAAAGGCGCCGACATATTCCTGGCGTAATCTGTTCGTGCCTGGATTCATATGTTAACATTTTCACAATAGCGACTTTTTCTGCCGTCACACCAAAATGCAATCTGTCCGCATACGGGGAGAGTAATTTTAATGAGTCTGCCTTCCGATCGTCCAGGCCTGAATTCTCAAGGGGCGAAACCACAGTTTTCCGCGCAATCGGTTTCACCGGGAGGTTTCGAACCTGCCGAAGAACAGTCGTTGCGCGACATCCTTCGCGTATTGCGAAAGCGCCTATACGGGGTCCTGGCTTGGACCCTGGTAGGCGTAGCTCTTGCATTTTCGTTGTGCGCGGCGATGAGGAATCAATACATCTCCACAGCCACCCTGCTGGTTAACAAGGAAAACTCGGGCGGTCTCGACCTGGGAGGCCTCTCCAGTATTGCTTCTGCCGTGGGCGGCACGGACGATCTGAAGACAAGTCTGCAGACCCACGCCAAGGTTCTGCAAAGCGATACCACCACCCTCCTGGTGATTCGTGAGATGGGCCTTGATAAAGTGGCCCCTTACAAATACACGCCGGGCCTATGGGGTGGGGATAAAAAAATGAAAGCCGAGATTGGACTCCCGCTGGAGAAGGCGACGGCCACCCGCGAGCGCATCCTCAAGATGATCGGCCGCAAGCTCAAGGTAGAGCCGCAGGAGGACACCCGGCTGATTACCGTCGAGTTCAGGGACTACGACGCGCAACGCGCAGCGGATGTGGCCAATACATTCGTCAACGTCTACATACATGAATACCTCACGAACAATTTCCAGGCGACGGCGAGAGCATCCGACTGGCTCACCGGCAAGTTGGATGATCTGAAGGCCAAAGTGGCTGATTCACAGCAAAAGCTCTCCGATTACGAAAGTAAGACCGGACTAAGCGTCCTGATGCTGGGAATGATCGGAGGATCCGGCAGCTCTGGATCAGGCGGAGGCGGAGGTTCCATGGGCGGAGGCATGCATATTCCCGCGGTGGACAAGCTGGCCGCTTTGAATCAGGAGCTGACCGCCGCCGAGGCGGATCGCATCAGCAAAGAGGCAATTTATCATCTAACCCAGACGCAAAGCCCGGAAGTCGTTCTGGGGCTCGGCTCGAGCAGCCTTGCATCTTCTCTGGGCGGCTCTACTGTTATCAGTGGGGGACAGGGGCTAGAGGTATTGCAAGGCCTGCGGTCGCAGGAGGCGCTCCTGGGCATGCAGTACGGCGACGCCCTTACGAAATACGGCGCGAAGAGTCCGCATCTCGCGGAGATGCAGGGCCAGATGCAAGCTCTGAACCAGGCGATACGGGATGAGCTGAAGCGAATTAACGAGCGCGCAAAGAATGACTATACATTGGCCCTGCAGACTGAAGACGGTATCCGGAAGGCTTATGTCCAGCAACAGGAAGAGGTCAATAAGCTCAATGACAATACGATTCAGCTGGAGGTACTGGCTGGCGAAGCTCTATCCAACCGGGAGCTTTATCAAGACCTGTATTCAAAGCTACAGTCGGCCAGTATTCAGGCTGGAGTGAGTGCTACCAATCTTGTGCTGGTGGATGAGGCGCGTCCGGCAGCTGCACCGGAGCGCCCCGACTGGGTGCTCTATCCTGCCATTGGATTGGCCGCCGGGCTTCTCCTGGGCATTGCTTTCGCCTTCGTGCGTGAAAACCTGGATGACTCCCTTGTGACCACCGAGCAGGTAGAGAAGGTGGGCTTGCTTCCGGTGCTGTCCTATATTCCGCTTATGCGGCCCGATGAGAAGCAGCGCGGCAAGCTGCCAGGGGAGGATGCCAATGCCGTGGTGGACCCTCAGGAGCGAAGCCTCCTGCTATCCCGCCCGACTGCTCCGGCGGCCGAGGCCTACCGCTCGCTGCGAACGGCAATTCTGCTTTCCGCGACAGATGAGCCATTACGGGTGCTGCTCGTGACCAGCCCGCTTGGCGGCGATGGTAAAACCACGATTTCCTATAATCTTGCCGTGGCATTTGCGCAGCATGGCCGGCGGGTTCTTGTGATAGACGCCGATTTGCGCAAGCCAAGCATGCATACACTTTTCCGCGCCCGGAAAGCGCCGGGGTTAAGTGAAGTGCTCACAGGCGGCGCGCAATTCGCAAATGCTCTGTCGGGCCATGCGTCCCTCGATAACCTCTTCCTGCTGCCTTCCGGCACGACTCCGCCAAATCCAGCCGAACTGCTTGACTCCAGGCGCTTCGATGCCCTGCTGGAGGAAGCGAAGAAGCAATTCGAACTGGTGATTATCGATAGCCCGCCGGTGCTGATGGTTACCGACCCTGTTATCCTCTCCACCAAGGCAGACGGCACGATCGTCGTTGTCCGTTCTCAGAAAACTACCCGGCCTGTGCTGAAAAGGGTCGTTGGATTCCTCTCCCACAGCCATGGCCGCAAGCTGGGCTTCGTGGTCAACGGCATGGATACGAAATCGGTGGAATACTACTATTCCTATGGTTACTACGGTGACAACAAGTATTACGGCCAGGAGGCCTGAGATGAAGCTCCGATTTGTTTTCCACTGCGCGTTGACGTTCATGATCGCGACGCTTGCGGTAGCGCTCCATGCGCAATCGACAGGACCATCTGTGCAGATCGGCAATGCTCAGGCTTCATCCGCGGGGAATGCGGCCGCGGCGGCCAAGTCCGGGCTGACAACCGGCCTGACAGCTGTCCCTGAGGACTTTTCCAAGCTGAAGATAGCCCCCGGTTTTCTGCTGGATGTGGAGGTCTACGATGAGCCGGATCTTTCCGGCCAACTCCGCGTGGACGACGACGGCAATGTGACTCTGCCCTTTGCCGGCGCTGTACATGTGGCTGGAAACGTGCCGGCTGAGGCACAACGGAAGATTCAGGAATCCCTCCGGACGGCTGAGATCCTCAAGAATCCACAGGTGACGCTCAACGTAGTCCAGTACGAGCCCGCGATGGTGACGGTGCTGGGCGAAGTGAACTCGCCCGGGCGTCTGCAGATGCTGGTCCCACACAGCTTGCTGGATGTCATCTCCTTCGCCGGGGGCGAAACAGCGCTCGCCGGGAGCGAGATACAGGTGCGGCACGAGGGGGCCGGGCAGGTCACGACGACCGGCTATCGCTATGGGCGCAACAGCAACGGGGATATCATCAGCGGGATCACCGTGCACAACGGAGATACCGTGATCGTGCCGCGGGCCGGGATCGTCTATGTGCTGGGCGCAGTCAATCGCCCTGGCGGATATCTGATGCAGGAGGATGGAAAACTCGATGCCGCGCAGGCGCTCTCCCTTGCCTTTGGCACCGTTATTCAGGCAAAAACCGGCGACATCCACATTATCCGCCGCAGAACCGATGGCACTTATGTGGAGTTTCCGCTGAACTATAAGGATATGGTCAACGGGAAGACCACGCCTCCCCAACTGCAGGCGCAGGATATTGTCTACGTGCCGATGAGCAAGATCAAGGCTACTCTTACGGATGCAACGGGCGTTATCAGCGCCGCCACATCGGCGGCAATCTACACGTTACGATAGGTCCACGAATTCCGAGGTAGTGCGTTGGGCATGAGGCGTTTCACATTTTTGCCGTGGGATATTTATTCCTGGAAGACGGCCTTCGCCTGGTCGGGAACGTCCGGCCTGGCGATGCTGGCGCTCCTGCTGGCAGGAATTCTGCAGTGGCAGGATCCAAATGTGAGCCAGATGCATTCCAATTCAGCGACAATCTGGCTGATTCGTGCGCCCTTGACGTTCGTGGCGGCAATGTTGGCACTTTCACAGCCTTCTTTCCCCAGGCTTACTTTCCGCGACCTGCGCCTGTGGTTCCTGGTTTATGCCGGTTACTTCATCTTGTCCCTGGCGTGGTCGACCGCTCCCTTGCAAACCGCCGGAAAAGCATTCGAGTTGATTGTTGGGACACTCATCGTCTTGCAAGCGTCCAGGGATAAGTACGCGCTTCGCAGGCTGGAGGGAATCTATCGTTTAACTCTATTGCTGACATCCTTTCTCGCGCTTATAACCCTTCTGGGATATTTCGCCGGCATCGAAGTCTTTGTCAATCGCAGGGTCGGAATCTTCACACAAACGACTGCCGAGTCGCCTTTCTATTCGGGGAACGGCCTTGGCTATCTGTCAGTATCGTTCGTATTGGTCGCCTTTGCGGAATACATACTTGGCGGCGTAACGATATTAAGGGCCCTGCCTCAACTTACCTATGCCCTGTTTGTCTTTTCATTTGCTTCCAGCAAAACTTCATTTGCAATCCTGGCACTCGGCATCGCCGCCGTCCTGCTGCGCCGGCATAAGATGGCGCTGATTGCTTTTTTGCCATGCATCGCCACCGCCGGTTATTTGTTGGGTCCACGAATCCTCACGCGCGTCAGGGAGAATGAGAGCCAGGCCAACCTCGAAACCATGACCGGAAGAACCGTTATGTGGGCCGCCGCAATTCGGGATTGGGAAAAGCACCCTCTCCTCGGCTACGGCGGCGGCGTGGGCGGTAAGCACGCCTTAAGCAGCATGTGGGGCGGAACTCTTTCCAAAATGTCTCACCTTCACGACGGGTTTCTGGAATGTCTTACAGGATTGGGCATATTTGGATTCTTGCTGGCTTGCGCGATTCTTGTATTTACCACTTTGAGAGTAGCGCGGCAGTGGAAGAAGTATCCGTCGCTTGCGGGGCTCTATATTTGGATCATAAGCATCTGGATAACGAACATCATGTCAATCGGCATCATGTCCTCGATGAATTTTCTGGTTGTTATCTATCTGGTTCTCATTGCGCATGTGGATATCCTTCGGCGGGGTATTCCTGGCGCCATTGAGGCGCCTGGGTTGCGGGAGTTGGCGAGGCAGATCGATTGAAAAGGTTATAGCTGCGAGATCTCATTGTCGAATTCGGTGCGCCAGGATAAGCCCGGCGCTTTCAGCGGGTGCAATTCCCGCCCTGGAAAGGGGAAGAGCCGCCCCACCAGGAATCGAGTCTTGGGCTCATGAAGGTAACGACATGGGTTAAGCGTAGACAGAGCGATGTCCAGGCCGTAACGCAAGTGAAGCGATTGAGCCTCGTGAGACAGTTAACCGGAGGCCGACAGGGTCGAATATCTGGAAGGCTACAGTAGGCGACCGCCAGAGGCGATGGTCGCTGGAGACTCCGGCGGGGTCTGAGAGCTCGGCATGGACAGAAATGGAAGCGTCATGGCACCTGGGAGATCCACCGCCGTCTTAGCGGCGCCGCAACAATAACAACTCACATTTAGTCGTTTCTATTGCATAATATGTCGCCCGGGCGGAGCTGGATACTCGATAGGGAACGATAGCGTATTCCCTATAAACATTGCTTTGTTGCGCTTTGACAAGTAGTAGACTCGCACGCTCCGATTTGTTATAGTTCCGAACAGGAGGAGTCGGCAAAAGCCGGAACTATAACATTATGAGACCTCTCTCTTTCCGCTCTGATGAACTGCGTTCACTGCTGCTGCGCAACAAAATCGCCACCCTGGACGAACTGAAACAAGCTCTCGGAACCTCCGTCAATGTCACCGTCTTCCGGAAACTGAAGCCTCTGGGTTATCTCACCAGCTACTCCCATCGCGGCCGATACTATACCCTGCGCGATGTCGCCCGCTTCGATGACGCCGGACTCTGGTCGCAGGAAGGCGTCTGGTTCTCCCGTTTCGGTACACTGCTGGCCAGCGCCGAGGCGTTCGTCAATCGTTCACTACGCGGATTTTTCGCCGATGAACTGGCGCGCGCCTTGCACGTCGAAGTGCAGGATACGCTGCATCAATTGGCACAGCAGCAACGGGTGGCTCGTGAGATCGTCTCCGGCCGCTACCTTTACACGGCCACGGAGCGCGCTATTCGGGGTGGGCAACTACTAACGCGCCGCACCGTCGAGGCAGTTCCCACCGCAGCCGATGCATCTGTGCTGCAGGTCGCGGAGAAGGAATTGAAAGCCTCTTTTCTGCTGTTTTACAGCTTGCTGGACGAGCAGCAGCGCCGCCTGTTTGCTGGACTGGAGTCGCTTAAGCTGGGCCGTGGCGGCGATCGTCGACTGGCAGACTTCCTCCAACTCGATCCTCACACCGTGTCTCGCGGACGACAACAGCTCTTGGCTCAGGAAGTGGAGGTGGAGCGCACGCGAAGGACCGGCGGCGGGCGCGTACCCGTGGGAAAAAAACGCCCGAAATAATC
>PLGM01000237.1 GCA_003139795.1 Acidobacteriaceae bacterium | reverse complement strand
TTAAGTGAACAGTATTAGCCCTAACCCGCATCTCTTGCGCCAAATTCGAGATCGTCAAACCGGCGCCATCTGTAAATTGCGATCGATAAGATCCAGGCCACGGCAAAGAGCGCAATGATGCAGTAACCAAGCACGCCAAAGTTATCGTTGAGCTTGCCGACCAAGCCCCACAATCCGCCCGTCAGGTGGAACTGTCCCGCCAACAACCCAAGCGCCTCTATCCCGCCGACCGCCAGGGCAACTACCACGGAGACGGTGGTAATCGTGATGTTGTAATAGAGCTTGCGGATGGGCTTCACGAAGGCCCAGCCATAGGCTCCAAGCATGAGAACATTGTCAGTCGAATCGATCAGCGACATGCCGGCGGCGAAGAGGACCGGGAATACCAGGATCGACGAAAGGGACAGGCCGCTGGAAGCTTCGGCAGCGGAAATGCCCAGCAGCCCGATCTCGGTGGCGGTATCGAATCCCAGGCCAAAAAGGACGCCCAGCGGATACATGTGCCAACTGGACGTGATCAGATTGAACATGGGGCGGAACAAGCGGGAAAGGAGGCCGCGATTGCCCAGCAGCAAGTCAAAGTCTTCTTCAACATATGGCTCTCCGCGCCGGACCCGCATGAAGCTGCGGCATACCGCCTGGAGCACGACCAAATTGACCAGCGCAATTCCGAACAGAAAGAGGGCCGACACCAGCGTGCCGATCACTCCTCCAATTTCCCTGACAGCATCGATGCGGTGCTGCAGCACCAACGCGGTGGCTGCAATGGCAATGGAGCCCACGATGACGATGGTGGAATGCCCGAGCGAGAACATGAGTCCCACGGTGACAGGCCGCTTCCCCTGCTGCATCAGTTTGCGGGTGACGTTGTCGATGGCCGCAATATGATCCGCGTCTACCGCATGGCGCAGTCCAAAACTGTAGGCAAGGAATGCCGTGCCCAAAAGCACCGGAAACCGGTGAAATGCGAAGAATGCCCAGCACCATGCCGCCAGGTTGAACCCCAGCAACAGGGCGTACAAGGCGATTACCCTGGCTTTAGTGCTGCCCGTTTCGTCATTCGCCAGACTCCTCAGGAGGGGTCGCATGGGGTTCCTTTTGGGTTGCGTGCAACGATCATGGATCGATCCGGATTTCTCCTGTAGCACTTCTTTTAGAAGTGTGTTACGATCGGCAAGTCTCGGAATCTTCCAGCCGGGAATCCTATCGAATTAGCGTAGCACGTTTTTGAAAGACATGCGAATGCGGCATGCAAAACGCCTCCCCTGGCGAGATCGGGGGGAGGAATTCAGTATTCAATCGGTCTTGAGCTTTTGTGGCAGGCTGCCGTCCAGGAGGCGGAATTGCTCGCTCGGAAATCGTCTTCTTCGATGTCCGCCATGAGCCCGTCGTCGCTGCATTCGATTCCACGCTCGAACAGAATGTGCGGCTGGCCTATGCAAGATCGATCGCGTTCCGCGCGGCGGCGTTCAATGCTTTCTACCATGCCGGTTCTAAGGTCCCGCGCCGCTGGACGGGCAGGTCGAAAGCCGCAATTTTGGTCAGTTCGTCAGTGCGGCAGAGCCTGGCCCGGTGCAACTCATGGGCAAATTCAACTTCTAGTGCGAGTGCGTGGCTCGTTTGAGACTGGCTCCGGAATTTGTCAGGACCAGCTTTCCCAACTCGACTCCGCGCAAAGCCAGCATGCCGTCGGCAACCGCCTGAAGGTCTTTGCCTCGACCCTTCATGATGATGACTTCCAGGCAGTAATGGCGATCAAGATGGACATGCGTGGCCGCGAGGACCATGGCGCCTGCGTGGTGTTGAACTTCAGTCAACTTTTGCGCGAGATTGGGAACGTGATGGTCGTAAACAAGCGTCAAAGTGCCGACCACCGGCTTGTTCGATTCAACGATCTCCGACAGAAGCGCCTCACGTATAAGATCGCGGAAGGCCTCGGAGCGATTCGCATAACCGCGCTTGGCAATGAGCCGATCGAATTCCTTCAACAGATCATCTTCGAGGGAAACGCCAGTTCTGCTCAACTGTGACACCGTATTTCTCCATCCCGATTGTAATCGGGAACGAATGGCTGGCTAGCGCTCATTGCGCCTGCCGTCTGTGGCGGGCGAATCAGGGCAATCGGAAATCTGAGTCTGACGGGCGCGGGGCCTTTCACAAGCTGAAGCCCGCGGAACGAAACAGACACCACTGTCCTATCAATAAACGGTCTCAAACGACCTTGGGATTCAACAGGATAGGCAGGCGCGGAACTCATCATGGCTAAGGGACTCGTCTCCAATTGGAGACCGCATGCATTTGCGCAGACTTTCTTCCTCGTCACGCTGCTTTCCCCTTGCAGTCGGGCGGCGGACCATACATATGCGCCAACTGCGCACTCCTTGCGTCGCTCAACCTTTGTATAGTCGACTACACTTCCGCAATCTGCTAACTTCTTTTCGGAAGCGGTTCCCGAAAAGTAACCCCCAAGAAAGGCAATTTCACCCGTCACGGAACACCTGGGTAGGCTCCACGCACACGGCACGCATCGCAGGGACCAGCGCAGCCGACACTTCGAAACGCGTTAAACAAGGCGGGGTATACACCTCCCAGGAGAAGCGGTGGTCCCTCCTTATCTCTTCCGTCTTCTGAGTTGGTCTGCTTGGTCCATTTCTCTATATAATCTGAGGCGTATGAACACGAGACGCCGAATTGTTTTCGCAGGGTTCATCCTTTTGATGGGCATAGCTCCGTGTTCAACTCAGTCGACAAGTGTGTTTGTCCAGTTGGTGAAGGCCGATCCAGATCATGCGCAAGTACTGTGTGCCGTTTACCGCACCTATTCCAGCGTTGTAAGCGAGTCGATGCGGTCGCTGGAAGAGTCCGATTCGGCGCAGATACGCTTGCGGATGGCCTGCAAAGAGATGAACCAAGGGTATTTGAACGGTACAACCAAGCAAGAATCGCGTCGGCGAGCAGTTTGAGCAATAATTAAAGACAGCGAAGCACCGCTGGTGGAGTTACAATGCCGAGTCCTGGAGCAGGAATTGTCAACCTGTGCGCGGCGCTTTTTGTCTTATGCCTCATTCCGCCAGGCATAGGTCAAACGCAGCCCTCTCTTGCGCAGCCGCCGCTGACCCCCCAAGGGAGCGCGAAAGCCACGGCGGAGGAACAGGCAAGCGGAGCGACTCGAAGTTATCCTGAGCTTGTGGATATCACAGCTTCCACCGGGATTCAATTCGAACATTTTCCGAGTCCGGAACAGAAATTCATTGTGGAGTCGATGAGCGGCGGCGTGGCGCTAATCGATTACGATCGCGACGGCTTGCCCGACATTTATTTTACCAATGCGCAAAGCGTTGAGATGGCGCTCCATGGTCAGAAGGCGCGGAGCGCATTATTTCATAACAACCATGATGGGACGTTCACGGATGTTACCGACAAGGCCGGGGTGGGATATCCCTGCTGGGCGATGGGCGTGTCGGTAGGTGACTATAACAACGATGGATGGCCCGACCTGCTTGTAACCTGTTTTGGCGGAGTGGTTCTCTATCGCAACAACGGCGACGGCACTTTTACCGATGTAACCAAAGAAGCCGGGCTGAGCGGCGACCACCTGTGGGCCACGGGAGCGGCTTTTGGAGATTACGACGGAGATGGCTGGGCCGACCTCTTTGTTTCGCACTATGTAGGTTTTCACCTGGACGATATGGCGGCATTCGGATCCAGCGAGTCATGCAGATACGTGGGCATCGATGTGCAGTGTGGGCCACGCGGTCTTAAGGGATCTCCCGACAGCCTTTATCACAATAACAGCAATGGAACCTTTACCGATGTTTCAAAGAAATCCGGCGTGGGGGACGAGGAACACCGTTATGGGCTGACGGCAATCTGGTCGGTCTTTGACAACGACGGCAAACTCGATCTGTTTGTCACCAACGACGGCCAGCCGAACTATCTTTACCAGGGCAATGGCCGGGGCGCTTTCGAAGATGTCAGCTTCCCTTCAGGCGTAGGGTTGAGCGAAAGCGGCGCAAGGCAGGCCAACATGGGTATTGCCCTGTGCGATTATATGCACACCGGGCGCATGTCGCTGTTGATCTCCCACTTCGACAACGAGTACGCCGCGTTTTATCGAAATGACGGCGGAATGAGCTTTACGGATGTCTCGGTGCCCTCGGGAATTGGGAGGGGAACTCGAGGGTATGTGGGGTGGGGCGACGCCTTTGTGGATTTCGCCAACGCCGGCTGGCAGGACATCTTCATTGTCAACGGGCATGTGTATCCACAGGTAGATGAGATCGGTACGGGTCTGAAATACCTTGAGCCGAAGTTGCTGTTTTTGAATCAGCGCAATGGAACGTTCAAGAACATCAGTAAGTTGGCGGGGGCCGCGATCCAGATTCCGCAGGTTAGCCGTGGGATGGCAATCGGCGATCTATTCAACGACGGCAAGCTCGAAGCGGTCGTTGAAAATCTGAAAGGTCAACCGATGATTCTGCGTCCGGAGGGCGGCCCTCAAAACCACTGGATCAGCTTTCAGCTAGAGGGCGTTAAGAGCAATCGCCTGGCTTTGAGTGCGCGCGTGAGAGCGACAGCGGGCGACTTGGTACAGCTTGGCGAAGTGATCAGCGGCGGCAGCTACCTATCGCAGAGCGACCTCCGGATCCACTTTGGCCTGAGCGACCATCAGCGGGTGGATGAGGCCGTTGTCTTATGGCCGGATGGGAAAGTGGAAACGTTGACCAATCTGGTTGCAGACCGTTTCTATTTTGTGCGGGAGGGCGCAGGTGCAATTTCATCCAGCCTACCTGAGACCGGCAAGGCGAAGCAGTCTGGACTATCGAGGGGAACCAATGATGACGTGTCCGTGAAGTCGCCATGAAGCGGTGCAAACGGTGACTTTTCGGCCCGGGCGGAAGCCCCGCATGGCTCGCCCACGCCTTTGGCTTTGGAGCGGATGCAAGAAAGATCGCAAACGAAGACCCATGGAGATACATTGGTCCGCAGTTGAACGGCAGAATGGAAGTCCTGTTTTAATAGAATGAAACAGAGGATGATTACGGCGCAAAACCGGCGATTACAGCGAGCGATCATGCGGAGGATCGTGTAGAATTCTTATCGGAGAATCGGGCTGTGGTTGCAATGAGGTGAATGATATGGGTATGTCGCACAGTATCCGTCTGTTGTTGTTTCTTTCCTTACCGGCCTTTGCTTTCGGGCTGCAAGTCGCCGTTCCAGCGGGAACTGCGGCGCATTATGAAACGGCGTCCGCTGCTCAGGCATCGCCGCCCGACGTGGTGGAAGGCCGCATCAAGCTCGATGTTGTGGTGACCGACAAGTCGGGAAAGCCCGTTTCCGGCCTTGATCTCAAAGATTTCACGCTTCTCGATAACAACCTGCCTGCCAAGATTCTCTCCTTTCAAGCCATCGACGGAACCGTTCGACCGGCAGGAGCCGATCAAGCGGCCGACCATCGGGTCGAGGTCATTTTGCTGCTGGATACGGTCAACGTCGATTTCCAGCAGGTCGCCGCTGAGCGCCAGGAGATCGTGAGGTTTCTCCGCCAGAAGGGCAGCCATCTTGCGCAGCCGATGTCGATCTATCTGTTTACCAATGAGGGTGTGCAATTCCAGTCCGATCTTTCTGCCGATGGGAACGCGGTAACCGCGGCTCTCAATCAGGTCGACGGTCAGTTGCGTAACATCGGCCGCGCGCAAGGTGCGTGGGGCGACTTAGGGAACCTCTGCGCAGG
>PLGM01000059.1:4759-4908 GCA_003139795.1 Acidobacteriaceae bacterium | reverse complement strand
CGGATGCAAGACGCTTTTCAACGGATGAGGGCTTGTCAGAAGCCACGACCAAGCGCCCGGCACTGCTCCGCTGCCTCAAGGCTACGATGTGCAACTGTTCACTGACAGCCGAGAGAAGCTCGGCTGGGCGCTCGGGCATGATGTTTCGC
>PLGM01000059.1:0-4689 GCA_003139795.1 Acidobacteriaceae bacterium | reverse complement strand
GTATTGGCCCAGATTCACCTTCGAAAGAAGGGCGACGCACCCCGGCTCCTCGTGCCCAAGGGACCTGTAGCAGCCAAATTGTCAAAATTTGCACAATTGCCCTGCACAGTTCCTACACAGCAAAATTCTATGGAGTTATGCTCATTTGAATCAGTATTTTCCAGAATCATTTTCACTCGCTCAGAATGACAAGTCTTACAAGGTTCGCTTGAAGAGGGGCGTGGCGATGAGTAATGTGCCGATGCCGAAGACGAAAAGAAATAATAGGTCGAATTGGATGGCTTCGAAGCCGCCGTCTTTCAAGAGGACCGCTTTGAAGCCATGGATGACGTAGGTGAAGGGGTCAACGACGGCGATGGCCTGGAGCCACTTGGGGAAGGCGGCGATGGGATACATAGCTCCGGAGGGGTAAAACAGAAGCATGTTGAGGACTCCGAACATGGCGCGAGGAGTGAGTGGGTCGTCGACGCGGACCATGAGCAGAAACATCATGCCGTTGAAGGCGATGGCGGTGCCGACGATCAGGCAAAGGAGTTCGAGGTCGGCCTCGGGATGGAAGATAACTCCCAGGCCGGCCATGAGGGAGCCGATGACGGTGAGGCAGATGCCGGAGAGGACGGCCTTCATGGCTCCGGCCAGGTTCATGCCGAAAACTAACTCCAGCTTGGTGATGGGAGTTACCAGGTAGCCTTCGTGAACGCCGCGGGCCTTGTCGTCGATGTATAACATGCCGCCGCCGATCATCACGGAGATATACATGGCGAGCGCGACGCAGGCGGGGAGCAGAAACTTCATGTAATTGACATAAGGATAGAGCTCGACGATCTCAAGGGCGATGGTGTTGGCCAGGCGGGGCTGGATGACGGGGGCGGTGAGGGCGGTGACCAGCGACTGCATTTCGGACTCGAGGCTGCTCGATGTGAACAGGTCGGAGTTATCGACGACGAAGCCGAGCTGGGGCGCGTCCTGAGAGTAGACGCGGCGGGAGTACTGGGCGGGGATGATGACGGCGGCGTCGACCTTGCCGGTGCGGACGTCTTCGCGGGCCTTCATTTCGTCGCTGTACTCGACGGTGGTGAAGGTCTTGATGTTGACGGCGATGGCGTCGAAGCCTTCGCGGATTTTGACGGCTTGCGGGCCGTGATCGTAGTCGACTATGGCGACGTGGGCGCCGACGATCTTGCCGCCGAAGGCGTGGCCCATGATGAGCAACTGCAGAATCGGCATCATCAGCGACATGATCATGAGGGTGGGCGAGCGGAAGAACTTGCGCATCTCGCGCTCGACAATGGCGAACATTCTGTTCATGGCTGTGCTCCGGGACGGGGCGGCAGGGTGTAGGCGGCGGGCTTGACCTGCTCGTCGCGGAGCTGGCGGCCTGTGTAGTGGACAAAGACGTCGTCGAGGGAAGTGTTCTGGACGCTGAGGGAAGTTAGCGTTTCACCCAGAGATGAGGCTAACTCGACTAACTGCATGGTGGTGCGGGAACCGGACGAAGTTAGTACGCGATAGAAGCCGGCGGACTCGGCCTGGACGCTGGTGACGCCGTCGAGGCTCTCCAGGCGGGCTTGCCACTGGGGGGTTTCGCGGTCGAAATGGACTTCGACGACGTTGGCGCCGGGGACGCTGCGCTTGAGCTCCGCGGGCGTGCCCAGCGCGACGAGGTTGCCGTAATCGACGATGGCGATGCGGTCGCAGAGCTTGTCGGCCTCTTCCATGTAATGGGTGGTAAGAAGCATGGTAAGGTGACGGGTTTTGCGCAGGTTATCAAGCATCTCCCAGACGGCGATGCGGGAGACGGGATCGAGGCCGGTGGTGGGCTCATCGAGAAAGAACATCTGGGGGTTGTGGACCAGGCCGCGGGCGATTTCAAGGCGGCGGCGCATTCCGCCGGAGAGGGTTTTGGTTTGCGCGGTGCGCCACTTGGTGAGGTCGACGGCTTCGAGGACATCGGCGATGTTTTTCAGGCGCTCGGCCTTGGGGACGCTGTAGAGCTTGGCGTAGATGCTGAGGTTTTCCTCGACGGTGAGGTCGGGGTCGCTGGTCAGGGCCTGCGGAATGACGCCGATGACGCGGCGGACGGCGTCGGGATCTTTGGCCACGTCGTAGCCGGAGACGATGGCCTTGCCGCTGGTGATGGGGACCAGCGTGGTCATCATGCGGATGAGGGTGCTCTTGCCGGCGCCGTTGGGGCCGAGCAGGCCGAAGATTTCGCCGTCGGCGACGGAAAAGCTGACGCCTTTGACCGCTTCGAAGGTACCGTAGCGCTTGACGATTTTCTCGACGGCGATGGCGGTGTGCGGCGACTGTGCCCGGTTGCCGTTGATGGCCGGCCCGGGCCGGCCGGAGTCGGGCTGGGTGGGCGTGTTCATTGCTTCACCAGCTTGTTTTTGGCGATATAGACCTCGGCGGTCATGCCGGGGACAAAGCGCTCGTCGGGGTTGTCGATGAGCAGCTTCAACTGGATGGTTTTGATGTCGCGCTTGCGGCTGTTGACGTCGCGCTGGGTGGCGAAGTCGGCTTCGGCGGCCTTGTTGATGACCTTGCCCTGGAGGGTAGCGCCGGAAGGCATGACGACGCGCAGCGAGTCGCCGAGCTGGACGGCGTCGGCCTGGGTTTCAGGCAGCGGCGCGTAAACCCAGGTCTCGGTCAGGTCCATGATGGTCACGATGGGCGCGCCTGCGGCGACCACTTCTCCCTGGCGGGCGGCGCGAACGTTGACCTTGCCGGTGACCGGGGCAAAGACCTGGGAGTAGCCGAGCTCGACCTTGGCCTGTTCGGCCAGGGCGCGGGCGTTTTCAACCTCGCCGCGGGTGGAGTCGACGGTGCGCTCGGCGACGGTGGTGAGCAGCTCGTGGGCGCGAGCCTGGCGCAGCGAGGCTTCAGCGGCGGTGACGTTGTCGCGCGCTGCATCGACCGCAGCCTTCGAGGCCTGCAGGCTGGTGGCCGCGTCGTCCTTGGCCTGCTGGCTCATGATGCCCTTTTGGGCCAGCGCGACGGTGCGGCTGGTGTCGGCCTGCTGATGGTCGTAGTTCGCCTGGGCCTGGGCCTGGGCGGCTCGCGCTGAGCTGAGCTGGGCCTCGGCGTTGACGGTGGCGCTGCCGGTTTCGCCGCGGGTCTGGCGCTCGGTTTCGACGGTCTCGCCTAGTTTGAACCTCTGGCTGTTGGCGGTGGCCTCGGCGGCTTTGCGCGCGGCCTGCAGGTCGTCGCTCTCGATGATGGCGATGAGCTGGCCGGCCATCACGTCCTGGCCCTCGTCGACGGTCAGGGTCTGGATGCGGCCGGGAATTTTGGCGCTGACCACCACCTCGTTGGCATCGACGGTGCCGATCAGTTGCAGGTCGCCCGTGGGCCGGACGGTGACAAAGTACCAGATCAACGACCCGACGGTGAGCAAGCCCAGGAAGAGAAAAACTCGGTTGCGTGCGTTCACTTGCGCCTCACTTCATCTGAATTCGTTACGCTCGTTTCGATCTTGCGGTTCGAGCGTTCGACGGTCGCGGAAAGCAATCTCAATTCCGTTGCCCTTTGTCCGCCGGGCCGCCCGAAGGTCTCCTTCGACCTAAGTATGCCACAACAAATTAAGCATGATTAATCTTTTTACTTAATATTAATTACCGGAGGCTCTTCGACCGCTGCCTCCTGCCCCTTCCTGTCGCCAGGTTTGCGGGGAAAGAACTGGCGCAAAGGCGGGAGATCGGGACGCTCGGTCACGATACTCGGGGGCATGGGCGTGGCCGCCAGCACCCGGGCGGCTACGCGCGCGCCGTGCTCGCGGTCCATGAAGATGGCCTGGCCCAGATAATCGACGGCTGCCTTGCGGCGAAACTCGAGCGCGGCAGGGTGGAAGGGATCGCCTTCCGCAACCAGCCGCATCATGGGGGCGGAGAGAAAATAGAAGACATTGGGACCGAGCGCGGCGTAGATGAGCTGCGAACTTTCCACCGGAATCAGCTCACCGGAGCGAATTCCCTCCTCCGCCACGGCGACCATCTTGTCTCCCATGGGCCTGAAGAGCCTTTCGACCAATGGGCTCATGGCGTTCGACTCGCCCTTGCGGAGGCGGATCATCTCCTGCTGCATGAGGGTCTGGAAGACGGGTTGGGAGTAGATGCGGTCAAAGTGGTTGAGCGCCGAGCGGACCAGCCGCTCGCCAGCCGAGCAGTCCAGGGCGAGTACGGACATGCTGGTGCCGGCCATGCGCGCGGCCACGGATTCGATGGCCGCGGCGTAGAGGGCCTCCTTGCCCTGGAAGTAATAGTAGATAAGGGCCTTGTTGACGCCGGCGGCTTCGGCAATGGCCTCTGTGCGGGCGCCGGCCAGGCCATTGGCGCTGAACTCGCGGGTCGCGGCTTCGAGAATGCGGGCGCGGGTCTGGTCGGCGCGTTCGGCCTGGGAGCGGGTTGGGGAGGCGTCTGTCATGTTTTAACTAACTAGTTAGTAAACTAAATGAAACAACGGCAATTTGCAAGAGCGCCGAGTGAAAAAATCCTTGAATTCTTGTAAGAGGTTTGAAATCAACCCGATGACGACTCGGCTCAGCCCATTTCTGGCGCAGCCCGCGTTCACGGCGGTTCCCGTCTGGTGATCGTTGTGCAGACGGCCTGTTTGCAAAGCCCGGGGGTTCAGCTTCCAACCTGCCGGTGATCCGTGCGCAATCGCTTCCCGCAAGCCGACTTGAACGAAGCC
>PLGM01000257.1 GCA_003139795.1 Acidobacteriaceae bacterium | reverse complement strand
GCCAATTTATGGTTGTAGTGACAATGTCGCCCGTAGGTTTCTGGCTTTACGCTAAATCGCCGAGTATCAGACCGAGAGGCAACCCACGATCAATGCCAGGCCGCGTACGCGGGCAGCGCCCAGCCGCGTAGACCCCGGGAGACGCCGATGGCGACGGCAATGCTCCAAACCGGACTCGGCCATGAGGTTTCAGTCGAAAAGCCGGCTTTACGAGACAAATTCATTGATGAGATCCATAGGTCATGGCCTCGAAACAGGTCGGGGCGTCTGCGATGGCGCTTTCCCCAGGTGCGGGCACGCAGCAAGTTCCACAGGTGCGATGACGGCCGGATTCGTTGCTCGCCTCTTCCTGGAGCGATCCCTCAGATTCCGGCCGGGCCAGGCTCCTGCTTCCGGCAGGACGCACCCGAGCGTGTGCGGCTGACAAAGTAGACTCCCTCTGAAGCTTCCACGGAAAACCGATCCGAGTCTCCATCGGCTACGTCCAGCACCAGGCCTGCCTGCGCCACCTGTTCGGGCTGGCCCGATCCGAGATAGAAAGGCGTGTCTTCGACATAGCCCAACAGCACGTCTCTCGAACCTATGCGAAACTCGCTTTGCATGAGGCACAGGGGCACGCTGCCATCGCAACACCCTCCCCCCTGATGGAACAACAGCGGTCCATGGCGCTGCTTCAGTTTCCTGAGCAGAGCCGCCGCTCTGGGCGAGACCTCGATTTGAACATCCATTGCGGACCTCCAGTCCGGGAGCCCCGGCCGTCAAAAGCCGGCGGCGCCGACAAACACACACGTTTCGCCCTTGGAGCCGGCCCACGTCTGGACCGGTACCGGCTTCGCAAACCAGCAGCCGGGGAGCCGCTCGAGCGCGGCGGCCGTGCGGAGCGGTTCACACCGCCCCGCATGGCCGGACACAAGTACGGTCTAAAAGAATCCCAACGCTTTGGTGCTGTAGCTGACGAGCAGATTCTTGGTCTGCTGGTAGTGGTCGAGGATGATTTTGTGCGTCTCGCGGCCGAAGCCGGACTCCTTGTATCCGCCGAATGCGGCGCCGGCCGGATACAGATGGTAGCAGTTCGTCCAGCAGCGGCCAGCCTTGATCTCCCGGCCAACGCGATAGAGGCTGTTCACGTTGCGCGACCACACGGCCGCACCCAGCCCGTAGACGGTGTCGTTGCCGATCTCGATAGCTTCGTCGAGCGTCTTGAACTTGGTGACCGAAACCACCGGCCCGAAGATCTCCTCCTGGAAGACGCGCATTTTGTTGTTGCCCGCGAAGATGGTCGGCTTGAGGAAGAAGCCATTCTCAAGATCGCCGCCGAGGTGCTCCCGCTCGCCGCCGGTGAGGCACTCGGCGCCCTCTTCCTTGCCGATGCGCATGAAGTCGAGGACCTTATTCATCTGCTCCTTCGAGACCTGCGGTCCCATCATGGTGGTGGGATCGAGCGAGCTGGCAATCTTGATCTTGTTCACGCGGGCCACGGCGCGCTCCATGAATTTGTCGTAGATCGACTCCTGGACGAGGGCGCGCGAGGGGCAGGTGCAAACTTCTCCCTTGTTGAAGGCAAACAGGGCAAAGCCCTCCAATGCCTTGTCGAGGAAGTTGTCGTCGGCGTCCATCACGTCGGCAAAGAAGATGTTGGGCGACTTGCCGCCCAGCTCCAGGGTCTGGGGAATGATGGGCTCCGACGCATACTGCATGATGAGCCTGCCGGTGGTGGTTTCACCGGTAAAGGCGATCTTAGCAATGCGCTTGTTCGACGCCAGGGCCTTGCCGACTTCGCCGCCCGGCCCGCTGATGACGTTGAGCACGCCGGGAGGCAGCAGGTCGCCCACCAACTGCGCAAAAATCATGATGCTCAGCGGCGTGTTCGAGGCCGGCTTGATGACGACGCAGTTGCCGGCGCCGAGGGCGGGAGCCAGCTTCCAGGCGGCCATCAGCAAGGGGAAGTTCCAGGGAATGATCTGGCCGACGACGCCCAGCGGCTCCTTGAAGTGATAAGCAACGGTGTCGTTGTCCAGCTCGCCGAGCGTGCCTTCTTCCGCGCGGACGCAGGCGGCGAAATAGCGGAAGTGGTCCACCGTAAGAGGGACATCGGCGTTGAGCGACTCGCGAATGGGCTTGCCATTGTCGAGGGTTTCCGCCAGGGCCAGGGTTTCCAGGTTCTGCTCGACCACATCGGCGATTTTGAGCAGGACCGTGGCGCGCGCGGCCGGGGAAGTGTGGGCCCATTCCTCCCTGACGGCGTGCGCGGCGTCGAGGGCCTTTTCCACATCGGCCGCGCCGGAGCGCGCAAATTCGCAGATGGGTTCCGCGTTGATGGGGCTGTGGCTCACAAAGTACCGCCCCGTGGTTGGCGGCGCCCATTTGCCGCCTATGTAGTTGTCGTATCTTGAACGGACGCCCGCTTTGTGCAGGGTCTCAAGGGCGTCATGAATCGATGATTGACCGACTACTGTTGCCATCCTCGTTTTCCTCCTTTTCTCGAAGCCGTTTCATCCTACTCCGCGCCGCTCACGATTGCCAAGCTCGCAAACGAGCAGCCCCTTGCCTCGAAGCAGTCATTGCCAGACTCTGTTTAGCCGCGCCACGAGATGGCAAAAGGAGAAATTGGGTCTTAGCCCATGAGGGAGTGTATTTTCAATGACTTGCATTCCCTCCGCAGCTAAAGCCGCATCCGCATTTGGCCCTCCTCCGGCACGGCTGAAGCCGCGCCCTTTCAAAGCCCCTCCCTCTCCGAAATCCCTACTGTTTCGGCCCGCCGCCGGGGTAATCCACCCGGATGGTCAGGATCTCGTAGGGATGGATGGGGACTTTGACCACGTCGCCGGTCACCTTGAGCGCACTGCCTTCGGGCGTCTCCATCAGGTTGGTAACCGTGGCTCTTGTCGCACCCGGCGGCACGTGGAACTCGGCCGTCGCGTCCTTGCCCGCCCATTCATACGCTCTGAAGATCAGCCCGTTCGCGTCTTCAGCCTTCTTCACCGCCGTCAGAACCACGTTCTCCGGCTCGACCGAAGCAAACGAGTGCTCGGCAGGGAGCGACCCCGCGTGAGCCGTGGTCACCACCGCCGTCAGCGGGTAGTTGTACTCCCAGCCGTGGCGCACCGTCAGCGCATCCTTCCACGTCCCCGCGTGGGGATAAAGCGCGTAGTGGAAGTGATGGTGGCCCATGTCGGCATCCGGGTCCGGCCATTTGGGCGAGCGCAGCAGCGTAAGCCGCAGCACGTTGCCCACGGCATCGTAACCGTACTTGGTCTGGTTCAGGACGCTCAGTCCATGCTTCCCATCGCCCAGATCGGCCCAGCGCATGGCCGGAACCTCGAACTGCGCTTTCTCCCAGCTATTGTCCCGAGTAGTCGGCCGCTCGATGGTCCCGTAAGGAATCTCGTACGTTGCAAACGGCCCCGAAGCCGCCAGCGGAAATGCTGCCTTGAGCAGAACATGCGTCTCGTGCCAGTCGATCTCGTTGTCGATGTCCACCTGATCGGTTCCCGGAGCCAGATCGATGGTCTGAACGAATTTCGAGGCTTGCCAATGGCGGGTCACGCGGATATCCGGGTGCGGAGTCTGGACTCCGGAAAGCGCGACTGAATCGGCATGATCAATCACCGTCGGCGGTACTTCGAGCGTGCCGGGATCGATGTTCCAGGCATCGTAGTCCTTTGGCGTGTCTTTGAAGAACTGGAACTGATTGCCGCAGGCGCCGGGGGCAAAGGATTCGAAATTGGCGCGCTTGTCAAAGAGGCCGGTGATGCAGCCGGTCTTCTTGTCAACGGTAACGCGCAAATTCGCGTTCTCAATGATTAAACTGTCGGCGGTCTCCTGTGTCTGAGTCGCAGGGAATACAGGAGAACCAGGAGGCTCTGGGAAAACTTGATACGACTTGTATCCCATAGCTGGGATGTCGCGGACGAAGATCCGCGCTTCCGCCACTCCCGTCTGCTTGTCGAACGATACCAATTCCGAACCTTCGAACTTACCGCTGGTCGACTCTTCAACGTGAATACCCGCCGGGCTGGCGCCAGGCAATTGCAGCTTGACCGTCACGACTCCCGGCCGTTTCCATCCCAGGGGATTGAAGACCACAACGGGAACGGCTTCAGGATGCTTGACCTGCGTATCGATCTTCTCGTCTACCGTCCCCAGCGCCCCCGCGCTGATCTCATTCGTCGACCACCGCACCACATCGTAGTCCTTCTGCGCTTCCTTGTAGATGATCCCAATGCCCGACCCCGCATCCAGGTCGTGGAACTGGTTAAACAGCACCTTCTTCCAATCCTCGGTCAGCTCCGCTCCCGGATAGCTCTGCCCATCCAGCCACGCCAGCGAAGCCCACTTCTCCGCGTTCAGCACCTGCTCTTCGCTCTCGCGCATAATGCGCTTGTGGTTGGCCTGCGTGGTAAAGACGCCGCGGTGGTACTCGAGGTAAAGCTCGCTCTTCCAGGTGGGAATATCCACCTTGCGCGCAACCGCCGGCGGCGCCGTGTACCCCTTGGCGATCGATTGATAGTTCCACTCCCGGCTCTCCGGCGCAATCCGCTTCTCGATCGACGAGAAGAACGTCTGCGCCGTGCCGAACTCGTACTTCGCCGTCAAGTGTCCCGGCCCAGCCCAGTGGAAGGCCTCGTCCAGCACGGCCCTCGTCGGTCCGCCGCCGTGGTCGCCGGTGCCATAGAGGTCCATCAATTCCTTTTCGCCTGTTGCCTGCTTGCGGGCCGTGACCAGGTCGGCGCTCAGCCGCACCGGGCTCATGTCGGTGTTGCCGTAGTCGTGCGGAAAGTACGCCAGCACCTTCGACCCGTCCGGCGACTCCCACCAGAACAGCTTGAACGGCAGTTGATTCGTGTCGTTCCAGGTCATCTTCTGCGTCACAAAGTAGTCCACGCCGCTCTTCTTGTAGATCTGCGGCAACTGCCACGTATATCCAAACGAATCCGGGTTCCAGCCGATCCTCACGTCCACGCCGTAGGCCTGCTTGTACCAGCGCTTGCCCACCAGCAACTGCCGCACCAGCGACTCGCCGTCCGGCATGTTCAGGTCCGGCTCCACCCACATGCCGCCCACCACCTCCCAGCGGCCCTCCTTGATGCGCTGCGCGATCTCCGCGTTCATGTCGGGATACTTCTCGGCCAGCCACTCGTTGTAGGCCGCGGCCGACTGCGTGTAGGTGTAGCCGGGGTACTCGAACATCAACTGCAGCGCGGTGCCGAAGGTGCGCTTCACCACGTCCACCGCTTCCGTCCACGGCCATAGCCACGCCGCATCGATGTGCGAGTTTCCGGTGAGGTGCAGCGTGGCCTGCTGCAACAGCGGTTTGAGGGCTTCGAGCTTGGCGTGCGCCGCCTTCAGGCTGGCGTCGAATTTGGCCTGGTCGTGCGCGTCCAGAGCCGCCAGGTCCACGGTGCGCACCGCGCTGTCAATCGTGGCCATCTGCGCCGGGTCGTTGGGCGCCAGCGAAGGAACCAGTTCCGCAGCCGAGAGGAACTCCTGGCGCAGGTCCTCGGGGCTGGGCCGGTCCTCGGGGAACTCCACGCGCAGGGTTGCGCCCTCAAAGCTCTTGGTGTCCACGGTGTGCAGCAGTTTGATGGCTACCGTCACCTTGTCGCCGGGCCTGGCCTGGTCGAACAGAACGATCGGCTCCAGGTCGTCGCCCATGGCCACCCTGCGGCCATTGAAGTAGAGAATCTGCGGCATCGGCCCGTTGGCGTAGGCTCGAAACTGAAACCAGATGCGCGCCCCAGTCAGGTCGTAGCCGTTCAGCGTCTCCGGCACCAGGTAGGTCTGGCGAAACCACACCGCATCGTTGGGAGCCTTGGAGCTTTTGGCGATGGCCTGCCAGGAGCTCTCGTCCAGATTGACGGCCTCGCCGTGGGCCAGATCGCCGCTGTGCAGCTTCCAGGCGCCGTCGGGCAGCGTTTGCAAACTGGAGAGCCGTTCGATCACGGCGCGGGACTCCGGTTGCAGGTTGGCGGCGATCTTGCCGGCTTCCTCAGCGCTCTGGGCCGTGGCGCGGCCCGCAAACAGGAACGCTCCGGCAAAAACCAGCAGGAGAGCAGCAATACGATAACGCAACTTCAGAACGCAAATCATGGTCGAAAAACCTCCGCAGCATAGTAAGGCATCGGAGCGTCTGCTGGCATTTGAAAAAACTACGCACAGGCAAACAATTCCCCCCATTGGAGTTCCGGTGGGCCCTTGCCCGCGCCACCCTATCACCCGCGCGGCGATGCGACCGGGAAGAACTCCCCAGGTCACTTGGCGGGCTGGGCTCGTTCACCGTCCCGGCTCTGTTCCAGGTACTCAACGTATCCAAGCAGCGCCCCCCAATGGTAAAAGCGATCGCTCGAAGAAACGTCGTCTCCCGTGCCTGTGATGGCGTTGTAATTCTCATGCACGTGGCCCTTTTCGGTCCACTCCTTCAGAAACAAGTCATAGGACTTCCGCGCAAACTCCTTGCGCGCCGCCGCGTCGTCGTAGTTACTAAGTCCGAGATAAACAAGATAGTTCATCGGCCCCCAGATCCTGCCCCGCCAGTAATCCTGATCGTGGAATGCCGGATCGTCGCGTGCAATCGAAGGAATAACCCACTCGCCCCAGAATTCCTTGGGGTTGAGCAGATGCTTTTCCATCATCGTCCGGGCCTGGGCAGCCGTCGCCGCATGGGCCAGCATGGGGTAGAAGTTGGTGGGAGAAAGCCGCGGGCTCGCTTGCCCGGTGTGCAGGTCCTTGTTCAGAAAGATGCCCGTGCGCTCATCCCACAGTGTTCCGAGCTTTGCCCGGTAGCGGGCGCCGCGGTCTCGTAGCTCCTTTGCCTCCGCCGTCTTCTCCAGAGTGTCCGCAATCTCCGCCAGCGCGTCGCAGTCCGCTATATACAGGCTCATCAGGCCCACATCGGCAAACTCCAGCACGTGCGATTGCGTGTTATAGGTCGTATCGTCGTACATGGGGCTGTTATCCAGCCCCGACTCCAGGATGGCGCCTGCGCGGGTTCCTCGCGCGCTGTCGTCCAGGTCTGCGGGCTGATTCTCGCCGTCGCTGCCCCACGCCAAGTACCCCTGAATGTCGCGGTGTTCCGCCCACCAGCGGTTCCACTTCAGCAGTGGCTCGAAAGCGTCCTCAATAAACCAGCGGTCGTGAAACTGCTTGTTAAGTCCCAGCACCGTGATAGCTCCCACCGGCGGCTCCGAGCGATCGGAGCTCTTCCACCCACCCGCGCGCGCATAGTTCGGCACAAAGCCATGCGCCGTGGACTCGCGCAGAATCTCGATAGCATTGGCGTAGGCCAGGTCCTTGTCTCCAATCCCCGCCAGCGTCGCCGCAAAAAACGTATCCCAGTCAAACAGCACGTACCCGCCCCAGCCCACGCTCCACACGCGGCTCACCGTGGAAATCACCCTGCGTTTTTCCGGCTCGTAGATCGTGTCCCATCCCAGCGTCGTTTCAATAGCGTCCACAATTGGGCCGTTCTTGCCCGCGTTCGCAATCGACTGCTTGTACGCGGCTTTCTGTCTTGAAACGACCGCTTCGATTTCGGCGAGTGTGCGGCGTTTGCCGGTGCTCACGCCAACGGCCGCACCCGAATGAGTTGCGAAATAAGGTCCGCCGATCGGCAAGTCGACCACGACCTCCGGCAATCGGTCTTGATCTGTTTCGCACGTGCAGTAGATCGGAACGGTCGCTGCGCCAAGCCGCGCCTTAATACGGCCTGGCAGCCGTTGAACCGTTCCAGGGCGGTTCCAAAGATAACTGGCCGAGAAGACCAAGGCAGGCTCATCAAAATCGACTTCTTTTAGCCACTGCACCAGCAGCACCAGGTCTGCACCGTCGTGTGCGCTCTCAATGCGCCACTTGTGCCCATTCCATGCAAAGTCTGCGCTGGTATAGCTTCCATCCCACGAGTGCGGCCCCGGCGTTACAACTTCCGCGCCCTTGTCCAGCCGGCCGATCAGCGCATCTCCCAGAAACGCATCGCCGTACAGAGTACTCTTGTGTTTGACTCCTACGTGAATCGCCAGCCCCTCCGGCAGCAGCACCTGCGTGGCCACGCTGTGTACGTCCCACGTATTCCACCCGCGCGCCAGCCGCTCCTGCACCTGCCCGTAGCTTGCCGAGCGCGGCGCAGCTTCGGACTGATCGCCTGCGATGCGCGATGTGGCCTGAGCAACCGCCTCATGCGGACTCTGCGCATTCAGCGAGAATCCCGCGCACACGAAACCCACTGTTGCAACGACACCCCACTCCCGCCGAATCCTTAGCATTTCTCCCCGCCGGAACGCCGTTCGCTGTTGCTCTCTAATCTCTGACAACTGATCCCTGTTCCCTGATCTCTGATCTCTGATCTCTGACAACTGTCCTAAACCCACCCGCCGTCCACAATGTAACTCTGGTTGGTAATCGCGCTGGAGTCGTCGGCGGCCAGGAACAGCACCAAACGCGCCACGTCCTCCGGAAGGATGTCCCGCTTGAGCGCCTGGTTGGCCATGATTTCCGCCTTGTACTCCGGCGTATACCACAGCCGCTTCTGGCGTTCGGTGACGATGGCGCCGGGCAGCACTGCATTGACGCGGATGCCGTCCGGAGCCAGCTCGTGCGCCAGCGTCCGTGTCAGCCCCACAATGGCCGCCTTGGCCGTGACGTAAAGCGCCGCGCCGGTGGAGGGAATCATCCACGAGATCGAGGACATGTTGATAATGGACCCGCGCCCGGCCCTGCGCATCGCCGGCAGCACCGCCTGAATCATGAAGAACTGCGGCCGCAGGTTCACGGCCATCGACTGGTCCCAGTACTCCGGCGTCACTTCCGAGAGGTTGTGCCGCCCGTCGTTGGCCGCGTTGTTCACCAGCACGTCGACTGTGCCCCATGCCGCCAAAACCTGCTCTACGTTGCGGGTGAGGGCCGCCAGATCGGTCAGGTCGCAATGCAGGTAATGCGACGCGGGGCAGCCTTCCGCCGCGAGACTCTCCACCAGGCGCAGCGCAGGCTCATCCTGTATGTCGAAGAAGGCCACGCGCGCGCCTTGCCGGGCAAAATGAGTCACAATCGACTCGCCAATGCCGGTGGCCCCGCCGGTGACCAGCACCACATGGCCTTGAAGGCTGGGGTAGCTTGCAAAGTGAGATTTGTCGTCTTGCATCTCTTTGCTCCTCACCACTGCTGCGCCAATTCCGCTCAGTACATTTTCATGGAGAGTGTAAGGTCATGGGTGCCCCACCCTCGCTCCGCCGCGGCGGACCGCGGCGGATTTTTGCGGCTAGGGTGGGTTACCACGATGCCCGCATTACAAGTTCTCAATGCAACTCCCTCGGCACCGCATGTCCCCGGCAGCCGAGCAGGAAGTCGAAGTCCGCGCCCCGGTCCGCCTGCAGCACGTGCTTCACATAGAGCGCCTGGTAGCCGCTCTTGAAAGCCGGCTCGGGCGCCACCCATTCCGCGCGGCGCCGCCCCAGTTCCGCCTCATCCACGTCCAGGTGCAGCCGCCGCGCCTCCACGTCCAGCTCGATCCAGTCGCCTTCGCGCACCAGCGCCAGCGGTCCGCCCAGCGCGGCCTCGGGGCACACGTGCAGCACCACTGTCCCATAGGCCGTGCCGCTCATGCGCGCGTCGCTGATGCGCACCATATCGGTGATCCCGCGCGCCAGCAATTTGGGCGGCAGCCCCATGTTGCCCACCTCGGCCATGCCGGGGTATCCCTTTGGCCCGCAGTTCTTGAGCACCATCACGCTCGTCTCGTCGATGGCCAGCTCCGGATCGTCGATCCGCTCCTTGTAGTGCTCGATGCTTTCAAACACCACCGCCTGCCCGCGATGCTTCATCAGGTGCGGCGAGGCGGCTGAGGGCTTCAGCACCGCTCCGTCCGGGCAAAGATTGCCGCGCAGCACGGCCACGCCGCCACTCTCCACCAATGGGTTTTCGTAGTCGCGGATCACCTCGCTGTTCCAGATCGGCGCGTCCTTCACGTTTTCCCCGATCGTCCGCCCGTTCACGGTCAGCGCGTCGCCGTCCAGTTGCCCATGCTCGGCCAGCTTGGCCAGCACCGCCGGCAGCCCGCCTGCATAATAAAAGTCCTCCATCAGGAAGCGCCCCGACGGCTGCAGGTCCAGGATGGTGCGCACTTCGCGGCCATACCTGTCCCAGTCGTCCAGGTTGAGCGGAACCCCCACCCGCCCGGCAAACGCGATCAGGTGAATCACCGCGTTGGTCGAGCCGCCGATGGCCGCATTGGCGCGAATCGCGTTCAAAAAAGCCTCGCGCTTCAGAATCTTCGCAATCCGCAGGTCCTCGTGCGCCATGGCCACAATGCGCCGGCCCGTCTCGTGGGCCAGCACGCCCCGGCGCGAGTCCACGGCCGGGATTGCCGCATTCCCGGGCAGCGATAGCCCCAGCGACTCCACCATGCAGGCCATTGTCGAAGCCGTGCCCATGGTCATGCAGTGGCCGGCCGAGCGGCTCATGCAGCTCTCGGCGTCCAGGAACTCCTGCTCCGTCATCTTGCCGGCCTTCACCGCCTCGCTGAACCGCCAAACCACCGTCCCCGAGCCGATGGCCTCGCCGCGATAGCGCCCGTTCAGCATCGGGCCGCCGGAGAGCACGATGGCCGGCACATCGCAACTGGCCGCGCCCATCACCAGCGAAGGCGTCGTCTTGTCGCAGCCGCACAGCAGCACCACCGCGTCAATCGGGTTGGCCCTGATCGACTCTTCCACATCCATGCTCACCAGGTTGCGGAACATCATCGCCGAGGGCCGCATGTTGGTCTCGCCCATCGACATTACGGGAAACTCCAGCGGAAACCCACCCGCCTCCCACACGCCGTTTTTCACCTTCTGCGCCAGATCGCGAAAGTGCGCGTTGCAGGGGGTCAGTTCCGACCACGTGTTGCAGATGCCGATCACCGGCCGCCCGTCGAACACATCGCCGGGAAACCCCTGGTTGCGCATCCAGCTCCTGTGGATGAACCCATCCCTGTCCTTGCCCCCAAACCACGCCTGCGACCGCAATTTCCCCTTTTCCATCTTCTCCAAGCCCGCCCTCCGGCCGTTCGGCAGTCTTCTGCAGTGCAAACAAAGACACAACGGTCGCCCCCACTATACAACCTGCGCAGGAAATGCGGGGCGATCGGACCAGTTGGCCACCCTTTGCGCGGCGCCAGGAACCGCGAAATGGACCACGATCAGACACGCCAAACCCCAATCCCATCTAGTGGGACAACGTCTCCATCCGACAGGCGCATACTGATGTATAGGCCGCTTGCTGAGGACCAACCCTCCCCTTGGGTTTTCTTGTCTCCATCCCGGCCTTTAAACTTGCAAGAGCATGGAATCCGGGCCGCTCGACCAAGCGGACTGATGCACCAACGTAACGCACTGCGGCGCGGTTTCGAAGGGAGGGCCTTCCCTCGAATCCATGCGATCTCGCAGGTCGTAGACTGCGACACAAGAACAAGGCTCACAGAGAGGGATTTATGGCTGCTGCTGCGCGTTATCCAGGCATTCGTGTTACTGCAAACGGAAACCAGCTCGTCTCCTACCATACGGAGACGCGGATCGCCGACGCAGGCGTGTTTTATCCCATCACGCCTTCCACCGAGGGCGGCGAGCTCTTCCAGCAGGCCTATGCCGAAGGCAACCTTAACGTCTTCGGCCACAACACCATCGCCATCGAAGCCGAAGGCGAGCACGCGGCCCAGGGCGGCGCCATCGCCCACTCGGTGTGCGGCAAGCGCGTGGTCAACTTCACCTCCGGCCAGGGCGTGGTCTACGGCGTCGAGCAGTATTACCACGCGCCGGGCAAGGGCTCCACCATGGTGCTGGAGGTGGCCGCGCGCGCTCTCACCAAGCACGCCCTCAACGTGCACTGCGGCCACGACGACATCTATGGCGCGCTCGACACCGGCTGGATCATGCTCTTCGGCAAGGACGCCCAGCAGGCCGCCGACCAGGCGCTGATTCTGCGCCGAGTGACCGAGCTCTCGCTCACTCCCGGCATGAACATCATGGACGGCTTCCTGACCTCGCACCTGGAGCGCACCTTCTACAAGCACGAGTCGGAGCTGATCCGCGAATACCTCGGCTCTCCCGAAGACATCGTCGACTGCCCCACCGAAAGCCAGCGCGTTCTGTTCGGGCCCACCCGCCGCCGCGTCCCCAAGATGATGGACCTGGCCAACCCCATCCTGCTCGGCCCCGTGCAGAACCAGGAACACTACATGCAGGGCATCGTGGCCCGGCGCAACAACTTCGCCGAGCCCATTCTGCACTTCCTCGAAGACGCCTACAAGGACTTCGCCGAACTGACCGGCCGCAACTACGGCCTCATCTCCGAGTACAAGACCCACGACACCGACACCGTCTTCGTCTCCCTGGGCTCGGCCGCCGAAAACATCGAGGCCGCCGTCGATTACCTGCGCCAGACCCGCGGCGTCACCGTCGGCTCCATCCACGTCAACGTCATTCGCCCCTTCCCTGAGGCCGCCGTCGTAGCCGCGCTCAAGGGCAAGAAGAACGTCATCATTCTGGAGCGCACCGACGAGGCTCTCTCCGGCGACAACCCGCTCGGCCGCGACATCCGCACCGCGCTCTCCAAGGCCATTCAAACCGAAGGCCACGCCGCCGCCGAAGGGCTGCCCGCCCTGGCCATGGACGAAGTGCCCCACATCTACTCCGGCGCCTACGGCCTGGGCTCGCGCGACTTCCGTCCCGAGCACATCATCGGCGCCTACGAGTTCGCCACCGCCGGCCGCGCCCGCCAGGACGGCAAGCGCGCCTCTGACGGCGTCAGCTTCTTCGTCCTCGGCATCGACCACCCCTACGCCGTCGTCGGCGACGAAACCCCGTCGCTGCTCCCCACCGGCGCGGTTGCCGTCCGCTTCCACTCCATCGGCGGCTGGGGCGCCATCACCACCGGCAAAAACCTCGGCGCCATCCTGGGCGACCTCAACGATCTGATCTTTGAACGCGACGGGGAGCGCGACGAACTCGGCAATCCCAAGGAAGTCATCCACGTCAGCGCCAATCCCAAATACGGCTCGGAGAAGAAAGGCGCGCCCACCAGCTACTTCATGGTCGCCGCCAAGGACCGCATCCGCGTCAACTGCGACCTGCGCCACGTCACCGTCGTTCTCTGTTGCGACCCCAAGGCCTTCACCCATTGCAACCCGCTCGATGGCATGGCCGAGGGCGGCTCTCTGGTGTGGGAGTCCGATGAAGAGGGCGAACAGGCCTGGGAGCGGCTCCCAGGGTGGGCCCGCAAGCAGATCATCGATAAGAACATTCGCGTCTTCACCCTGCCCGGCTTTGAGATCGCCAAAAAAGCCACCGACCGCGCCGATCTGCAACTGCGCATGCAGGGCAACGCCTTCCTCGGCGCCTTCTTCGCCGTCAGCAGCCTCCTGACCGAATTCGGCATCACCCAGGAGCAGTACCGCGACGTCGTCCACAAACAATACGTCAAGAAGTTCGGCAAACTCGGTGACGCCGTCGTCCAGTCCAACATGGAAGTCATGATGCAGGGCTTCAGCCAAGTCAAGGAGATCAAGATCGGCGCGCTCGCCGCGGCCGACCGCTCCAGCCTGCGCGGCCAGGCGCTGTTGCCCATCCTCGAACTCGCCACAGCCGGCGGTTCCTGCGGCACCGGCTGCCGTTCCACGCCGCTGCCCGCCGGCCAGGCCGGGCGCACCCCGATTGCCAGCGTCGCCAACTTCGACGCCCAGTTCCGCTCCCACTTCGGCTACAATCAGCCCGCCACGCCGCTCTCGGCCATGGGCGTCATCGCCGCGGCCACCGGCGACACGGCCTCTAAATACGTCGCCCGCCGCGAAACCCCGCTCTTCATCGCCGAGAACTGCACCCAGTGCATGGATTGCATCTCCGTCTGCCCTGACACCGCGCTGCCCAACACCTCGCAGGACCTCAGCACCCTGCTCACCACCGCCGTCTCTTACTACATCGCCGACGCCGCCGATCGCACCAATCTGCTGCACGCGTTGCCGCAGATCGAAAAACTCGCCCGCCAGCGCATGTTGGCCGAGATGAAGACCGGCACGCCACTACCCACCATCCTCCGCGAAGTCACCGACACCATCGACGGTTTCTCCCAGCAATCCAAGCAGCAGTTCTTTGACATCATTGCCAAGGTCCCCATGGCCTACCAGAAGGTGAACGCCATCTTCTCCTCGCCGGAGCGCAAGTCGCCCGGCTCAGGCGGCATCTTCTCCATCTTTGTCAGCGATCTGTGCAAGGGCTGCGCTGCCTGCGTCACCGCCTGCGGCGACCACAACGCGCTCCGCATGGTCGCCGAAACCGAGGAAGTGAATGCCGAGCACGAGACCGGCACCGGCTTTCTTGATCTGCTCCCCGACACCTCGCAGAAGTATCTCGGCCTGTTCAACGCCGCCAACCCGGCCGACTCCAAAACCGCCACGCTGCGCAACATGCTCATGGTGCGCACCAACTACGACGCCCTCGTATCCGGCGACGGCGCCTGCGCCGGCTGCGGTGAAAAGTCAGTCCTGCGCTCCATCGCCGCCGTAACCGAGGCTTACATGCGCCCTGTCTTCCACGCCAAATCCGACCGCTTCGTCTTGAAGGCCGGCGACCTCGAGAAAACCGGCGTTGGCCGCCTCGCCAGGCTCCAGGCCACCAGCCCCGCTGAATACGCCCTGCTGCGTAAGGCAATCGCACATCTCGTCCTCGGCCTCGGCGGCGAAAACGAAGATGACACCCTCGCGCGCATTGCCGCCTATGAAACTGCCAACGGCCTCCTCACCGACGCGCAGTTGGTCGAGGCCCTCGCCGCGGTCCTGCTCACTGAGGCCTTCAACCACAAGAACCTGCAACCGGTCGACGGCCGTCTCGCCAACGGCATGTCCGTCATGGCCATGGCCGCCCACACCGGCTGCAACACCGTCTACGGTTCCACCGCGCCCAACAACCCCCACCCCTACCCGTGGATGAACTCGCTCTTCCAGGACGGCGTCACCGTCGGCTGGCTCATGGGCGAAAGCTTCATCGTCGACCACGCCCGCCGCTCCGTCATTCCCGAGCGCCTGGCTGACATCCTCCTCACGCGAGACGCCGGCGCCTCAGCCGACGGATCTTCATCCTCTGGCGGCAGTGCGGACGTCATCGACGCCGAAGAGTACTACAACCTCTCGCACTTCACCGACGCTCTCATGACCGACCAGGAGATCGTCGAGCTGCCCAAGGTCTGGGTAGTCGGCGGCGACGGCGGCATCGGCGACATCGGCTACCAGAACACCTCCAAGGTCATGCTGCAGAACCGCCCCAACGTCAAGGTCCTCATGCTCGACACCCAGGTCTACTCCAACACCGGCGGCCAGAACTCTGACTCCACGCCCATGCTCGGCGGCGGCGACATGAACACTTTCGGCTCCGCCACCCAGGGCAAGAACACTGAGAAGAAGACTGTGGCTGAAACCTTCCTCGCCGGCCACGGTTCGCCCTTCGTCGCCCAGGTCTCCATGGCCAACGCCCCCAAGCTTTACCGCGCCATCCTCGACGGCCTCGAGTACCGCGGCACCATGTTCCTCCAGGCCTTCACCACTTGCCAGCCCGAGCACGGCGTGGCCGACGACATGGCCCTCCACCAGGCCCAGCGCGTCCGCGACTCCCGCGGCGCGCCCGAGTTCGTCTTCAACCCCCGCCTCGGCGAAACCTATCAGGAGGCCCTCGACCTCAAGGGCAATCCCTCCATCGATCTCGACTGGTACGAGACCAAATCCAAGACCACCGGCGAAACCCAGCGCTACACCGTAGCCCACTGGTGTACCACTGAAGCCCGCTTCCGCAACCACCTCAAGAAGCTCAAGCCCGAAGCCGCGGCCAAGCTCATTCACCTCGACAACATGCTGGTCCGCATCACCCAGCAGGACGTCGTCTACCGCCGCTATCTAACCCCCGGCCACCGCGCCTACATCCCCGACTTCGGCGTCTACATCACCTGGGAAGAAAACGGCAAAGTCGAGTACCGCGCCCTAAGCCGTCAATTAGTAATGTTCTGCGTAGAGCGCCGCAAAGCCTGGCGCATGTTGCAATCGAAGGCAGGAATCGTCAACAAGGAATACGCCGCCCAGCGCGCCATCCTAGCCGAAGTAGACGCCGGCAAAATCCCGTTGGACGAGTTCCTGACCCACGCCCACGAAATCCTAAGAGAGCGTGTCTCCGGCGGCGTCCTGGCCAAGGCGTAGATGCCCCTTTGTCAAGGATGCAATCCAGGGCCTCAAGGACATTGACTGGGTACTCGACACCCAGTCAATGTCCTTTCCGGATGTTGCCAATGCTTCAGTTGATTGATATACAATCAGGTGCTTAGCAGCTGATTCGCGTCGACAGCGCGGGGCGTGCCCAAGGGGCTGCCGACGGTAGCTTCTCTGCCAGATGGGATGGGCTATCAAAGTGCAACAACAGGAATTCCTGAAGCCGATACTTCGCGGCGAACGCTTTGAAGGCCACACTGTGCCCTTGGAACTTCTTAAGGACTTCTCTGCCCTCGAGGAAATGCTCGTCGAAGTCGCTAAATGGAAGTTCAAACAAGAACACCCCAACCGCGAGAGAACCCAGCGGAATTTTGCGAATGGCATAGAACTCCAACTCGCTGGCGTCGAGGATGGAAGCGCAAAACTGGCGATCGTAATCGCATTTTCTTCCACCCTTCTTTTTCCTCCAGATAACGTAAAATACTTTGAACAAGCTCGGACGGAAATCGTGAATGCAATCGCGTTTTCAGTAGATGATCGTCCACAGGTGTTGCCGCCCAGATATCTTAGCTATTTCGACCGTTTCGGGCGAAGCCTTCGAAGCGGGGAGTCAATCGAGTTTCCGCGTGAGCATGCGCCCGTCTCTCTTAACCCAGAAACTCGAAAGAAGCTGATTCGTTCAGCGCAGGTTGAAACCTGGACGGAAGAGTGTGCATTGCGAGCCAGAATCTACGAGGCGGACCAAGCTCACGACAGTTTTGAATTTGAACTGAGCGATGGTACGCGAGCCAAGGCTCCATTGGATGACAGGTATCGGGACGCTGTCCTGGATGCTATGAAAGGCTACCATCGCGGGGCCTTTGTTCTTATTCAAGGTGTTGTCCAAAGGGATCGCGCAGATCGTCTCAAGGGATTTGAATCAATTGAACATGTGACCCCGCTTGATCCCCTGGACGTGACCTTGCGACTGGAACAAATCGCTGTACTGAAGGACGGTTGGCTTGATGGCAAAGGCAATGCTCCAGATAAGGACAAGATAGCTTGGCTGGCGGATATGTTCGATGCGCATTTCGACGGAGATCTACCGCTGCCATATCTGTACCCGACCGCCGAAGGTGGAGTTCAAGCTGAGTGGACTATGAATGACTGGGAGGTTTCGCTTGAGATTGACCTTGAAACCAAGCAGGCCGAATATCAAGCACTGAATCTGAAAGACGATTCCTGCTCGCAGTTCACATTTACACTGGACAATCGAGAAGGCTGGAGCAATCTCAATGAGGCGCTAAAACAGCTTGATGCCCAAACGGTCGAGGAGAAGTCGAGTGGACTCTGAGACCAAGTTGCTCCGTCAGATTCATCCTACATTTGTGCAGAATGGAAGGCCGACTTCCCAGGCATTTCGGCCAACCCCAAAGGATGAGAACCAACTCTCTGTCTATAACGGTGCAATGATTACTGCCACAGCGTCCTGGCACTATTACACCGAGACCCTCAGCCTTGAGTCTGCTGGTGTGATGGCACTTAATCACGGCGAGTGCGCGGGTCAGCAATTGAAAGTGATTGAAGATGGTGTTCCTATTCCCGCACATTGTTACGTTGATTTTTCCGGGGTGAGTAAGCCCCTGGACAGTGCCAGGTTCTCT
>PLGM01000080.1 GCA_003139795.1 Acidobacteriaceae bacterium | reverse complement strand
ACTTGTGCAGAGGTTCCCTAGGCGATATTTGCAACCAGTTGAATCTGTTCGACTTGTAGCCGGACAGCTGTGGCATTGAATATTGATCCATGATTCGTTTGTCGCCCTCGTGGGGTTTGCTGGGCTTTCCGGCTGCTCTGGGATATGGATTTTCGGTTGATTTTCCCGCTGCTTCGAACTGGAATGCTTCAGACTTTCAATTGCCGCATCTTGAGTCCCGGCGGAGATGAAATGCTTGGAAGCAAGCTGATTCGCAGACAAAGGGCAACACCTGCTGCGCAGTAACTGACAGTTTCGCGGCCATCCAGGCCCCGCCCCATTCCGCAGACCCTGCGGCGTTTTCGCGGAGTAATCCGACCTGTCGGACTGAAAATGGATGATTCCGGGGTGTCGGGAGGTCGAAGACCTGGCCATGGTGGTCTTTCCGTCTTCCCGATTCACGGCAAGTGTTGACTACAAAGTCTGCCGGTTAGCCGGCCATCCGCCCGAAACTACAATACTATGTGCATAAGCGATACGCCTTGCCGTGCCAAATCTGGTCCCGTAGTATAGAACTTTGAATAGCCCAGTGCGCAATTTCGAGCAAACCCGAACGGAATTCCAGGAGATACTCGCCAAGCCCATTCGCGAACTCGGGCTCAAACTCGAGGGTTCTCCGCTCGAACGATTCGTTCAGCAGCTTTATCGCGAACTGGAAGCCAAGGGCATCCACAAGTTCCGTCCGCTTTGTTATCTCACCGATGAATGGGGATGTCCCTCTGGCGAGCCCGTCATCGGCATTCCGTTCTATCTGGCCAACCCGGACCTGGCACAGCTTGAGCGCGATATGAACGACCTGGAAGACGCTCGCGAGATCATGATATACATGCGTCATGAGGCCGGACACGCATTCAATTACGCGTACCAGCTNNAAGCATCCGGATGAAGATTTTGCTGAAACGTTTGCGGTCTGGCTCACGCCTCGCTCGCAATGGCGAAAGCGCTACAAAGATTGGGGCGCGCTGGCCAAGCTCCAATACGTCGATCGAATGGCGCGAAAAATCGGAGATGTCGAACCCATCCGGCGTCGCGGCCGCACCGACATCACCGTCGATGAGATGGAATCGACGGTCGGCGAGTTCTATCGTTTCAGCCTGCCGGAGGAGGTTCCGGTGCAGGAACTCGCCCTGGATGCCGACCTGGCGGACATCTTCAATATCTCCCCCAAGCGACGTAAGGGCGTGCGACCCGCCCAGGAGATGTTGGGTCAGCATCGCAAGCCCATTGTCGACAAGATCGCGTATTGGAGCGGCGTGCAACGTCCGATTGTCAAGCGGCTAGTGGAAGCTATCTGCAAGCGTGTTGAGGACCTGGGTCTGCGCGTGGACGTTCGACGCGAGTCCGAGTACCTCACGGAGTTCACGGCGTACACAACCGCACTCTCAATGAATTACCTGGTCCGTGGGAAGTTCATTCATCCCTGAGGCGTGCCGGCAGCTGCCGTCGCTCCGATTGGAGGCCGCATGACTGGAACGAAGTTGAAAGTCACCGTGCTGTATGACTTGTGGGAAGAAGAACCTGCTGAAGTGCAGGAAGAAGCTCCTGCGCCGCGCCAGCGCAAGGGGCAAAAGAAACGCAAGACGAAGCCGGTAAAGGACGACCGCGAAGAGATCTTCGAAGCCTTGGAGAAGCTCGGTCATGAGCCGTCGTATTACGTTCTCGACGGCCGCCCGCGATCACTCCTCGGACTCGCCAAATGTGGCGCCGATCTCATTTTCAACCTCGCGGAATCCTATGCGGGCGATGACACCAAGGAGATGCACGTCACGGCATTCCTGGATTTGCTCGATATCCCCTATACCGGCGCGGGACCGTACGCGCACATTCTTGCGCAGGACAAATCGATCGCCAAGAAGATGTTCGCTTTTTACGGGATTCAGTCGCCATACTTCGCGACAGCCTATCGCGGCGCCATTGACCACGCACAGGACATCTCGTTCCCACTCATCGTGAAACCCACCTCCGAAGATGGATCCATCGGCATCGATGCCGCTGCCGTAGTTACCAGCGTGAAGGAGTTGATGGAGCGCATCTCCTATTTACAGACGGAATTCGATTCTCCTGCGTTGATCGAGGAGTACATCGAAGGACGCGAGATCTACGCCTCCATCCTCGGCAGTGACGAGAACGCACATGCACTTCCGCTTGTGGAACTTGACCTTTCGAACCTGCCGAAGGGCATGCCCAAGATCGCCAGCCAGGATGTGAAATTCGAGAAAGACACGGAAGCCTATAAGCTGACGAAATCGGTGATCGCCGAAGACCTCGATGAAGAAACCGTAACCAAGCTCACCGAGATCGCGATCAAGGCCTATCGCGCCGTCAAGCTTCGCGATTATGGCCGCATAGACATGCGCGTATCGAGCAAGGGCGAGGTATATGTCATCGAAGCGAATCCGAACCCATGGCTCTCCAGCGGACAGGAGTTTGCCATGGCCGCGAAGAAATCCGGTCTCTCCTATACCCAAATGATTGGGGAGATCGTGGACCTTGCGATGGCTCGGTACGCGTGAAAGACGGCAAGAAGTTCAGGTGAGCAGCGGCGCACAGGTCTACTCGAATGGGACGATACGAAGGGCACACCAAAGACGAAAACCGCCCGGAGGCGGCTGACAGGAAACGGTCGGTGGACCTGGTCGGGATCGAACCGGCGACCTCTTCCATGCCATGACGGCCGCAACAGTACATTCAACAATTTACAAGTGGGTACGGGAACCGCCAGACACTTGTAAGTACCTGTGAAGACGTGCATAGCAATCGAAAGTCGGGTCGGAAGTTGGGTTCGGGTTGCCAACGACTCCAACTTGCCGCCGTTTCGCGAATCCGACAATCGGCCCCGGCGAAAGTTCCCACCTGAAGTACTGGCCGCAATGAATCGAACCAGCTAAGAGGACACCGGATTCGCTTTGTTCTGAGAGTAAGCAGCATCTATTTGTGCGTAACTCCTGTATCACCGGCAATCCGGACAGAACCCGGCTGGGAGGGAGTAATGTCCCGATAGCCGACCATCCACTCAGGGCCCAAGTTTTGCTGATATCTATGTTCATGGTGCTGCGCAGAACGGGTATATTTTGAGCAACGAAAGCGACCCAACCCTGGCCAGAGGTTCACTGGAGTCGATTAGGGCGCGAATCGGCAGAAAACCGGGTTGTGCAGGCAACTGGCATCGAACTTCTCGTAACGCCCGGCCAGGATTATCAGTTCATGCAGGAGTTGGCCCCGATGCCCGAGCATCGCCCCTTGAAGCGTGACCGCCTCCGAACTTGTTCGGCTTGGACTCAATTCGGAGGACTGCACTTCACGCGGAATCTGTATGGATGTGTGTGCCGATGCCACTTGGACGAGAAAGATTTGCAAATTGGTGACAATCGTCTGACAACTCCGAGTCGCAATCCGTCCACCATTTTACTTAGCAGCTCAGGGAGAGTCCCCTATCCACTCATTCCCGCAGATGATTCGGCCCCCCTCTGTTCTGACTTCGTTAAGGAGAGATTAATATGCAGGGTTGCAGGACCGCAGTGGGCGCTTGCCTCGGCGTGGTTCTTCTCATGCTTTCGGCCCGGGCCGAAGCACAATATCACCTCACAAACTTGGTTTCGAATCAAGTCGATTCGCATGCCCCGACCATCGATCCACTGCTGGCCAATCCCTGGGGATTAGCTCGGAGCGCCGGTTCGCCTTGGTGGATCAGCGATAACGACACCGGCTGGTCGACCCTCTATAATGCAGCCGGAACTCAAGAGGCACTCAAGGTTGTGATTCCCACCGCCGGAAACGGACCGGTCGAGGCGACAGGCACAAACGGCCCTGGCACACCGACGGGAATCGTTTTCAACGGATCGAAGACGGATTTCCAGGTTTCGGGCGTGGCCTCGTCTTTCATCTTTGCCACGCTGGATGGCACCATCGGCGCCTGGCCGGCCCTGAACAAGAACCTGGCGACCCTCGTAGTGGACAACTCGGCCAGCAAGGCGAGTTACCCCATATTTCCATTTTGAGTC
>PLGM01000263.1 GCA_003139795.1 Acidobacteriaceae bacterium | reverse complement strand
TAAATTGGCCGGTTATCCCACTGCTCTCGCGAGTTGAGAATTGCTTCCGAGTAGCCGGTGATACATCCGGAGCTCGAATACCAGCCGTCAGTCGTGTAGGCCAATGGGGCCGAAGTACCGTTTTGCGACGAGCAGGAGATCGGAGTCGGTCATCACTCCATATTCAATTAGCGGCTTTTTACCCGGCGCAATCAAATAGTAGCCAATATCAGTCTTGGGACGGAATACGATTGTTTCCGAGCCAAGACGGATACGAAAAGAGCGAGCGTAAAGTATCTGGAATCCAATGCCAGCTTTATTCAGCGGCTGCTTTATGCGCTCCGCATAGAACTGAAAATCACTCAGAGCTTCGCTTGCATCGGCATCTGTTACACCTGCCTTCGTTGTAGGCGGACAGAACGCGATAATTGTAGCTCGTTGAATCTCAATTGCAGCGGGTTGTGTCACTCGCTGGAGGTCCGGCGTCCGGCGCGCAGCTAAGACAGCTCCGTCAACTGCCGCATCATACTCGCCGTGCGTTTCGTTCCGCAGTACCGCCTTCGGCGCTTTTCCAGACTGCTGTTGGGACGGGTAATTTGCCTCCGGATTCTTGACGACCGATTCGATGACTTTGTGACGCTCGGCAGGATTGATTGTGCTTTCTGCCGGAGTGAGCACCTGTTGAGCCGCAGGAGTTGTCGCTTTCCGCGCTTCCGCCTTTCGACCGTCGCTCGGAACCGAGTCGTCCACTTGCCGAGATTCGTTGCCGGACAGCTCGGAAGACGTGGGCCGGTTCAGTCTCTCGAGGACGGCTTCGATCGGCGACCTCGAGACGCCCGATACATTCCAGGCGCGATAGACGGTGGGATGACTCAGTAGGGCAGAAAGAGTGCCGAGCGTCGCCAGGGACAGAACACTGCCGAAGAGGAACGATCCTGGCCGCACCGGCTCTTCCTCAAGAAGACGAAACGTCGGTATTCCCAGCAGCCCTTGCACAACCGGGGACGATGCTGCGGATACGTATGTGTTCCGATATGCTTGTGGAAGCCCAACAGCAAGATCGGCCAGCAGGCCAACCCAGAGACGCGTCCTCCGCAACAGGCCGGTCTCATGCCGATAGAGGTCGCGATACAGTTGAATAGCTTCTTCTTTGTACTCCTCGCGGAAGCGCGAAGGGTAGAGGCGTAGAAGGTAGGCGTATATCTTCTCAGACATATTCCCCCCTGAGGATGTTCTTTGCACGAGCCACACGCAGCAGATCGGCGAGCTTCTCAGCTTCAGCGCGCGCCAACTTCCGTCCGGTCGAGGCTAATCGGTAGTATCGGCGCCGCTCATTGAGCGATTCCGATTTTCCACTAGGATCGACTTCTTCAATCAAACCTTCTTCGGCGAGCGCCTGAATGGAGCTGTAGAGCGTCCCTGGGCCGAGCCGCATGCGGCCGGCGCTTTGCTCCTCCACCTGACGCATGATGGCATAACCGTGCAGGTCGCCGCCGGCGAGGGCTAGCAGGATCTGAAACGCGGCCGCGGGTAGTGGGTCAAGCTTTCGTTTCGGCATAGGATCATCGATCATCGATACAACGAAGAACGACTATACTCGCGTGGAAGATTGTTGTCAATCACCCTGTTTCATTTTCATTCTTCCCTGCAGCCGCTGAGGTTTGAGACCAGGTATGTTTTCAAGGGCTCCGAAGCGCAGGAATATACGTTCGGGTGCTGACACCTAAGCCCAACCACATTCCGCTTCTCCGCCCACTTCCCTTGACTGCCCATGGGCCATTGCCGACAGTGACTCCAGTCAGCGATCATTCCAGCATCAGAATAGACTCGTTCGAATTCTGCTGCTCCTTTCGATGTACAGGATCGGTTCCGCCTGGATCGTCGGCAATCCGGACAGAACCCGTGTAAGCCAAGGTCGCTGAGTGCAAATCGCCGAGTCGCTCACCGGGGAATCGCCCTGAAAGTTGAGCACGAGCGTCGAATTCTGTCGAGTTCTGGGAGCGTCACGGGCAAGCCGCAAACCAACCCCCCACCCACTCAAGCGGTTGCCTTTCGAGTTGCTGCGCGTCAACTCAATATCACCAGGGCGACCAGGCGCTCCATCGGCCCGCTTCGAGGCCGCTGGAGTATCCTTTCCTGAGAGGATTTCATTTTGGCACGCATTCGCTTACTGGCTGGCCTGCTCGCGCTCTGCTTGACCGCGGGCTGCAAGGCCCAGACCAACCCGCCCCCATCCGCCCCACCGGGCTCTCCTGACGCTGCCGCGCTCAACCGCCACATCGAGGTCTTGGTCCGCTCCCAGTTCAACGTCCCCCAGGACTACAACGTAACCATTGGTGACCGCAAACCAAGCCAGATTGCAGGCTACGACGCGCTGCCCATCACCATGTCCCGCGGCGAAAAGAGCACGGTGGTCGACTTCCTTATCTCCACCGACGGCAAGACCCTGGCTCGGCTGGAAACTTTCGACCTGGCCAAGAACCCTATCTTCTCCATCGACGTGGCCGGCCGCCCCATCCGCGGCAATCCTCAGGCCAAGGTCACCGTCATCAACTTTGACGACCTCGAATGTCCCTACTGCGCTCGCATGCACCAGTCGCTCTTTCCGCCCACCCTCGAGCGCTACAAGGACAAGGTCCGCTTCATCTACAAGGACGACCCGCTCGTCGAACTGCACCCCTGGGCCATGCACGCCGCGGTCGACGCCAACTGCCTGGCGGCGCAGAGCGGCCAGGTCTACTGGACTTACATCGATTACCTCCACGCCCACGGCCAGGAGATCAGCGGACCCGATCGCAATCCGGCAAAGAGCTTTGATGCGCTGGATCGCATCGCCCGCCAGGAGGCCACGCTGGCCAAACTCGACTCCGGCAGGCTCGACGGTTGCCTGGCGGCGCAGGACGAGACCCAGGTGCGCGCCTCCGCTCGCGAAGCGGACTCTTTGAAGGTCGAGGGAACGCCCGCGCTCTTCGTCAATGGCGAGCGCGTCGACGGCGCCGTCCCTGAAGATCAGCTCTGGCTGGTGATCGACCGCGCCCTGCGCGCCGCAGGCATCGATCCTCCGCCCGCGGTAGCCACGCCGGCCAACCCGCCGCCACCGCCCCCCGGAACCGGCAAATAGCGCCGCTGCGCTGCTATCGCCTCACCGGCTCGGCGATTTATCCTTGAATGCCGGGGCCTTCTTGGGCCCCACAGGAGACACCAGGTTGCAGATCGAATCTTTTTTCCCGGCCCGCTCGCGTTTCCTCGGCCTCATCCTTTTCAGTGGTGCCCTGTTGGCCCCGGTCGCCGGCTGCCACCGCTCCCCCGCTCCCGACGTCATTGCCACCGTGAATGGCAAGGAAATCCTCCGCCCGGACCTGGAGAAGTACTACAAAGCCAGCCTGGGAGACAACCCTCAGCTGCCTTCCACCGAACAGGCCGAAATCGTCCGCCTCAACATCCTGCGCCAGTTGATCGATGACGAAATCCTTCAGCAGCGGGCCGCCAAGCTCAACGTCGTCGCCTCCGACGAGGACGTCAACGCCAAGCTGTTGGAAATCAAGGCGCTCTCCACACAGGAGGAGTTCGACAAGCAGCTCAAGCAGCGCAATGAGACGCTTGAAGATTTCAAGCGCGACCTGCGCCGCCAATTGACCACTACTAAATTGCTCAACAAGGAGATCGAATCCAAAATCAACATCACCGACGGTGAGATCAGCGGCTATTATGAGGCGCACAAGGCGGAGTTCAATCTCATTGAGCCCCGCTATAACATTGCCAGGATCGCCGTCACCTCAACTCCTTCGCCGAAAACCGCCAACCTGCAAAACAACAAGGCCTCCGGCGACGCCGATGCAAAGAAGAAGATTCAGACCCTGCACCAGAAGCTCGACAGCGGCGAGGAATTCGGAGCCGTGGCTATGAACTATTCAGAGGATAAGGACACCTCCGCGAATGGCGGCGACATGGGTTTTATTCCTGAGTCGCAGTTGCATGCCGAACCGGAAGTCTACAACGCCATCGGCAAGCTCAAGCCGGGCCAATTCACCGATGTTCTTCCCATCGTCGACCCCCAGTCGCACCGGACCATCGGCTACGCCATCTACAAGCTCATCTCCAGGGAAGCGGCCGGCCAGCGCACATTGACCGACGTGCGCGTGCAGCAACTCATCCGCCAGGGCCTCCGGGATGGCCACGCGCAACTGCTCAAGAGCGCCTACTTCGAGAAGCTTCGCGACGAGGCCAAGGTGCAAAACTACCTGGCCAACCAGATCCTCAAGGAAGGCGCAAAATAGAGCGCACCGCTTGATCCGTCTTCAGAACCAGCCAACCCAAGCCGGATTGCTGACTCTGTTTTCCGATCTCTGACCGCTGATCCCTCTTCAGAACTTTGTCGCGGTCTTCGCCCCCGCATACTGAATCGCCTGGTCGGGCGCCGCAGTAACTTCACCCCCGACGCCGTGCCCGCTGGTCACGATCACCACGTTGAACGTGTGCCCCGCGGCCATCCCCGCATAACTTCCCTCACGCGCCCCAATCGTAAGCGTCCGGCTCGCGTCGTCCCAGTGGATCGGGATGATGGCGTGAGCTCCATGCTCGTAGCGATAACTGTCGCCCTCATCTTCATAGAGATTGAAATCGCCATCCGCGCCCGGATAGACGCGCAGCTCGATCGGATCTGCGGCCTGCCCCGCATACTCGATCTCCGGCCCCAGCGGCAGAATCGAACCGGCGCGCACTTCCAGAGGAATCCGCTCGACTGGCGCCGCGCGAGTGACCTCCGCCCCGCCCGCTGTCCGCGCTCCGGTCCAGAAGTCGTGCCAGCCAGCTCCGGCAGGCAGATACACCGTGCGCTCCGTGGCGTGTTCCTTCGTCACCGGGCTCACCAGGATCGACGGCCCGAAGAGGAATTCATCGCCAATCTCCCATGTAGCGCGGTCCTCCCGGAAATCCATCACCAGCGGCCGTTGAATCGTGTAATCCCCGCTCGTCACCTTCCACGCCAGCGAGTAGACGTAAGGCAACAGCCGGTAGCGCAACCGGTCGATGGCCAGCAGCGCCGGATAGACCCGGTCGTAAGTCCACAACTCGTTGTGTTCCCGGTGCCCATGCGTGCGAAAAACCGGGCAGAAGGCCCCGTACTCGAACCACCGCGCATACAGCTCCTGGTACGCGGGATCTTTGGCCGCGCCGTCGAAAGGCTGATGGTAGCCGCCAATGTCGGTCGTCCAATAAGGGTATCCGGACAGCGCAAAATTCAGGCCCGCGGCCACCTGGTGACGTAGCGCCCACCAAGTGCTGTACACGTCGCCGGACCACACCGTTGCTCCATTGCGCTGCTGGCCCAGAAAGGCCGAGCGCGTCAACAGGAACACGCGCTTCTCCTGGGTGGCCTGCTTCCAGTGCTCTTGAACCCCTCCGGTGTGCTCCAGCGGAAAAATGTTGGTGTATTCCTGGCCGCTGCCGATGTGCAGCTGCTTGTAGCGCAGAACCGCGTCGCCCACGTGCGGCCAGTACTCCTCCGGCTCCGCGCTGTCCAGCCAGAATGCATCCCACCCCTGCGCGAACAGCTTGCCCACAAGCTGATTCCAGAAAAAATCGCGCGCCGCGGGATTGGTCGGATCGTAAACGTGCGTTCCCGGAATCTCAAAACCTTGCCGTTCAATCTCCTTGAAGTTCTTTGCGCTAGCATCCATCATGCCCCACACCGAGATCATGGCGTGGACGTGCTCGTCGTGGAGCGTCTTCAGCTCGGCGGGCACATCGGTGTAATTGCTGTTGAACACCGGGTCGCCTTCGCCCCCCTCCTTCCACCAGAACCAATCCTGCACCACCGCGTCCAGCGGAATATGCCGGCTGCGGTACTGATTGGCGATCGACAGAATCTCCGCCTGCGATGCGTAGCGATCCTTGGACTGGAAGAGCCCATAGGCCCATTGCGGAAACAGCGGCGCATGGCCCGTCATGGAGCGGTATGCATGGATAATCCGGTCCATCCCCGGGCCATAGAGCACGTAGTAATCCACCTGGCCGGCGGCCATCGATTCAAAGTTCAGGTCCAGTGGAAAGCGGTTATCCACGTAGGTGAACGAGGCCGTGTTCCACAGGATTCCATAACCCTTGCTGGAGACCAGCAGGGGAATGGCGACATCGGTGTTGTTCTGGCCCAGTTCCAACGTGCTGCCCCGATAGTTGAAGAGCCCGCTCTGGTGCTGGCCCAGTCCATAGATGGCCTCGGTGGCATCGGGAGAGAATCGTCCCTTGATCTGGTAAAGCCCTGCCGGCCCCACCGGAATATAGGTGCGCGGCAGGCTCCGGTTCTCACTGAGCAGCGCCTCGCCCTGGGCAGTCTTGAAGCTTAGGCTGCCTTCTCGTGAAGACAACGAAACAGTCAGGAGGGTGGTGGTGAGCGTAGTCGAATCGCCGGACTGGCTGAACTGAAATGCCGATCCGGGGCAGGATTGCGCCGGTTCGAGCATCCACGGCCGCGGGGCTGTCGAGGCCGGCGCACCGGCCGGCCGGGCCACTACGTGTATCAGCGAATCGCCGCAAACCGTGACTTCCAGCACTTCACGCTCGTTGTGCGCGGTCAACCCGGTGGCCGATTGAACAGCCTGCATCGGCGCGGGGCGGGGCACTTCCCCAGTCACCGTTTGCCCCAACACGCTGCACGCGAAGACCGTAAGCGGGAAAATGCCTGCGAGAGCGGATTTAAGAACGAAAACAGTTTTGCCGGTCTGAACCAATGCGCACCTCCTGCGATGGGAAAAAGGCTGTATCCAGAAACAAAAACGGCCCCCGCGAATGGCGAGGGCCGTTGCTGTATGGGGTAGGTCGGCTGCCGTCTATTTCAGGTTGCCGCTGGAATCCATGGTGATGCCGCCCGGTCCCTTGTTCTTCTTCTCTTCGTTGGTCTTGCGGGTCCCCATCGCCTTGGCGGTCCAGTCTTTCGCCGCGGCTACGTCATCCTTGACTGCGCCAGGATCCGCGTAGTCGACATCCGCCTTGCGCCGGTACATCAGGTTCAGGTAGACCATGGCCTCGTCATAATTGGCCCGGTTAGCCACCGCCTGATTAAGATACTGCAGCCCCTCTTCCACAAGCGGTGCGTTCTGTTCCTTGATCGCCTCAAGCACCTTCTTGGGCGCCTTGACGTTGCCCTCGCCGTCATCGTTGATGCCGGCTGGCACCAGCTCTTTCAGCGCATTCTCGTGCGCCAGGGTCCAGTCGATTGCGCCGATTGTATAGGCAGCCTCCGGATCCTTCGGGTCCACTGCCAGAACCTTCTTCTGAAATGCCTTGGCGTCGTCGAACTTCTTGATGCTGAAATCAATGCCCGCTATCTGCTTCAGGCTGTTCACATCCTTGGGGTCCTTGGCCAGAACCTCCTCGAAAATGTCGATGGCCTGTTGTGCGGTCTTCAGGTTTTCCGGCGTATCCAGCCCGGGCACCACGTTCTGGGCCAGTGCTGTGGCCAGATAGGTCTTGGCCATGGGCAGCCCCGGATCAAGCTGCGCGGCCTTTTGGAAGTGTCCGATCGCCTCTTCATATCGCTGGCCCTTGTAGGCATCCACTCCCTTGTTCAACTGGTCACGGGCTGCAAGGCGGTTGCACCCGCTCATGGAAAACACCATGCCGGCCAAGGCAACCACGAGCGCCGTAAAACGTGCGGGTCCATTCATGTTCGTATCCTTCTCCTTCAGGTCGTGCCTCTAGATTGCGCGCCTGGAATCTCATGCTGCTGGCCGCGGGCGGGAGGAACCGAAACCAGGATAGAAAAATTGTACTCCTGTTTCCGTCCGGAACTCGCCGCCCCGGACAGGGCTGGCTACCCTGAGACATGCCGGGGCATTTCATCCCCCAGCCCCTTATTGGCCAGCCTGAACTCTTGGCGCCATCAGGCCGATGCGATCCACAAACGCCCCATGGCCCATGTCGATCGCCTCTCAGCCTTCCCGTTCAGGGAGAACTGCTCAAAGCCGCCGGCTACTGGCCTGCCATGATCTTCGGCGTCATCAGCCCGATGTGATCCACGTTGGCTGCCTTGCCGATATCGATGGCATCGGCAATATAGGAGAAGTTCACATTGTCGTCACCCTTGATGAACATCACGCGTTCCGCGCGGTTGGCATAAATCTCGGTCAGACGAGGAAGCAGATCGGCCTTCGCCACGTCGGTTTCGTTGATCTTGTAATTCGGAGCCGCGCCGGCGCGGTAGAGAACCTGCACCACAATGGTTCGGTCGGTCGGATTCTGCTGCTGCTTCTGATCCTTCGGCGGCTGGGGCACCAGCGCATCCAGTCCCTTGGGCGTCACCGGCACGATGACCATGAAGATGATCAGCAGCACCAGTAGGATGTCGATCATCGGCGTGACATTGATCTCGTTTAAGAAGCCGCCCGCGCTTCCACCAGTTGTCATTGACATGGCTTAAAACTCCTCGCTTCCTGCAAATCGTTAGATAGACAGCCCAAGGCCGAAATTAATGAACGGTCGGGCCGCCGCCTTCGCGCTTCTGCGTCAACAAGCCCACGTCGTCCACGCCGGCTGTCCGCACGGCATCGATGGCGTCTTCAACCGCCCGGAACTGCGCCCGCGCATCCGCGCGAACGAAGATCGTCTTGCCGGGCTTGTCGGCCAGCTTGTCGCGAACCAGACCGCCAAGCTCACTGACTGCCACCTTGTTCTGCCCCAGGAAGACCCCGCCATCCCGCGTGATCGCCACGACAATGGCGTCATCCTTGTCGGCGTCCGGCATGGCCGTGGGGTTATTCACCTGGGCCATATCGATCTGCACCTTGTTTTGGAGCATGGGGGTAATGACCATGAAGATGATCAGCAGAACGAGCATCACATCCACCATGGGGGTAACGTTGATAGTCGAGTTGACCTTACTGCCTTCGTTGCGAACCGCGATTCCCATTGTTGGGGCTCCGTCCTGTGATTTTTTGTTCCGGATCGCTTCCGGCGTCGCTCAGCAATCACCCGCCGGGCGCGAGGTTCAAGCCGGCGGGCAGAAGAGATACTCTCTCCGCTGCCCCCCGCAAATTCCCGCTCTCGCCGACTGGCCCTTCGCTTAGCGCCTGTGGCTCTGCTTGATGAAGTAGTCGATCAATTCGCTCGAAGAGTTGTCCATCTCCACGTCGAAATTCTCGACACGACCGGTGAAGTAGTTGAACGTCATCACGGCGGGGATGGCCACCAGCAGCCCGAAGGCCGTGGTTACCAGCGCTTCCGAGATGCCGCCGGCGACCGCGCCGATGCCCGAGGTCTTCTGCGTGGCGATCTGCTGGAAGGCGTGCAGAATGCCGATGACCGTGCCCAGCAGGCCGACGAACGGAGCCGTGGCGCCGATGGTGGCCAGAACGCTCAGACCCCTCTTCAGCTTGGCGTGAACGATGGCCTCGGCTCTCTCCAATGCGCGCTCCGAACTCGCGATGGACTCCTCGGTGGGCGCACCGCCGGAGGAACGAAACTCCTGCAGGCCGGCCGTCACAACCTCGGCTAGGTGGGACTTCTTGTTGCGATCGGCAATCTTGATGGCTTCTTCCAGTTTGCTGTCCTTCAAGGCGCCTGCAACCTTGGGCGCGAACTCGCGCGACTGCTTGCGGGCGGCGCTGAAGTACAGGTAACGGTCGATCATCACGGCCAGCGACCAGATCGACTCAATAAAAAGGCAGATGGCGATAATGCGTACCGCCCATCCCATGTGGTCCCAAAGTTGCAAGGGGCTGAAGCCGACCGCCTGCTCTTCTTCCTGGAAGAAGGCAAGGCTGCAGACCGTGTGCGAAGCGAAATGTGCAAGCTGAGCGAGAATCACTGAATCGTTCCTCCTAAGGAGTTTCTTGTGAACTGTGATCCGCCGCGGCGGACGGTTGCTGGGGAATGCGGCTCTTTCCGGATTCGCATTCAGGTCAAAAGCAAGGCCCCCGCCCAATGGAACGGGAGGAAGCCAGAGGGTTCCTTATCCACCGAGAGTGAACACCACGTTCACCGTGGTTTCCACTTCCACCGGCTCTCCGTTAAGCAGATAGGGCCTGTATCGCCAGGACCTTACGGCATCCTGGGCTGCCCCCTGCAACATGGCGGGCCCGCTGATGACCTTCAGATTTTCGATCGTTCCCGACTTGGAAATGACGGCCTGCAGCACCACAGTGCCCGAGACGCGCGCTGCCTTGGCAATCGGCGGATACACCGGTATCGTCTTCTGCAGCAACATGCCCGCCGCCACGCCGCCTGAGATGTTGACCTTCTTCGGAACCGCGGCCTGCACCTTGGGAGCGTTGCTGCCGCTGCCAAACACGCTGCCGATCACGCCGCCGCTGCTGCCGCCCAGCCCTTCCATGCCGGCCACGCCAAAGCCCGAACTCGGCGGCGCTTCCTTCTCCGCCACGATCTTGATGTCATGCGGAATTCGCGTCGGTGCCGTCAGCTGATTGTTCATCATCTCCGACTGCACGTGAACCACGTGTACTGCCTCCGGAGGTGGAGGTGGAGGCGGAGGAGGTGGAGGTGGTGGAGGGGCAGTCAATACCGTTAGCATCATGGCCTTGGGCAGCGCCTCAGGGTAGATCAGCGGGATGAGGATCAGCAGCAGCAGAATGGAGCCGTTGACGATGAACGTCACAAGCATCCAGGGTCCGCTCTTGCTCTTGATCCTGCCTCCGGATTCAAACGTGGAATCTTCAAACATGGCCAGCCTCGGATCGGGTGTCGGTTACTCCCATTTAGACACCGCGGAAACTCAGAATGTTCCCGGCATCAAAACGGTACCACAAAAGTGTGCTCCTCTTGTATCAAAACAGCACACTACTTGCCAAGTATTCTGCAAAAACCAGTGCAATTCCAACTCAAATCCCTACACCCTGGCGCGCTTTGCGGCCGGCAGGACCGTTGCCTTGCCCTTCTTCGCTCGCCAGTCTTGCCAAGCCACCAACATCGGCGCCGCCACGGCAATCGAAGAGTACGTGCCGATTAGAATACCCACCACCAGCGCAAATGAAAAGCCATTCAAGACCGCGCCGCCAAAAATATACAACGAGAGCACCGTCAGAAACGTCAGGCCCGAGGTCAACACCGTCCGGCTCAGCGTCTGGTTGATGCTCCGATTGACCACGTCCGGCAGCGATTCGCGGCGGCTGAGGCGCAGATTCTCACGGATGCGGTCGAAGACGACGATGGTATCGTTCATCGAATAGCCGACCAGCGTGAGAATGGCCGCAATCACCGTGAGGCTGATTTCCTTGTTCAGAAGAGCGAAGGCGCCCACGGTGATCAGGGTGTCGTGGAAGCAGGCCACCACGGCCGCCACGCCATAGATCAACTGGAAGCGGAACCAGAGGTAGACCAGCATGCCCAGCATCGAGTAGAGCGTGGCCAACCCGGCCTGCTTTTCCAACTGGTGGCCCACCGTGGGACCTACTACATCCACCTTGACCCCGGAATCCACAAAAGAATTGGCGTAGTGTGCGTGCAGAGCATCCACAATTTGCTGGCGGCCCGTGTCCAGCGCACTCTCATTGGTCTGCTCCGGCAGGCTGATCAGCACCTCGTTAAACTTGGCCTCATCGTAGTTCACGACGTTCGCATCCTTGATGCCCGCCAGCTCCGTGGCCTTGCGAATCGCGTCGATGTCAGGAGGCTGGGCGAACTGCACCTGCACCTCGGTGCCGCCGCGGAAGTCCACGCCCAGCGGAACCGGGCTTCGAACCCGGCCGACGGGGTGCGCCCAGTGCCAGCCCATCGAGACCACACCCGCCACGCTGAATATCAAAGAAAAGCCAAGGAAGTACCACTTCAGCCTCAGCCAATCCACATTTACACCACGAAACAATTCCACTGATTCTCTCCACTTCCTGGAGGCTGGTCCCCGCAGGGGCTCCAGCGTTCGATTTTTCCGCCGCCGATCGAACTTCGATCAGACAGCCTTGCTGCCGGCAACTAGATCGATATCAATTCCCCGGACTTCAACCTGCCCAGATGCCAATCGAAGATCACCCGCGATACATACACCGCCGTGAACAGGTTGGCAAACAAACCGAAGGTGAGCGTAATTGCAAAGCCCTTCACCGGCCCGGTGCCGAACAGAAACAAAATGGCGGCCGACACGATCGTCGTCACGTGCGTGTCCAGGATGGTGGTCCAGGCGCGGGCAAAGCCCTGGTCCACCGCCGCTGCCGGCACCTTGCCGGACCGCACCTCTTCGCGGATGCGCTCGAAGATCAGCACGTTCGAGTCCACGCCCATGCCGATGGTCAGAATCACTCCAGCGATGCCCGGCAAGGTCAGCGTGGCTCCCGAAAAGCCCAGGAACCCCAGCAGAATCACCAGGTTCAAGAACAGCGCCAGGTCGGCGTTGATGCCCGAGGCCCGGTAATAGAAGAGCATGAACGCCATCACCACCAGAACGCCCACGATGGCCGCCGTAACCCCCTCGCGAATGGAGTCCTGGCCCAGCGACGCGCCCACGGTGCGGGTTTCAATCTCGTTCAGCGAGGCCGGCAGCGCCCCGGTGCGCAGCATCTTCGACAGGATTGCCACTTCGTCCGGCGTAAAACTGCCTACGATCTCGCCGGAATCGCGAATCGCGCTCTGAATCGTCGCCACTTCGCGCACCCGGCCGCCCATCACCACCGCCATGCTCTGGCCCACGTTCTTGCTGGTATATTCGTAGAACTTGTCGCCGGCCTCGTTGGTCAGCGTGAAGCGGACGTTCCGGCGTCCGTTCTGGTCCGTGCCCGGATCGGCGGAGCGGAAGTCGCTGCCGGCCACCACCGAGATGCGGCGCAGCACATACACAGCGTCCGCATCCGAGCCCGTCGCCAGGTTCCCCGAACCGTGCACCATCATCTCGTCCGGCGGAATCGCGCCGCCCGTGCTGGCCGTCGCCTCCGGCTCGTCCTTGTAAGGGCCGCCCACCACGGCGTGAATCTCCAGCCGCGCCGTGGACTTGATGATGTTCTTCACCTGGTCCAGATCGGAGATGCCCGGCAGCTCCACCAGGATCTGGTATTTCCCCAGCCCGTATTCATCGATCACCGGCTCGCTCACGCCCAGAGTGTCCACGCGGTCGCGAATCGTCTCGATCGCCTGCTGAACGGTCTTCTCTTCCAGAGCCGCCTCGACCGTCGGCCTCATCGTCAGCGTCCAGGTGTTGTCCGCACCGCCGCCTGTCAGATCGTATTCATTGGAATACTTCGTATCCAGCGTCGACCGCACCGTGCTCGCCTGGGCCTGCGTCGTACCTTCCAACTGAATCAGATTTGGCTTGGCCGGATCGGGCTTGTACACCTGCGTAAAGGTCAGGTTGGCCGTCTTCAGGTCCTGCTGGATCCGCCCCACGGTATTGTCGGTTTCGGCGCTCACCGCCTCTTCGACCACCACCTGCAAAATCAGGTGAGCCCCGCCGCGCAGGTCCAGCCCGAGGTGAATATTCTGGCCCATGGCCTCCATCAGGGCCTTGCCGCTCAGCCCCGACGGCACCCGGAAGATGCCGTATACGAAAATCACCAGGACCGCTACGATCAGGGCAATCTTTTTGTTGAGATTCTTGTTCATCGTCCCGTTTCTCTAGTCAAAAGGGGTAAAAACCAGTTCAAAGACTTAAGAGCTTTCCTGGGTGGTCACCGACGCAATCGCGTTCTTGGCCACTTCCAGCCTGATGTTGTCAGGCGCCACGCGAATCACAATGGAATCGTCCTTGATGGTAAGAATAATCCCCCGGATCCCTCCCGCCGTCGTCACCCGGTCGCCCGCCTTGATGCCCGAAAGCATCTCCTGCCACTGCTTCTGCCGCTTCTGCTGCGGGCGAATCATCACCAGGTACAGAACCGGAATCAAAAGCAAGGGCAGAAGCATGGGAAGACTGCCACCCGCTCCGCCTGGCCCACCCGCCAAAAATGCTAAACTCGTCGCCACGCTCATCCCCACATTCATCCCCACGATCATCTCTTGTCCGCCCCCGGCCGCAAACCCCTCCTGCCGTTCAGGGCACAGGCACACCCGGCTTCAAACCGGCTGCCTGAGAGAATTTGTCTCCGGGAATGTTCCTGGCTGCTGAGTACGCCCGGCCCACGCTCTGGCCAGACCTCTGAGATGGATGATCCGGTTGCCGCGGGCCGTTGGGACTCCGTTTCCAGTCCCACGCCCGCCTGCCTACCTGAAACCCAACTGCCGTCTGCTTCCTGTTCGACACGGCCTTCTCCCGGAACCCCAATCTGGGCGTCCTGTTTCTTAGGTCGCACCGTTCCCCGGTGCTCCCTCCGCCCGGATTCCAAAGGAATGCCTATGATGATAAGAAACGCGCGGCCTGTTGCGTGTCAAGGCGCGCCGTCACCGTCAACCCGGCTTCATCCGGCAAATTCGCACCGCTCCGGCCCATGGACAGCCGCCATCCATGGCGCATAGTATGCCTTCCATCTGCCGTCCAGGAAGCTTTCCATGCACTCATCGTTCCGCCAGTCCTTCTTAACGATTCTGCTTTTCCCTGCCGCTTCGCTCCACGGCATCGCCCAGCCCCCCCATTTCATCCAAATGCCCCTGTATTCCGTCGCGGTTGAGCCCGGCAATCCGCCTTGGCTGACCATCGAGCGCGACCACCAGGCGGTCTTCGAAGTTCCCATCGTCGCAGGCCTCGCCTCCGACACCCAGGAAGAGCACCTCTCCGGAATTGAATTCTCCTTCCGCGAAACCGGCAGCGGCTCCTGGGAACTGAGCGCCACCGCTCAAAGCACGCTTTGGACCGGCCGCCGCTTTGAGTGGCGATTCTTTCCCGACCACATCGAGTTTCAGCAGTTTGCCGCGGGCCACGGCAAGCTCGGCCGGAATTATTTCCTTTCCAATGGCGTCTCCAACCGCTGGGACAAAGGCACTACCGACGGTCACGTCTGGGACGCGACTCTCTACGCCGACCGTTACTTTGCCCCCAACCCCAACCACGCCAACCAGTTCGAATTCAACATCGCCATGCCGCAGATCCTCGGCTTCAGCGTGGACCGCCAGCAGGACTCCGAGCAGGACTTCCGCCCCGAGCGAATCACCGGAATCTTCGCCCCGCCGCCCCTTTTTCTCGCCTTCCACATGGACAAAACCTGGACCGGCATCGGCATCGGCGCCCATCCCGGCGAATATCAGTTCCCGGCTCTCGAATACACCGGCTCGCGCTATGCCGGCGCCTCCTTCTTCGTCGACTACATGGGCTACCGCCCCCTCGACGGGGACTTCGCCTCGCCCGTCCTTGCCATCACCTTTGCATACGACCCGCTCGACGCCCTCCAGGCCTACACCGAATGGCTCGACAAGAGCGGCTTCTCCACGCAACCGGCGGCCAAAGACGTTTACTGGCACCACCTGCCCATCTTCTGCGGGTGGGCCGAGCAGACCGTCGAATCGGTCCCGAAAGGCGAGGCCCCCAACAAGCTCGCCACTCAGGCCAACTATGAGAAATGGCTCTCCATCCTCAATGACCGCAACCTGCCTGTCGGCACCGTGGTCATCGACGACAAGTGGCAGCAAGCCTATGGAACCTTTGAAGTCGACGAGAAAAAATGGCCTGACCTGAAGGGCTTTGTCGCCGCGCAGCACGCCAGAGGCCGCCACGTCCTCCTGTGGATTCCTGTAGCTCAAACCGACGGTCTTCCCCCCTCGCTCTGCGTCACCGCTCAGGGGAAGTGCGTAACTGCCGACGCAGGCAGCCCGGCGTATGAAGCCTATCTCCGCCCGCGCATCCGCCACCTGGTCCAGGACATCGGCATCGACGGCTTCAAGGAAGACTGGGTCGGCGCGCCCGCTGCTCCCGGCCTGCCACTCACCGGCCCCGCCACCGGCATCGAGTTCGTCCGCCGCTTCCAGTGGATCCTCTATAGCGAAACCCATAAATGGAAGCCCGACGCCATGGTCGAAACCCAAACCGTCAATGCCCTCTTCCGCGAATCTTCCGACCTGATCCGCCTCAACGACATCTGGTATGCCACCCGCAACGTTCCCAACGTTCTGCGCCTCCGCGCGGGCATCGCCCACATCTCCGGCTGGCCGCTGGTAGACACTGACAACGCCTCCTCCACCACCCTCAAGGATTGGTGGGCTTACATGCAGGCGCAGCCCACCATCGGCATTCCCGCTCTCTACTTTGTCACCCGCACCGAATCTACCCAGGAGAGCCCATCCGACGATCAATGGACCGCGCTCGCCGCTCTTTGGCGAAGTTATATCGACTTATTGAAGTCAAGGTAGTGAGTCAGCTCGTTCATCCGCTGACTTGCTAACTTGCAGACTTGCTAACTCGCTGGCCTGCTGATTGGCTAACTCACTAACCCGCTGACCCGCTAATTCGGCTTGACTTCCACAGCCGGCGCGGAAGTCTCTGGCTCATCGCCCGAATCCTCCACCAGCACCGCCGAACCGGGAACGATGTCGAAGCTCACTCCGTCCTTGCCGACAGGATGGAACGTAATCCGCAGCGGCTCCCGCTGCCACTCCGCCGCGCCGCAAGGCGGGTCCGGGTGATTCTCCGGATCGAAGGCCGCCAGCTTCTTAGCGAGTACCGCCTTGCGCGCCGCCACCTGCGCCACCACGGCATACAAGCTCTTCCCGCTGGCCGTCACACCGCAGTAGGCCCCATAGTCCCGGAACCAGCTCACCTGGCTCACGCCGGGGTCGTAGTCCGGCAGCTTCAGCGCCACGAAATGCCCCGTCACGCGGTCCACCAGAAGCCACGGCCCCCGCTGCCAAACCCAGTGCCCCTGCTTGTCACTGGGCGCAGGCTTTTCACCCGGCAAGGCGTCGTTCAGCCGCATCACCCGCCGCACTACAAAGCTCCGGTCGGTCACATCGTGGGCGTCGCCGGTGGTCCATTCCTTCACCGCGCCGTCCACCAGCAGCGCGCGAATCTTCAGCGCGTCCTCGCCCGCAGCCGCGCCGGCCGGGTCGCCGGCCTTCGAGTACGGCACGCGCCGCACCGCGCCCACACCCACCGTGTGCTCCTTGCGCGCCGCCGCTTCCGCCTCCGTACAGAAAGCAAGCACCGCCGCCATAATAGCCACAACCGCAATCCGCCCACAGATTCTCATGCCGCCCGCTCCTCAGAGAGTTGGCGCAGATCTGTCGGAGAACGCAACGTACGAGCCTCAGCTCGTACAAGAGTGCTGCAAATCAACGGGAGTCCGCCGCGGCGGATCCCCTGAGGCCAGGCCCTGACCATCCCCTGCGCCTCTTTCATCAAACCTCTAACTTTGTGCTGCCTCTAACTTTGTGCTGCCTCCACGGCCCGCGCTACGCGAAACGCCGTTCCTTCATTCAGATGCGCGGCCAGCACCTGCATCCCCACCGGCAAACCCGCCTGCGTCGCGCCGCAGGGCACCGTCACCCCGCAAATCCCCGCCAGGCTAGCCGTCACCGTGTAAATGTCGGCCAGATACATGGCCAGCGGATCGCCCGTCTTCTCGCCCAGCTTGAACGCCGCCGTAGGCGCGGTCGGCGTCACAATCGCGTCCACCTCGGCAAAGGCCCGCAGATACTCCTCGGCCAGCAGCCGCCGCACCTGCTGCGCCTTCAGGTAATAGGCGTCGTAGTAGCCCGCGCTCAGCGCGTACGTCCCCAGCAGAATCCGCCGCTTTACCTCGGCGCCAAACCCCTCGTCGCGCGAGTGCCGGTACATCGCGGACAGGGTCTCCGATGCCTTTGACCGGTAGCCGTAGCGCACGCCGTCAAAGCGAGCCAGGTTGGCGCTGGCCTCGGCCGTCGCCACCAGGTAATAGGTCGGAATCGCGTAGCGGGTAGCGGGGAGCGAAACCGCCTTCACCTCGCAGCCGGCGGCCTTTAACGAATCAATCCCCCGCTCGATGGCCGCCCGCACCTCTGCGTCCAACCCCTCGCCGAAGTACTCCGCGGGAACCCCAATGCGCAGCCCCTCCACCGGTTTGTCGCTTTCGGCCGCATAATCCTCGACCGGCGCCGCCGAGCTGGTCGCATCCTTGGGATCGTGCCCCGCAATCACCCCCAGCAGCGTGGCGGCGTCCCGCACATTCCCGGCAAACGGTCCCACCCGGTCCAGCGACGAGGCAAACGCGATCAGCCCGTATCGCGAGACGCGGCCCCACGTTGGCAGGACGCCCACCACCCCGCAAAAACTCGCCGGCTGCCGAATCGATCCGCCGGTATCCGATCCCAGCGTAGCCACGGCCAGGTTGGCCGCCACGGCGGCCGCCGACCCCCCGCTCGATCCTCCCGGAACCCGCTCCGGGTCCACCGGATTGCGCACCGGTCCATAAGCCGAATTCTCGTTCGAGGAGCCCATGGCAAACTCGTCGCAGTTCAGCTTGCCCAGCAGCACCGCGCCGGCCGCCTCCAGCCGCGTCACCGCCGTGGCGTCATACGGAGGCCGGTAACCCTGCAGAATCTTCGACCCCGCCGTGGCCGGAGCCCCCCGCATCACCAGCACGTCCTTGATCCCCACCGGAATCCCCGCCAGCGCCGGCAACGGATCGCCCTTGGCCGCCAGCGCGTCCACCCGTTCTGCCTGTTCCAGCGCCCGCTCTTTGGTCAGGCTCAAATAAACATTGAGCCGCGGATTCACCTTCGCGATGCGGTCATAGTAGCTGGCGGCCATGTCGGTCGCCTTGGTCCTCCCCGCGGCAACCTCCGCGCGCAACTCGGCCAAAGTCCTGGGCTTTTCAACGTAGCTTTCCGCTGTTTTGGCTTCGCTGGACAATCGAACCTTCCTCTTTTTGTAACCTCTTCCGGTCTTTTTTGCGGCCTCGCGGTCCGCTAAACCATCTTCAATGCTGCTGAAATGCGGGTGGTTACTGAAATGTAGGTGCCCCATCCTTCGGTCGCCGCGGCGACCGAAGGGTGGAAAGCAAAACTCTGCGCATTGGCTCCCCACCCCACAATCTCCCAAGATGCCCTAACTCCATCCGCCGCCGATTACCGTTCAATCACCTTCGGCACCTTGAAGAACACCTGGTCGGTCTCCGGTGCCTGCTTGAGCACCGTGGCCCGATCCAGCGAAGCCAGCACAACATCGCCGCGCGGCCCGCCCGCGCCCGCCGCGTCCAGCAGCTCGGTGACCTGCGCCAGCGGCGCCACGCCGGCCGTATCCAGCTCGTTCAACTCCGCCACGTAGTCCAGAATGGCGTTCAGATCGTCGAGCATGGGGCCGGTCTCCTCCGGCTTCAGCTCCAGGTGCGCCAGTTCGGCCACGCGCTCCACGTCTTCCACGGTAACTTTGGCGGTCATTCGCTCGCCTTCTCCATCTCCGGCCGTCTCCTCCCAGGCCCTCCCAGGGTTCCGTTCCAGCCTCTCTCGAATCAAATCCGAAGATGAAGATAGAGTATAGCCCGTCCTGGCTTCCACCCCTCGCACCCGATCCCGCCGGCCCGCTGAGGACCCGCCTTGTCTCTCAGTCCACCGTAAGCGTCAAAGTCACGCTGTGTGTTACGCCGGCCGAACCCACGGTCACGGGAATCGAATAGGTTCCCGCCGGGGTTAAACCGGAGCCGCCGCCACCTCCTCCACCACCCCCGCCCGATCCTCCGCCCGACTTCACGCAACTGGACACTCCGCCCGCCAGAATCACCAGCAGCGCCAGCAAAGCGGCCATCTGCAGAGCCCTCCTGCGACCCTTCCATCCCAGCGGCAGCAACACCAGCCCGCAGAGCAGCGGAACCGCGACCCAACCACCCGGCCCCGTCAACCGGGAGGACGCCGAGGAACTCCCCGTTGACACTTGCACCGCCACGTTTCCCGTGACGCCGCCGCTCAGCGTCTCGCTCGCCGGGTTGTAGAGGCACAGCGCGTTCGTCGGAAGCGTGCCGCACTGGGATGTAAACGTTCCCGATGACCCGTTCAGCGGCGTAATCACCAGCATGTAGCTGGCGCTATCACCGCCGGTCACGGTTTGCGTGCTCGATCCGGAGAACGTCACCGTGAAATCGAATCCCATCCCGCTCAGCGGCATCGACGCGCCTGTCGTTACCGTACTGCTGGTCACCGTCAGGTTGCCCATTTGTGCCCCCGCGGCCGTGGGGGCAAACTCCACTCCAGCCGTGCAGCTCAATCCCGGCCCCAGCGTCGCGGCGCAGGTGTTGTTCACCAGTTGGAACCCTGACGGAACCGCCAGCGCCAGGCCGCTCAGGCTGGTCACGGTTCCGGAATTGGTCACCGTCACCGTCGTGGAGCTGCTGGTCTGGCCCACCCCGGTGGTTGCAAAGTTGATCGTCGCCGGCGTCACCCCGATCCCGGCCGAAACCGCTCCGGTCCCGCTCAGCGTCACGCTGGCCGGGGTGGCTATCGAAGCCGACGTGACGGTCAATGTCCCCGTCTCCGTTCCGGTGGCGGTTGGCTCAAAAACCACCCCAACCGTGCAGCTTGCTCCCGCGGCCAGGCTGGTGGTGCAGGTGTTTTGTGTCAGGCCGAACTGAGCCGTGATCGAAAGCGTCAGCCCGCTGGCTGCATAGCTGCTCGTATTGCTGATGGTGACCGTTTGCGCCGCGCTGGACCCGCCGGGAACCACAGCCTGGAAGGTTAGCTGCGCTGGGTTGACGTTGAGCCCGGACGTCGCCTGACTTGTGCCATTAAGCGGCACCGTGACAGGCGTCACGCCGGGAGTCGACGAGGAGATCGTCAGTGTGGCCGTGCTCCCGCCTGTCGTGGCCGGGGTAAAGATCACCTGCACCGTGCAACTGCTCCCACTGCTCAGCGTCGCTCCGCAGGTGGTGGCGCCGGTGGTAAAGCTGCTGGCGGCCTGGCCCGTGACCTGGAAGCCCACATTCGCCGCCGAAGATCCGCCGGTGTTGCTGATGGTCAAGGTCGACGGCGCGCTGGCCACTCCCAGTTGCTGCGCGGCAAAACTCAAACTGGTCGGACTCACGCTCAACACCGCTGGCTGGACGCCCGTTCCCGACAAAGCCACCGTCTGCGTGCGCAGTAAATCGGAGACGGTCAGCACACCCGTCAGGGAGCCTACCTGGTTGGGAGCGAACACCACGCTGATGGTGCAGGCCGAGTGCCCCGTAAGCTGCGTGGTGCAGTTGTTCGACGTCTGAAAGGCTCCACTCACTGCGACGACGATCGAAGTCAGCGGCAGGTCTCCGCTGTTGGTCAAAAGCACGGTTTGTGCCGCGGAAAGCTGTGCCACCGCCGTTCCGGGAAAGGTCAGCGAAGTGGGGTTCAGCAGATCGGTCGGCGGAGCCGCTCCGGTCCCGTTCAGGATCACGGTCTGCGTTCCGGCCCCATCGGTAAACGTCAGGATTCCCGCCACCGCTCCCGCCTGGGTGGGCGCAAACTCCACCATTACCTGGCAATCGGTGTCCGCCGCCAGCGCACTTGTGCCGCACGCGTTGCTCGCGATCGTGAAGGGAGAGGTGATGGTGATGCTCGTGATAGGCACCGCTGTTCCGCTGCTGTTACCCGCCTCCACCTGCAACGGAGCGGAAGTCGTCCCCACCTCCACCCGGCCGAAGTCCACGCTGGCGGGGGTCAGCGTCACCACTCCCGCCACAGTGCCTGTCCCGCTCAGCGCCACCGTCAGTTGCCCGCCGGTCACGTTGGCGCTGATCGTCATCTGGCCCGTCCGGCTGCCGGTCGCGGTGGGCGTAAACGTCACCTGGATCGTGCAGCTCCCGCCCGCCGCCACGGTCGTATTCTGGCAGTTGTCGGTCTCGCTGAAGTCCCCGCTCATCGCCATCGCCGTGGGCGTCAGGGCTACGCTGCCCGTGTTCGTCAGGGTCACCGTCTGCGTGCTGCTGGCGGTTCCGAACACCTGGCTCGCAAAGGTCAGCGACGCGGGGCTGGCGGTCGCCGTGGCCACACTCGGGCCTGCGGTCCAAAGCGGAGTTTGCCACACGCCCCGCCCGTAGGTCGCCGCGGTGAGCACCTGCGCGGGAGCCGTTGCCGGTGATGCGCTCAGTTCAACCACTGGTGCCGCCGGCATTCCGCTTCCAAACGCCGACCAGCAGGTGGAAGAAACATGGCTGCAAGTGCCAATCTGCGTAGTGAAATAAACCCCCGCGTCCGTGGCCACATACACCGTGTTGGCGCTCTGCGGATCCACTACCACGCTGTTGGCCGGCGCCGAGGGAAGATTGGCCATCAAATTCGCCCAGTGCGCTCCCCCGTCGCTCGATCTGTAAACCGCCTGCACCTCCTCCGCCACGTTCGAGAATCCCTCCACCGTCACGTAGACCGTGTTCCCAGTCGGGTCGTGCGTGTCGATGAAGATGCTGGAGATGTCCAGCCCATACGCATTCAACGCCGCGCTGGCGTTGGTCACCGGGTTCAGCGTCAGATCCTGCCACACCGGCGTCGTGCCGCTGGATGGATTGAAGTTCGAGCTCAAAACATGGCCGGGCAGGTTCGCGCCTCCGTCCGCGGAGCCGAACATGCCCACGTAAACAACTTCTCCGCCGCCGGAAAGCGCCACGGCGGCCATCGACCGGATCAACGCATCGCCGTTACAGGAGACGTCCGTTGCCCCGCTGTCCAGAATGGGACTGATCGCGTTGCTCCCGCTCCACCCCACCCCGTCCGCCAGCCCTCTCCACACGCGGCAGGTCCCGATCAGCAACTGCGCCGGCTCCAGCGGGTCCACCAGAAACGGCGCCGCCGTAGTCATGGTGTACCCATCCCCGCCCACGTCCGCATCGGTCACCACCGGACTGGTTCCGAATTCCGCCGGGCTGCACGCCGTCGGATCGGAACACAGGTAGATCGCAACTCCCGCCTCGCCGTTCACATACCAGTTCGCGCTGTTGCTGGGATCGATAGCCACCGGCCCGCCCTCACCGCCCAGAATCTGCGGCCAATCCGCCGCCGGCGCAGTGGCGTTCTTCAGCCCCGCGGTCCCGTTCACCCCCAGCCCGGTCATCATCGTGTAGGGCGAGATGCCGGCCAGCGCCATGCTCTCCACCTCGGCCAGCGATCCCAGGCTTCCGTTCAGGTTCTGGAAATGCGTGGCATCGCTCGCCGCGCACACCTGGCCCGTCTCCCCGATCAAGTCCATCGAGCGCCACAGCCCGCTGTCGTTGCCCACAAGCACCTCCAGCGGGTTGGCCGTGTTCCAGGCCAGCGCGTGCTGGAATTCGCCCACCTGCGCGCTCATGCACGTCGTGGCATTGGTGGTGTTGCGCCACACGCAGCCCATGGCCAGGCTGCACTTCCACAGGTCGTTCGCCCCCGCCAGCAGCAGCGTATCCTCCCCTTGTCCCAGTGCCGCCGGCACCGCCGCCAGCGCCAGGTTGTAGTCGCCGTTCTCAATGGTCGCCCCGCCGTCGGAAGTGTTCGTCTCCAGCGCCTGCGTGTTCCATTGCTGGGCAAAGGCGATGTTCGCGCTTGCGCACGCGCCCCCGCCGATCGCGCACTGGTCCTGCCACAGTCCCTGGTCCTGGTTGTATAAATCCACCGTCCACGCAAAGGTGTCGCCCGTCTGCGGATTCACCGCCAGCGTGCCACGAAAGATCGGGCAATCGATCGAGCCAATGGCGCCGGAATTCGTGGGACACATGAGTGTCGTCAGCCCGGTGCCGGGTTGCGCGGTCATCCGCGTCCAGGTCATCCCGTCCGTCGACTGGTAATAGCCGTGGAACCGCACCGCCGCCACAAACAGTTGCCGCACCGGGTTCCACACCACTGAGGTAGCCGCATTGCCGTCGGGGCTCACAAACGGATCGTTCGGCCCCTGCACGTCCGCTCCCGCTCCGTCCGTGATGGTCGCCAGATTCCAGGTAACGCCGCCATCGGCGGAGTAGTAGAGTCCCTCATAGCTCCGGTTGGGCCACTCCGCATTCACCAGCGTGCCCTCATAGGCCTGCGACACCGCGGCCACCACCAGTTGCGGATTCAAAGTGCTCCAGGCAAACCCTGCAAACCCCTCCCCGGCGAAGCTCCACTTCATGTCCGCGGTTGTGGTCGTCAGGCTCCAACTGTTTCCGCCGTCGCTCGAACGCAGGATTCCGGCCCCATAGTAGGAGTCCAGCGCATCGTTCGGGTCCCCGGTGCCGGCCAGAATCACTCCCGTCCCGCCCGCCTGCACGGTCAGCGCTCCAATGCTGATCGAGGCGTCCTGGGCTCCGCTCAAAGCCGCGACCGTGTCCGTCAGAGGCATGAAGACCACAGGGGTCGGCGCGGACGCACCCGCATTCTGCGCCACCCACACTCCACCCCCGGTCGTGCCCAGGTAGAGATGGTTGCCGGTCGCGTCCGCGGGGTCCAGCGCCAGCGCAGAGATTCTGCCCGTCACCAGCCCATAATTCGCCGTCAGGACCGCGGCCGGCCCCAGCGACTGCCAGGTCGCGGTCGAGGCCGAGGCCGAGGTTGAGGTTGACGCAGTCTGCGTCTGCGCTCCAGCCGCGCCGGTCCGCCAGCCCGTGTGCCCGGCGCCTGCCCGACGCCCCGCCCCGCCTTTTGTCCCGCTCGGCGTCCACCCCCGCCGGGCAAGAAACCGCTGCGCCGCAACCACCCGCGGAGGCGGATTCAGCCGCTGCGGCGCCGCTTTCACAGCCCGACCCGCATCCCGGCCCGCGCCCCATCCCGCATTCGGCCCGTCAGCCTTTGCTTGCGTCCATGCCGGCAGCGCCGCTCGAAACAACAGCGCCCCCACAACCGTCAGACGCAGCGCTCCCGCCGCCAGGCCAGCCCATCCCGTGCCTAGCCCGCCGTTCCGCGCTCCATGAAAACGTAGCCCAATCCCGCCCCGCCGGGCAGGCTCACCGGAAAACCGCTGCAGATCCCGCATAGTCTCACACGTCCGGATTCCGATTCCGATCTCCCCTCTCTTATCCTCTGAGGGGGATGGGTCGGAACCCAATCGATTACGTCTTGCGAAACACGCAGTTTCCGGGATTGGAATTGTTTGCAATTATAGTACGAAAGCGGCACACAGGATGGAAGGAGCCTCACACACCACCGGTCAACCCGCGCGCGTCCCCCAGACGCAAATCCTTGAAACGGCTGTTTCTCCCCTCCGCCGCCGCGCTGCCGAATATAAATTCCCGCGACCAACTTCTTTGCCGCCGAACCCGCCGTCATCGGCCGCACCAGGATGCGCGGCGGTTCGCCGGCCGCCCAAGCTCTTCCGGGATCTGTAGCCTCTCGGGCATGGAATTCATGCAAGGCGAGCCGCAGCCTCTGGTCTTCTGCATCCTCGGCAGCTGCGCGCCAGCTTCCGGGTCACCGGCCTTCCGGAAGTCGGCCAACGGCTCAGGGCTCGCCATGAATCCGACTCGGCCTTCGACAGCTCTCGCGGCGGCGTTGCCGCACCCCCGCACGCGGATTAGAATGAAGGCCATGAATTCCCGAATTCCTGGTTTTCGTGGCGAGTATCTCTGGGAGCTCGAAATCCCTCAAACGCAACTGCTTGCATTGGCTGAGGCGGTTCCGGCGGAGATGTACGGCTGGAGGCCAATCGGGGGCGCGCGAGCGTTTTCCTCCGTCCTGGTTCACATTGCGGCCGGCAACTTTGCGCTCTTGCGTCTGGTCGGAGCGCGAGTGGCGGAGCAGGACGATCTTTATGGTCTCCTTCCCGGCGATCGTCCCGCGCAGTTCGCGGCCATGATTCGCAGGAACATTGCGCTGGAACAAACCCTGACGCAAAAACAGGATGTGATCGATCTTCTGCGACTGTCGTTCGAGGCCGTCCGCCGCTCCTTCACGGCATGCGGCGCCGAGGAACTTGATTGCACCGGAGACTTCTTCGGAGAAGTAACGACGGTCCGGCGGGTGTACCTGAGAATGCTGGCGCACACGCACGAGCATATGGGCCAGGCAATCGCTTATGCCCGGGCAAGCGGCGTCAACCTTCCTTGGCCCGATCCACTGAAAGAGCTTGACCGCATGACCGCCGACGCTCGCTCCCGTTAAGCCCTGGAGACGATTGTAATTTCGGAGTTTGCCCGTGCCCGGAAGTCGCTTGTGAGACCTGGGAAACCACGAAGCTCAACCATCGTGCTCCCAACCAGCAAAAAGGGCCGCCCCAAACGGGCAGCCCCTCGTACAATCCATCCTTCCACTCCAGCCCTACCAGCTTCCCCACGCCCGGCTGATATAGTCCGCCAGCGTCAGGCTGACCAGCGTCAGGAACGTGAAGATGCCCGCGCCCACCGTCAGCTTGGTCAGCTTGGTGCTGTACTTCACGTGCATGAAAAACAGCACCACCAGCGTGGCCTTGGTGGTTGCGATGGCCAGCGCGATGACCGGATTCCAGGGTCCGAGGTCGATAAACGACGCCCAGACCGTGAGCGCCGTGCCCACCAGCAACGCGATGAGGATGATCACGTAGACCCCGGGGCCCACGATGTGATGCGCGTCTTCGTCTTGTTCGTCGTGATGCTGGTGTTCGCCGAGTTCTATTTGCTCGCTCATGCCGTTCTCCTTCAAAGCCTCCGGACAAACAGGAGGAATTCAGCCCCAGCGCTGTCTTGAAAGGGCGCGGTTTCAACCGCGCCGCTCATGGAACCTGAAAACTACGGGGCTTTAGCCCCCGAGGGAACGCTTCTCAACGTCAAATCTCCTGCCCCGCAACCGGATCGCAGTTTCCGCTCAGTGTCTGCTGATCAAATAGAGCAGCGCAAAGAGATAAATCCAGATAATGTCGACAAAGTGCCAGTAGAGGCCGAAGTTCTCCACAAACGTCACGTGCCCCGAGGTGTAAGCCCCGGCCCGGGCGCGGAAGATCATGAATCCCAATATCCCGATGCCGATGATCATGTGCAGCGCGTGCATGCCGGTCATCAGGAAGTAGAGCGAGAAGTAGACCTCGGTGTGCCGCGCCATATCCAACATCAGCGGCTTGTCGTGATATTCCGAAAAAACTGCGCGATCCGATTGGGGATCGAGAAACGACTGCAAGCTGTAGTGGAAGCCGGGAACGTGGTGCTTCTCGATCTTCTCCGCATACTCGATGCTCTTGATGCCTAAAAATCCCAGGCCCAGAATCAACGTGAGACTCAGGGAAAGCACCAGCCCCCTCCTGCGCCCTGTCTCCGCGCACCACACGCCCATGGCCATGGTAAAGCTGGAGATGATCAGCACGAGCGTGTTCAGGGTGCCCCAAACCACATTCAACTGGTGCGAGCCGGAGACAAACGCCGGATAGTACCAGTTGCGGTAGATCAGATAGGCGGTAAACAGCCCCCCGAAGAACATCACTTCCGTCAGCAGGAACAGCCACATCGCAAACCCGGCCGCATCCGCCTGTTGCTCTGTGCTCTCAAAGTGATGGCGCAGATACGGCGGGTGTTCGTCATGAGTGTTGCTACCCGTCTCGTGGGCGCCATGGGCAATCGCTGTGCTATCCGGCACTGGTCGTCACCTCTTTTTCTTTCTGGCGCTCCAGCCACTCGTAGTCGTAGGCCTCGTGGTCCATGATCGGAGTCCGGGTAAAGTTCTCGGTCAACGGCGGCGACTGCACCTGCCACTCGAGGCCCGTCGCCTGCCAGGGATTGTTCCCCGCGATGGCGCCGTACTTCAGCGACCACGTCAGGTAGAGAACCGGCAGCAGGTAGCCCACGCCCAGAATCGTCGCGCCCGCGGTCGAAAACACGTTCAGCACCTGGAACTCCGGCGGGTACGACGCATACCGCCGCGGCATCCCCAGCGTGCCCAGAATGAACTGCGGGAAGAATGTGAAATTGAACCCGATGAACGTCACCACCGCCGCCAGTTGCGAGATCTTCTCCGGATACATCCGCCCCGTCATCTTCGGCCACCAGAAGTGGATGCCCGCCAGAAACGCCATCAGCATCCCGCCCACCATCACAAAGTGGAAATGCGCCACGATGAAGTACGTTTCCGTCAGGTGAATGTCGGTTCCCGAAGTGCCCAGGAACACGCCGGTCAGTCCGCCGATGGTGAACAGCCCCATGAACCCGAAGGTGTACAGCATCGGCGTCTCGAAGGTGATCGATCCCTTGTAGAGCGTGAACGTCCAGTTGAATATCTTGATCGCCGAGGGCACCGCCACCAGCATCGTCAGCAGCGAAAACACCAGCACCGCATAGTTCGAGATGCCCATGATGAACATGTGGTGCGCCCAGACGAAGAACCCGAACACCGCAATGGCCACCGACGAAAACGCCACCGCCGTATACCCGAACACCCGTTTCCTGCTGAAGGTCGAGATGGTCTCTGAAATCACCCCCATGCCGGGCAGAATCATGATGTACACGGCCGGGTGCGAGTAAAACCAGAACAGGTGCTGGAACAGAATCGGATCGCCGCCCTTGGCGGGATCGAAGACCCCGATCCCGATGGTCCGCTCCAGCGCCACCAGCACGATGGCGATGGCCACCACCGGCGTGGCCAGAACCATCAGGATGCTGGCCGCATAGTGGGCCCACACAAACAGCGGCAGCCGGAACCAGGTCATTCCCGGACAACGCATCTTGTGGATGGTCACAATGAAGTTCAGCCCTGTAAAGATCGAACTGAACCCGGCAATGAAGACCGCCAGTCCCGTGGTCAGCACGTTGGTGTTCACATAGTGCGTCGACAGCGGGGTGGTGAAGGTCCAGCCCGTATCCACGCCGCCCGCGGCCATGGTGTAAATGGCCAGGATGCCGCCCGCAATGTACAGATACCAGCTCAGCAGGTTGATCTTGGGCAGCGCCAGATCCTTGGCGCCGATCATCAGCGGAATCAGAAAATTGCCCAGCGTGGCCGGAACCGACGGCACCAGGAAGAAGAAGATCATGATCACGCCGTGCATCGTGAACACCTTGTTATAGGTGTCGGTGGCCATCAGGTCGGTCTGCGGCGTCAGCAGTTCCAGGCGGATCAGACCCGCCAGGGCCCCGCCGATAAAGAAGAAGAAGCTCAGCGAGATGAGGTAGAGAATTGCAATCCGCTTGTGGTCGCCGGTCAGCAGCCAGCTCAGAATTCCGTTCTCCTTGGTGAGATAGTTCACCTTCGGAATTCTGGCCGTGGATTGGTCGGGGAGACTCACGATTGTGGCGCTCATTGCTTCACCATCCCTTGTGCGGCGGACCCTTGCTTCGCGGGCGCTTTCGCGGCAGGTCCGCCCGCCGCCGGCCCCGGTCGCCGCGGCGACCCTTCGCTCTCCGGCAGCAGATCGGTCGTGTTCAGCGTCTGCTGAATGCGGTAGTCGGAGTTGAGGTTCTTGATGAACTCAACCAGCGCGATCACGCCCTCCTCGCTGATCTGCCCCTGGTAGGTGGGCATGATGGGCGCATAACCCTGGGTCACGTGCTGCGACGGGTTCAGAATCGACTCGCGCAAATATGCGTCGTCCGCGGTCACCGTCCCTCCGCTTGAAAGCGCCAGCTTGGCGCCGTACACGTTGGCCAGGCTCGGCCCCCGCGCATCCGGCCGCGCGTTGTGGCAGGCCGCGCAGCTCAGGCTGGCAAAAAGCCGTTCCCCGTTCTGCGCCAGCGACATCCCGCTGGTCGACTCGTCCAGCCACTTCCTGTACCCCTCCGGCGTCAGCACCACAATGTCGCCGACCATCTGCGAGTGGTTCGTCCCGCAATATTGCGTGCAGAACAGGTGATACGTCCCCGGCGTTGTGGCCTCGAACCACACCGTCGTATACCGGCCCGGAATCGCCTCCCGCTTCACCCGGAAGGCAGGAATCGAAAAGCTGTGAAACACGTCCTGCGAGATCAGCGTCAACTGGATCGGCTTTCCCGTCGGGATGTGCAGAGAGTTGATCTCATGCTGCCCACCCGGATGCTCCGCCTTCCACATCCACTGCTTGCCCACCACGTAGATGTTCATGGCGTTGGCCGGCGGCGTGTAAACACGGAAATAAATCAGCGCGCCCCACACAAACATCACCAGGAACAGCCCCAGCGGAATGATCGTCCACGTCGCCTCCAGCAGCGTCGAACCCTCCACCTGCACTGCCACCGGATGCCGCCCCTTGCTGTAGAGAATACAAAAACTTGTCACCAGCAGGGTCACGATGGTCAGCCCGATCAGGCTCACCAGCACCATGAAAAAGAGCAGCGCGTCCATCTGAGGCGCAATCTTCGACGCCTCCGGCGGAATCAGCGCGAAGTTCGTCAACCACTTGACGAGAAATTCCCAGAGTACTGGACTGATGTGGTTCATTCCGTTATCCGTTCACCTTTATTCCTGTCCCCGTCTTGCCTGTCCCGGCGGTTGAGTCTCCAGGCGTCCCTGCGCCTGCGCTTCCGTCTCCGGCCCCGCCATCCTGCTGCCGGCTATCCCGGCGGAACATTACCAGCATGAATCCACCCAGCGTGAATACCGTCACCAATCCCCCCAACTGCACCACTCGCGCCACGATCAGCGAGTGCTTGTTGGTCTTCGGATCGTAGTGGTAGCAGTAGGTCAGTATGTTGTCCACCGGAGAACCGATGCGGTTCGCCGAAGCCTCCACCAGTCCCAGCCGCAGATCCTTGGGCGAATACTCCACCCCCATGTAGTACTGCGCCAGCTTGCCCTCCGGCGTGACGATTTGAATGGAACTGGCGTGCGCAAACTGCGTCAACTTTCCGTCCGGTCCGGGAATCTCCACGTACCCAAAGCCCACCGCCTTGGTCAATGCGTCGATGTTGGCCTGCGTCCCGGTCATGAAATGCCAGCCCGCCGCCGTATCCGGGCGTCCGTACCGCTTCAGGTAGGTGCGCTTCTTGGCCGCGGCCAGGTCCGTGCCCTCGCTCGGATCGATGCTCACCACAATCACATCGAAGTCCTTGCCGGGTACGAAGCTCACCATCTGCAAGGCCCCTGTCAGCCCGTTCAGTTCCTCCGAGCACAGCATGGGGCACTGGTAGTAAACCAGCGCCAGAATCGCCGGACGCTTGCCGAAGTAGCTGCCCAGTTGCACCTGCTGCCCATGGTCGTCGGTAAAGGCGAGCGCAAGCGGCAGTTGCCCATTCAGATTCTGCGCAATCCCCACGCCGTTCAAAATCGCCGGCGGCTTGTCGTTCGCCGGGCCCATCTGCTTGTCGCCGTAACCGGAGACCTGCGCCATCAGACAAGGGACCGGCGCCGCCGCGCAAAACCCCGCCGCCACGGCCACCGCCATCGCCGCGCCTCGCCAACTTCCCCGCATTCTGCCTGCCCTCTGCATCTTTCCCGCTTCCCTTCGCCATCTGCGGCCGTTCCATCGCGCCCGGCCGGCTTGAAACTGTTCTGTAACTTTTGAAAAATCGACTCTACGCTCTCTACTTCTGCTGCTCCCCGCGCCTGGCCGCAATGGCTTCCGCCTGGGCCTCGTCGTGCTCATAGCCTGTGCGAGCAAATCCATTGGTCAGCGGCACTGCCACCACCGGCTTTGAGTCCCCGGTCAACAGCGGCGCATGTTCCACCTCGGGCGCCACCGGCAATCCCTGCTGCGCAATCAACTCCATCGCCCGCTCGATCGGAATCCTCACTCGCCGCGGCGAGCCCTGACCACGATCTGCCCAGCTGTAGTTCTCCAGCAGCAGGTCCTCCCTGGCGTGCAGATCCGCAATCTCCTGGTTGCCGTCATCGGTCTGCAGCCGCGGTGTGGGAAACTGCTGCGTTATCTGGGCCATCTTGTTCTGCAACTCGGGGTTGTTGGCCAGATTGCCGAGATCCTGCACGTTCACCGTCTTCGCCCACTTGCTCGCCGGTCCGTCTTCCTTCGCCATATGGGCGAACAGCACCTTGCCGACCCCGTAGCACAGCACCGCCGTCACCACTACAAAAATCCCCAGCGCGGTCAGAAAGACCACGATCCCCGACACCCGCACGTCGCTCTGCTCAAAGCCCGCGGACGCGTCGATCTCCTCCGGCTCGTTGTGATCCGGTTCTTTATCGTCAAGCGTGGACATGCTCAGGCTCCAATATCTCCGCAAGATGCGGGTCGTTGGTCTGCACCAGCGGGCGCGTCTGCAGGCGCGTGCAGTAGAAGGCTACCCAGAAGGCCACCATGGCCACCGGCACAGCCACATATTCCAGAATTCCCCAACTGAAGTGCAGGTTGCGCGCCGCATCCTTGAAGTTCGGCTCAATCAGCCAGAACAGATCGAATGCCTTGGCGAAGACCATCCATTGGCACACCCGCACCAGCCGCTTCTTGTTGCGCTTGATGTCCCGCGACAGCAGCAGCGTGAACGGAATCAGCCAGTGGAAAAGAAAATCCAGCGTGACGATGATGCCCCAGTGCCCGCGAATCCGGTCCAGGTACCACGGAATCTCTTCCGGCAGGTTTCCCGACCAGATGATCAGGAATTGCGAGAACGCCAGGTAGATGTTCAGCATCACGAAAGCGAAGGTGAACTTGCCCAGGTCGTGCTGCTCGGTCGGTCGCAAAATGGTCTTGAAGGGCTCGCCCTTCGACAGCGAGATCGCCACGATGATCGACAGCGCCAGCACCGAGTATGCCTGCCCCACCAGGAACAGCAGGCCGTAAACCGATGAGTACCACGTAGGATCAAGCGACATGACCCAATAGATGACCGCGGCGGTCATCGTAATGGAATACACCAGCACGCCGGGGCCGCTGATGTTTTCAAATCGCTTGATCCATTCGGGCGTGGTAGCGGGGGAAGCCGCATCTCGTTCGAGTCCTAAAACATTCAGCCGCCAGGTGTAGAAGCCCCAGATGGCGAAGCACACCAGTCCGGTGACGAAGAAGGCCGTGGGATTGAGCATGGGCCGCTTGAATTCGATGGCGTGCGCCTGCGCCTCGCTGATCCATCCCGACTTCAGCGCCGCGCCCACATCGCCCACAGCTGCCCACAGGTAAAGCTTCTTCAGCGAAAACGCAATCACCAGCCAGTAAACGAACACCAGCGGCAGCGTGCGGCTGGCCGCCTCCAGAGGCCGGCGCAGCAGCAGGCCCCACTTGCCGCCGGAGAGGTACTGCACCATCAACAGCGCCAGCCCGCCCACCGCCCAGCCGAAGGTGAGCACCAGGCCGAGCAGCCACGCGCGCAACACGTGGTCGATCGACCCGTCTGCAAAAGCCAGCAGTGCGGCGATGACCGAAGAAACCAACCCGATGGCCAGCGCCCGCGTCTTCCAGCCGTCCACAAAGGCCGGGGCGCCCAGATCGGCTGGGAGCGTCTTGGCGTGATTGTTGTGAGCCATTCCCATTCGTCTTAGGTCCTTACTGCGCGGCCGCGGGGGCCGGTTTGGTTACGGGAATCTTGATTGCCGGGTCCGCCGGATTGGCCGGTGCCAGCGCCGGATTTCCCTGCTTGAGATCGTGCGGATACGCCTGAACCGCCGTCGAAGGCAGCGTCCATGGCGCGGCAAAACCCTCCGGCAAATGCTTTTCCTGCGCAATGTCCTTCAGGTCCCTCACCTCGACGCCCGCCGGCACATCCTTTTCCGTTGCCGCCTGGCTCAACTGCAGCGCGCGAATGTAAGCCGCAACAGCCCACCGATCCACCGGCGTCAGTTGCGCCGAGTAGTCCGGCATCGCCCCATACCCGTGCGTCATCACGTAGAAGTAGTGTGAAACCGGTTGCGCCAGACGCACCTGGTCGTGCAGATTGCCGGCAGGTTTGTAGCCCCGATCCACGATCGCGCCCAATCCGTTGCCCACCCGCGAGTGGCACGGCGAGCAGTAAATGTTGAACCGCTCCTGCCCCCGCTCCAGCACTTCCAACGTCACCGGAAAAGGCATCAGGTTCTGCTCTTCGCGATACCCGTTCGCGCCCTGCACCACCCCGGTATAAAAGTAGCTGTCCTCGCGCAACTGCCCGCGCGCCACGGTATTCACCACCTGCGGACGCGCCCCGCGATGGTCGGCAAAAAAGTCCGATCCCCGCTGCGGAATCAGCTTCGGCTGGTTCTGCATGTCCTGCCGGCAACCGGCCACAAGCATCAGCGCGGTGAGCCCGGTTGCAATTCCCAGTCTCCGTATCCTCCGATAGCTGTCATCCTGAGCGGAGCGAAGCGGAGTCGAAGGACCTGCTTCTTGGAATCCGATATTGAGGCGGTTCCCTTCCATCAGTACTCCACCTCCACCACTGAAACCGGCTGGAAGCTCGTCAGGTAGGCCCGTGTTTCCACCAGGTCGAACTTCGGGTCCAGCGCCTCCAGACACAGGAAGAACTTGTCCGTCGTCGCTCCATCGCGGAAGTTCGGCGCGTTGAACAGCGGATGATAAAGCGTCGGCAACCCGTTCAGCGCCAGCATCCCGAACGCCGCCGAAAGCCCCGCAAACAGAATCGTCCATTCGAAGGCGGGGACGATAAATGCCGGCCAGGAGTAGGTCGGACGTCCACCGATATTCAACGGATACGCCAGCACCGAGATCCACATCTCCAGCAGGAACATCGCCACCAGTCCCATCAGCCCGCCCACCAGCGTCACCAGCGGCACCTTGTTGCGGTGGAAGCCAATGGCCTCCGCCGCTTCCTCCACCGGGTAGGGCGTGTAACAGTCCAGCCGCCGCCAGCCGTCCAGCCGCGCCTGTCGCGCAGCCCTCACCAGGTCGCCCGGCGTATCGAATTCGGCCAGCAGGCCGTAGGTTCCTTCGCGTGGGGGCATCAGTCACCAGCCTCCGCTGTCGTCTTGGCCGTTATCTTGGCCCCCGGCAGCATCATGCGGATCTCAGACATCGGAATCATGGGCAGGAAGCGCACGAACAGCAAAAACAGCGCCGTAAACAATCCCAGCGTGCCCACATAGGTCATGTAGTCCCATTTCGTTGCGCGGTACGTTCCCCACGACGAGGGCAGAAAGTCGCGGTAGAGGCTGGTCACAATAATGACGAACCGCTCGAACCACATGCCCGTGTTCACCAAGATGGAGATGAAAAACATGTACGAAATCGAGGTGCGCAGCTTCCTCGACCACAAGGTCGTCAGTGGAATCGCCAGGTTGCAGGTGACCAGAACCAAGTACGACCACCCCATCGGCCCGAACATGCGGTTCCACATCATGAACGCTTCCCAGTGCGACGCCGAGTACCACGACATGAAGATTTCCATCCCGTACCCATACGCCACAATGAACCCCGTCGCCAGCAGCACCTTGCCCATATTGTCGATATGGCGCTCGGTGACCAGCGCCTCCAGGTGATAGAACTTGCGCAGCGGAATCGCCAGCGTCAGCACCATCGCAAAGCCTGAATAAATCGCGCCGGCCACAAAATACGGCGGGAAAATCGTCGTATGCCAGCCCGGAAGAATCGCCACCGCGAAGTCGAAGCTGATCACCGTATGCACTGAGAGCACCAGCGGCGTGGCCAGCCCCGCCAGCAGCAGCGACGCCGTCTCGTAGCGCATCCAATGCCGCACCGATCCGCGCCAGCCGAGCGATGCCAGGCCATACAAATACTGCGCCACCTTGTTCTGTGACCGGTCGCGCATCGTCCCAAAGTCCGGAACCATGCCGATGTACCAGAACACCACCGAGATGGTCGCATACGTCGAAACCGCGAACACGTCCCACATCAGCGGCGAGCGGAACTGCGGCCACACGTTCATCGTGAGGGGAACCGGCAGCATCCAGTAAGCCAGCCAGGGACGGCCAGTGTGAATCAGCGGGAACATGCCCGCGCAGACCACGGCAAAGATCGTCATGGCCTCGGCAAAGCGGTTGATCGAGTTGCGCCATCCCTGCTTGAACAGCAGCAGAATGGCCGAGATCAGCGTCCCCGCGTGCCCGATGCCGATCCACCACACAAAGTTGATGATCGCAAAGCCCCACGCCACCGGCTGCGTCACGGCCCAGATGCCGGTGCCTTTCAGGAACAGCCAGGTCACGGCCACCAGCAGCATGGTCGCCCCGGCGCCGGCCACGCCGAACAGGGCAAGCCACCCCAGCGGCGTCGTCGGCGTCAGCACAATCCCCGCGATCTTCTCGGTGATCGACCGGAACGTCTGCCCCGGCGCGATCACCCGGTATTCGCCCGTTGCGGGGTCGATCGCGGGGTCGTTCGGTTTCAGGTCCGTGGTTCCCATTGACCCTCTCAACCCTTCGCCGGCAGATGTTCCACCGGGGCTTCTGCGAGTTCATCGTTCAAATTCAACACCGCGGCCACATACTTCGTCCGCGGACGCGTGTTCAGATCGGCCAGCACCTGGTAGCTGCGCCCGTCGGCTTGCAACTTCGCTACCCGGCTCTGCTTGTCGTTGATGTTGCCGAAGGTAATCGCCGACGCCGGGCAAGCCTGCTGGCACGCGGTCACAATCTCGCCGTCTTGAATGGCGCGATTATCCTTGTCGGCCTCGATCTTCGCCGCCGAAATCCGCTGCACGCAGTAGCTGCACTTCTCCATCACGCCGCGCGACCGCACCGATACGTCCGGGTTGCGCAGCAGCTTCAAACTCTCCGTCTCGTAATCGGAGTACAGCAGGAAGTTGAAGCGCCGCACCTTGTAGGGGCAGTTGTTCGAGCAATAGCGCGTCCCCACGCAGCGGTTGTACGCCATCATGTTCAGGCCCTCCGGCGTGTGCACCGTCGCGCCCACCGGGCAAACCTGCTCGCAGGGAGCGTTCTCGCAGTGCTGGCAGGCCATGGGCTGGAAGTGCGCGCGCGGCGCCGACAGATCGCCTTCAAAATAAGTGTCGATGCGCAGCCACTGCATGTTGCGCCCGATCCTCACCTGCTGCTTGCCCACCACTGCGATGTTGTTCTCCGCATAACAGCTCACGATGCACGCATTGCATCCCGTGCAACTGTTCATGTCGATGGACATGCCCCAGGCGTTGTCCTTGTACTCCCAGTTGGGGAAGAGCGTATTGTCCCTGTCGGTCTTGGGGTGCGTCTCGCCCTCATTGGCAAAGCCGGGATTGGCCTTGAACTCATCGAGCGTCGCGTAGCGAATGATGCCGCGCTCGCCGATCGCCTCGTCGGCTTCCAGCGAATTGTTGCCGTTGCCTTGGCCACCGAAGAGCTTCGGCCGGTGATCCTGGAAGTGGCTCTTGGTCACCGCCAAGCCCCACTTGCCGTCCAGCTTCTTGATCGAGCCCGTGGCATAAAACGGCGCGTCCGTGGTCCGAATCAGATAAGCGTTGAATCCCGCGCCCGAGCCCACGCGCCCCGCAAACTCGCGCCCATAGCCCAGGTGCACCGTCACCGAATTATCCGGATGCCCCGGAACCACGATTACCGGCGCCTTCACTCGCCGCGGCGAGCGTCCATTCACGCTCAGCTCGACGATGTCGTCTTCTTCGAGATTCAGCTTGGTCAGCGTCGCGCCTGAAACCAGCGCCGCATTGTCCCAGCTAAGGCTTGTCACCGGCTTGGGCAACTCCTGCAGCCAGCCCACATTCGACCATCGCCCGTCATACACATTTGGATCGGGGCGGAAGATGATCTCAAGCGCGTCCTTCGGCGAAGGCGCGGGAACTGCGCCCTTGAAACCCGCATCCACGCTGGCCTTCGCCGCCTTATCGAACGCGGTACCGTCAACCCATCCCTGATGCAGCGCTTTGCGCCAGCCCGTCTCAAAGTCGCCCTTGATCGTGGACTTCCACGTCTCCCGCACCGCATCGTACGGGCTCACCATTGGCTCATTCAGCAGCGTCTGAAAAACATGGTGCGCCGTCCTGCCACCGTACAGCGGATCGATTAGCGGCTGCACGATCGAAACGGTTCCGTCGTAGGCCCGGGCGTCGGACCACGATTCCAAATAGTGCGCCGCCGGAATGTGCCAGTGAGAAATCTGGCCGGTCTCGTCCAGATGCGATCCCAAATGCGCCACCATCTTGGCTTTGTCGAAAGCCGCTGCGAACTCCAGATCCGCAGGCGCGGAATAGATCGGATTGGCGTTCAGAATCACCAGCCAATCCACCTTGCCGGCATTCATATCCGCAACCAGCGCCTTGAAGTCGGCAATCTGATCGCTCGGCAGCGGAATTGCGGGCTCATGAGGGACAAGAACCGTCTTACTCACATTGCCCAGCGCCGTGTTGATCGCCAGTGCCAAGACCTCGACCGACGGATCTTGATAGAGCCCAGGAATCACAGCGCTCTTACCGGCGTGGGCCTTCAGATCCTTCGCAAGGGCGGCGAGGAACTTCTTCTGCTCGTCTGTCCAGTTGTAGCCCGTTCCTTCAGCGCCATTCGCACCCACAGCTTTCGCCAACTCCGCCGCAAACGCCGGAATCTCGCTCGCCCGCAGTCCCAGACGATGCTCGGCCTTGAGTCCCGTCGTGGTCGGCGTGGACTCGATGGCATAGAGCCGGTTCAGCTTCTCCGGATCCTTGCGCCGAGCGGCGTAATCGCCCACCAGTTTGTGGAACCCCGGATATGAAGCGCCCGAGAGGAAGTCCGCATCCAGCGAGACGATCACATCGGCATCGGCCAGGGAGTATTGAACGCTCGTGCCATTCGCAACCGACGTGCCCGCAATCGCCGGGTCATACTGCACTAGCGTTGCTTTGGGGTAAGCCGCCTGTACCGCCTTCCACTGCCGCGCCAGCGTAGGCGAAGTGATCGTCGAGCTCAGGAAATAAATCCCTGTCCCGTCCTTGGTCCCGGCCACCTTCAGCCGCAGCTCCTGCGCAAACTCCGCCCACTCCCGGTTCTCGCCGCGATAAGTCACATGCTGCGAGCGGTCCGGATCGTAAAGGTCCAGCAGCGTCCCCTGCGTAAACGGATCCGACGAGCCCTGGTTATAAGGATGCTCGGGGTTGCCGTCAATCTTGATGGGCCGGAACTGGTCGCTCTTCACTAGCAGCGGGACGGCCCCAGTTACAAAAGGATGCGCTGTGGCAAAGTACATCGGCTTGCCCAGAATCAGGTCTTCCGGCTGCTTCACGTACGCATAAATCGGCTCGTCGGGCTGCTTGGTGCATCCGGCCAGCCCCGCCAGCGCCAGCGAAGCGCCCATCAGCTTCATGAACCCGCGCCGCGAAACCGGGTCAACCCATTCCTGCGCCGCGTGAGGAAACTCCCGCTCCACCGCCGCCTGAAACTCCGCCGTATCGGCCAGTTCGTCCACCGACTTCCAATAGCGTTTGCCCTTGACGCCTTTCAACTGTTCGCGCACCTGCACGAGCGTCATCGGCGTGGACTGTTTCTTACTCTTTTCGCTCATCGGGCCATTCTCGTGGTTGCTCATCGGTGGCAGACCTCGCAGCTAGTCAGCTCTTGCGGGGTGCGAATCTTGTAATGATCCAAAAGAAAGTGCCCCAGCTCATCCTGGCTGGTGAACCTCTTGTACACCGGAGCAACCGGCAGCGCAGCCGCCGCTACATCGCCCGCCTGCCCATGCGCACCGCCCAGCGGCAGTTCGAGCGAAGCCACTTCCGCTCCAGCCCCGCTCGGGTCCTTCGTCGTGCAGCTCACGCTCTGCGCCGTCGGCACGCCCGTCTTCCCGTCCCCCGCCGCGCACCACACCGGCCTGTCCTCGGCCGGCTTCTCCCACGCCATGTTGTAGATCTCTCCGGTCGGCCGCAGATTCTTCGCCGGATTGCGGTGGCAGTTCAGGCACCACTCCATCTGCAGCGTGTTCTCGGCATACATCAGCGGCATCTGATCCACGCGCCCGTGGCAGCTTGCGCAACCCAGACCCTTGTTCACGTGAATCTCGTGGCTGAAATACACAAAATCCGGCAGATCGTGAACCTTGGTCCACGCCAGCGACTCGCCCGTCGCCCAGCTCGACCGCACCGGCTCCAGCAGTTGCGCGTTGGTCCAGATCTGTGCGTGGCAGTTGATGCAGGTCTTCGTAGGCGGGATTCCAGCGTAGCTCGACTTCTCCACCGTCACGTGACAGTACTGGCATTGCAATCCCAGTCCCTGCACGTGATGTTTGTGGCTGAAGGGCACCGGCTGGTCCGGCCGCTGGCCCTGCCGCGTCACCCAGGGCGAGCGCTGCAACTGGTCCAGCGTGACCCCCAGGGCGATCACGATCAGCCCCGTCAACACCAGGCTCGCGCGAGCCAGAGCATTGGAGCTGCGGTCAAATATCTGCGCCATGAATGCTTTCCCTGCTAGTTTTCGTTTTGGATGTGCGCGCAGTGCTGGCGGTCACACATGTGGTGTACAAGATTGATTATTGGACAAAAACCACCGGAGAGGTGGAGAACCCCAAAAAACTAATATAGCAGCCGGAGAGGGTTGCGCAATAGTATCGAACTGCAAAAACTCAAAAAAAGTTCACTCGGCACAGTTTTGTAATCCATTGAAAAGAAAACCGCTTGTGATAAGCGCAATCGGAGGCAACAAACCACTTTTCCCCTGGAGGCGTACGTACCAGAGACCGGGATTTTCCGACTCCAAGAAGCTATCACGTCCATTCTGGACTTCGCCAGTCCAAATGAAAAACTCAACCCGCAATCAAATCCCGCTCACACCCTCCAGAACGCCATCACCAGCCCGCCGGCCACAATCAACGCCCCGCCGGCGTAAATCGGCGCCGTCGGCGACTGCCCGAACCGCACCCTGTTCAGCAGTTGCGCCATCAGGAAAAACAGCACCACGTACACCCCCAGCAGTTTGCCCGATTCCTGACGCTGGGTGATCTGCGCATGTTGAGCCTGCTCAACACTGCTCCTCCTTGCGTGAATCTCCGTAGGTTTCAGCAAAGGAGCCATCCGGCGATGTCGGCGGCCAGCCGATCATCACCAGAAATACATCGAGGACGAATAGCGCGATCGCAACGTCGTTGAAGAGTGTCGCTTGGCGAAAATCCGGCCAGAGCTGGTTGGCAGCCCAGAAGAGAAAGGCTACGGCCAGCATGATCGCCTTGGCGAATTCCCTGCGCGCAGGCCGATGCGCGATTTGGTAGACGAGGTATGCAAAAGCGATCATGGCCAGTGAAATAGACGCGAGAAAGTCATGGCTTCCGGCGGGAAAAAGCCGCGGAAAGGCGTCCCAAACGAACAGCACTCCGACGTCTGCAAGCGTGACGACACCGAGGATTACGGGAAGGGCCCTATGGGTCCGGTCAAGACGACTGTACATAGGCCATTATTGACCGCCCCTCGAAAAGAAACCGTAAGGGCTTTAACGGCCGCCTCGATCAGGGCGGACAATGGATGAGCCGCGAACGCGCCCGTCCGCTGCAATCCTGACAACCAGGTGCTTTAGAATTCATATAGGCTCTACTGTCGACAGCTCTCAGTCACAAAACATCTCGCATTGCGGACCCCTTCTGGCAGATTTGGGCCCGGAAGGCGGCTGTCCACCGAGTGGAACGAGCCGGGGTCCCCACGGACGGGTTCATGTAGGTGGGGTGGAAAGCTTGCAAAGGGGGAGGCCATGAAATTCGCCGGATTGCTGGTCATGCCAGCCGGATTCTTTCTCTCCATAGCCGCCGTCGTCCTCTTCCCCGCGCCGGCCCCGCGCGCCGCCTTCGTCCTCTGCGGCCTCGCCGTCGAGGCCCTCGGCCTGGTCGTCGCCGTCCGCGGCCACATGGAAGCCCGCGGAGAAACCCGCCCATGACTCCCATAGCGCCCTCGACCCCCGCCATTACCGAAGCCGCCTTCGCGCTCACCCTCGCGCTGCTGTTTCTCGCCCCGCTGGCCATCGCCGGCGTAGCCCTCATCAACACCGGTCTCGGCCGCTCCCGCTCCGCCGCCCAATCGCTCCTCGGCAACCTCGCCATCGTCGCCGTCACCGCCATCGCCTTCGCCCTGATCGGCGCCACGCTCACCGGCAACCTTCCCGGCACGCCCGGTGGCGCCGCCCACATCTTTCACCTGGCCGGCAAGCCCTGGAACTGGCTCGGCGCCGGTCCGCTTTTCCTCGGTGGTTTCGCCGCCGCCCCGCCCCAATCCCAGCTCGCGCTGCTCTTTGAATTCCTCGCCGTAGCCCTGGCCGCGCTCATCCCCTGGGGTTCGGGAGCCGATCGCCTTCGCCTCACCGCCGGCTGCGCCATCGCCGCGGTCCTCGCCGCCCTCGTCTTTCCGCTCCTCGCCCATTGGATCTGGGCCGGCGGTTGGCTCTCCCAGCTCGGGGTCAACTTCTCTCTCGGCGCGGGCTTTCTCGACCCCGGCGGCGCGGCCACCGTCCACGTCCTCGGGGGCTTGAGCGCCCTCGCCGTCGTCTGGATCGCCGGACCCCGCAGGGGCAAGTTCCCCAAGGAAGGCTTCGCCACTGCCATGCCCGGCCACAACGCCGTCTACATCCTCTTCGGCTGTCTCGTGGCCCTGGCCGGATGGCTGGCCTTCAACGTCGCCGGCGCCGTTCTCTGGCTCCACGCCCCGCTCGCCGCTCTCCCGGTCACAGCCCTGAATACCCTGCTCTCCGCTTCCGGAGCTGTCGCCGCCACCTTGGCCGTCACCCGCATCCGTTTCGGCAAGCCCGACGCCAGCCTCTGCGCCAACGGCTGGCTTGCCGGCCTGGTCGCCTCCAGCGCCGCCGCGGCCATCGTCGCGCCGCTTCAGGCCCTCGTCATCGGCCTCATTGCCGGCGTCATCACCCCGCTCCTGGTCGAACTCCTCGAACTCGCCGTCGCCATCGACGACCCCTCCGGCGCCATCGCCGTCCACGCCGCCGGCGGCCTCTGGGGACTCATCGCCGCGGGCATCTTCGCCGGGCAGCCCGGCCAGCTCGTGGCGCAGTTGGTCGGCATCGCCACCCTCTTCGGCGTCATTCTGCCTCTCGTCTGCCTGCTCTTCGCGCTCCTCAACCGCGTCGTCCCCTTCCGCGTGGACCCCGACGGCGAGCGCATCGGCATGGACCTCCACGAACTGGGCGGCGGCGCCTACCCCGAATTCGTCATCCACCGCGACGATTCCTACCGCTAGGCGGAATGGGGGTATCATCGTAAGCATGGCAACGATCCACATCTCGGAAGCCGAAGCCGCCCGCGACTTCGCAGGATTGATGGCCCGCGTCCGCGCTGGAGCGGAGATCGTTATCGAAAAGGCGGCCTCGCCCGCCGTGGTGCTGCGCGTGGCCACCGAGCCGCGTGGCCGTCTTTTGTCTGAGTCCATTGCTCTAGCCAAGAAGCACGCACAAGAACTGGGATACGAGCCAAGGATGGACCCGGAGTTCGCCGCCGACCTCAAAGAGATTATCGACAGCCGCAGGCCCTGGAATCCGCCCGCATGGGAATAATTCTGGATTCCAGCATTCTGATCGCAGGTGAACGGTGCGGCGACAGCGTGTGGGAGGTTCTGGAGCGTGTGCAGACCGTTTGTGGAAGAACCGTCGCCGCGCTCTCGGCTGCAACTGCAGTCGAACTGACACACGGCATCTACCGCGCCAGGGCGGACTCCGACCGTCTGCGGAGACAGAACTTTGTCGAAGAACTCTATCAAGCCGTGCCCGTCTATCCGCTGACGCTCGAAGTGGCGCGCCTGGCCGGGCGCATCCACGGCGAACAGATGGGTCTGGGCGTCAGCATCGACTTCCCAGACCTGATCATCGGAGCCACAGCCCTCCATCTGGGCTTCGATGTCGTTACCCTGAACGTGAAACACTTCCGCCTCATCCCCGGCCTCAAAACCGTCACACTGTAGGGAACTGGACAGTGCCAGGTTCTC
>PLGM01000048.1:2770-2970 GCA_003139795.1 Acidobacteriaceae bacterium | reverse complement strand
TTGCCGACAATACATCCAGAACTCGGAATTTGGGTGTTCACCGTCGCAGATTCTCGAGTACCAGCGAGTGATACTTCAAGTCGCTTGCCTCAGCTCATACTCCAGCTATACAGTCTGGAATGGCATCCGACAAGTATCTATATTATTGATTACCCTTATATGCGGTCATGGCACTGGTGTCGAGTCGCCAATGACCTAGA
>PLGM01000048.1:0-2753 GCA_003139795.1 Acidobacteriaceae bacterium | reverse complement strand
GTTAATAACAGGCTCTAGAAATTGCGAGGAGTACTTTCTACCGAGATTGACTTCGGGCCGCCCTGTCGTTTTCGTTACGTGCTACGATATTCTTGTTGCGATGCGTACCGCCGGAATATTACTGCTTCTTTCCGCTGCTTTCGCGTTCGCTCAACAGCCGGAAGCGGAGGATCTGTTGATGCGCGCGATCCAGGCTCAACAGCATGGAGACAATCAAACTGCGATCCAGGAATACGAAAAGCTCCTAAAACTCCGTCCAAATATGTTCGAAGCGAGGGCTAATCTGGGCGCTGCGCTGGCGCATGAAGGGCGTTTTGACGAGGCCGTTGCGCAGTATCGCTTGGCATTGTCTTCCGCCCCGGACAACGATCAGATCCGTATGAATATGGCGATCGCCTATTACAAAAAGGGCGATCTGAAAGATGCGTACCCCGAGTTCGAAGAGGTCCGCAAAATGCAACCAAGAAATGTTCAGCTCGCGATTTTGCTGGGTGATACTGAAATTCGGCTTGGCCAGGCTGGCACCGCCGCCGCCTTGCTCGCTCCGCTGGAAGTGGACAATGCGGCGAACCCCGATTTCGAGTATGTCCTCGGCAGAGCGCTGATCGCATCCGGAAGTCGCCGCGACGGAGCGAAGCGGCTCGATAAGGTGGCGCAGGCGACGCACAGCGCGGACGCTTATCTGCTGGCTGGCTCCACGCTTTTGGACCTGAACGAGTTTGCCCAGGCCAGAATCGACCTGGAGGCGGCGCTGCGTCTGAATCCGAATCTGCCTCACATCCATGCTCTGACGGGGATGGCGCGGGACATGAGCGGAGACGCCGCCGCGGCTGAGCCGCTCTTTCGCGAAGCGCTGCGGCGCGATCCGGACGACTTCGATGCCAACTTATACCTTGGATCGATTCTGTATAAGCGCCGCGACATGGCTCACGCGAAATCCTATCTCGACCGGGCGCTTCAGCTCAAGCCCTCGAACGCGACGGCGCAATATGAACTCGCCATGTGGGAGAGCACATCCGGGCAATATGAGGAAGCGGCGAAGGGCCTGGAGGCCCTTGAGAAGGCCAACCCCGACTGGCTGGAGCCGCATGTTGAACTGGCCAATGTTTACTATCGCCTCCACCGTCCGACTGACGGCGCCAAAGAGCGGGAGATTGTTGCCAGGCTGAACGCGCAGCAACAAAGCCAGGGCCCCCCGAAGATACAGCAGCCCTGACTGCCGTTGATATAACCGGTCTTAACAGAACGACGCAAAAACCATGACTGACAAACTGCGCCTCACTTCTCCGGGACAAGGGGCAGTGGAGTCTCCATCGATCCTATTTTGTCGGTTCGGAGGTCGCGGACGGCGAGGCGCATAAACCTCGCGTCGAGCGGCGCGTCCAGCTGTGGTTCCATGCGGAACGCTTTCTGCGAAGCAGGCTGTTCACTCGCCGGGGAATCGGTTTCGATGGTTCTGTTCGTGACGGAATTCAGTAGGCGTCCATCGGCATCGTAAACGACAGCGGCCATTTCGAATTGCGGAGCGGCGCCACTCTGAGGCCGCAACTGCTCCGCCGGGAGGGTGTAGCCGATGGCATAAAGCTGTAGTGGGATGGGCTTCAGAGGCCGTGTAGTGACCTTTCCAGTCTCCGCTTCTTCAAGGTCCCTCATTTCGTTTCGGGTGCCGGGAGCGGGCGAACCCGTCGGCGTGACGCGCGCCATGAAGACCAGCTGATGGCCCTCGGGCGCTCCGTGTTTCATGCTTGCCGAGAGCGTGTCGCCCGCGGGTACATCCACGTCCTGGGTGCTCAAACCGTAATAAGCGCGGCGGTAGGAAAGGCGGTAGCCGCCTTCTTCCAGCCTGACCCGGATTTGCCGGAGTTGCCCGTCGAAATTCCGGTTGGATGGGGAATAGGAGAGCGTGTAATAGCTGCCTTCATCTTCCGTTACTTTTTCGAGCGATCCCACCAAGTCATTGGAGCTGTAAACGGCCTCGCCGCCCGTCATCCTCGCGATATCGTCCTGCGCCATGTAGCTGGCCGCTGTGAGCGAATACCCAGGTGTCAGCGAAAACGATTCCAAGCCCAAAGCCCGATCCCGTGGGCAGAATCCACTCTGGCATCGGGCACAGTGATAGTAAGCCCGCTCGAGGTGCAGCAGTCCCAAAGCGCTTGTGAAGGTCTTCCGGTGACGGCCGCAATACTGGGCCATTGCTCCGCAGGTGCAGGGTAACTCCGGCCCGATATGATCGCTGGTGTCGGCGTTCAGGCGTTGTTCCAATGCCCATGCCGCCCGCTCCAGAACCTGCCGCCGCGCCGCCATTTCCACCGCCTCGAAATCCAGGTTGGCAATAGATTGGCGGCCTAGGAGCGCTTCGATTTCCTGGACGGTCTCGTCTTTGAGGTTCGCTTGGAGCCCCCTTTTTCGGCCTCTGCAATGGATGCCGTTAAGAAACCCTGCAACTGGCTGTCAGCCCAGGCCTCGCAGCCTTCCCAAAGGGTATCGAGCTTCGCTCGAAACTCGTGCCCAGCCTCGATCTGCTGCCGTACGAGGGCGGCCTGTTCTGGAGTTAAGAAGCGCGAACGGGTCTTGCCTTGCACCGCACGAGTCAAGCTGAAATATGGGCCATGACGAGCATCGGGGTTTTCGGCACAAGAACATCCCGGCTTGCTGCACTTGACCATGCGTTCGGACAACGAGCCACGGCGCATGGGTTTTGGTTCAGCCAGTTCTGCGGCAAGGTGGCGGAGTGCGGTGGCTCCGGTTGTTCG
>PLGM01000124.1:3626-9171 GCA_003139795.1 Acidobacteriaceae bacterium | reverse complement strand
CCATCCTCATCGGATGGGCCTCGACTGCGTGGGCAGCGACGCCCAATACGCTGACCACCCTGCGCGCCGTTCACGCCCTCACCAATGCCCAGGCCAGCCAGGCGTTGCCCGTCGCGTTCGAGGCCACGGTTACCTACTTCCCTGGCTATGAGAAACTCCTGTTTGTGCAGGACGGCGACGTGGCCGTCTTTGTGCTCGCCACCACCAACGCTAAGCTGGTTCCTGGCGATCGCGTCCTGATCGAGGGAACCACTCAATCAAGCTTTCGCCCCATTGTGGTCAGCAATAGCGTGACCCTGCTCCGCCACGGCGCCGTGCCCGAACCCGCGCCCGCCACCTTCGATGAGTTGATCCGCGCCCAGTACGACTGCATGCTGGTCACCGTGCGCGCTGTGATCCGGACCGCCGACCTGAGGGTGAACTCGAATGTGCGCGTCACCTACTTGCAGATGCTCACCGACGGCGGTTACATCGACGCCACGGTGGACAGCGACGATGTGAGCGCGCTCAGAGAGTTGCTGGACGCCGAGGTAGAGGTCACCGGCGTTGCTGGGGGGTTATTCGACGGCAAGATGCAGCAGACAGGGATAAATCTTCACATCTCCACACTTGCTGACGTGAAGATTCTGAAGCGCGCCGCCGCCAGTCCGCGGTCCGCCCCGGTAACGCCCATGGACCAGATTCTTGCGGGCTATCATGTGCAGGATCTAACTCAAAGGGTCCGGGTTCATGGAACGATCACTTACTACCAACCCGGCTCGGCCGTTGTGCTCCAGGACGGCTCCAGGAGCCTGTGGATCACGACCCCGGCCCGCAGCCCCTTGCAGATCGGCGATATTGCGGACGCAACCGGCTTTCCCGATGCCCATAACGGGTCTTTAGTCCTGACCCATGGCGAGATCGAGGATAGCCACGTGCAGGCGTCCATAACGCCACAACCGGCAACCTGGCGGCAACTGGCCTTCTGGAGCAGCAACAAACCCGATGGGCACCAGTACGATCTGGTCTCCATCGAAGGCCAGGTGGCGACGGAAGTCAGAGGAGCCGCTCAGGACGAGTATGTCCTGGTCTCGGATGGTCAACTGTTCTCCGCCATTTACCGTCACCCCGACGTAGCCAGCCACATCCAGCTTGCGCCGATGATGCAGATTCCGCTGGGCTCCAGAGTCCGGGTTACCGGCATCTGCATCATTGAGGACACCAACCCATTCAACACTAGCCAGGAAGTGCCGTTCGATATCCTGCTGCGTTCCTTCGACGATATTGCTGTCGTCGCCCGCCCCTCGTTGCTCAACGTTCGCAACCTCATCCTCCTCGTCGGCCTGCTGCTCGTCATGCTGTTCGCCGTGGGCGCCAGGGGATGGATCCTCGAGCGCAAGGTGCACCGCCAAACCACCGCGTTGGCCTACATCGAGCGCCGCCGCGGCCGCATTCTCGAGGACATCAACGGCTCCCGTCCGCTCGCCGAAATCATCGAGCAGATCACTGAGCTGGTCTCCTTCAAGCTGAAAGGCGCGCCCTGCTGGTGCCAGATCGCGGACGGGGCGCTACTGGGAAACTGCCCACAGAAACTCTCCGCCCTGCGCATCGTTCGCCACGAAATCCCCGCCCGCTCCGGACCCCCGCTCGGCGACCTCTTTGCCGCCTTCTATCCGCTCGCCAAGCCCTCCGCCATCGAATCGGAAGTCCTCTCCACAGCCGCTGCACTGGCCACCCTGGCCATCGAAACCCGGCGGCTCTACTCCGATCTGCGCCACCGCTCGGACTTCGACCTGCTCACAGACGTGCATAACCGTTTCTCGCTGGACAAGTATCTGGATCGGCAAATTGACGAGGCGCGCCAGAATGCCGGCATCTTCGGCCTCGTCTACATCGACCTCGACGGTTTCAAGCAGATCAACGACCTCTACGGCCACCAGGTTGGAGATCTCTTTCTGCAGGAAGTGGCGCTCCGCATGAAGCGCCAGCTCCGCTCCGTCGATACCCTCGCCCGCATCGGCGGCGATGAATTCGCTGCCCTGGTCCCGGTGGTGCGCAGCCGTGCCGATGTCGAGGAGATCGCCGTCCGCCTCGAACGCTGCTTCGACGGCCCTTTTGATGTCGAGGGCAACATCCTCCATGGTTCGGCGAGTGTGGGCATCGCCCTCTACCCCGAGGACGGCGCCACCAAAGACAGCCTCCTCAATGCCGCCGACGCCGCCATGTACGCCGCCAAACACATCAAACGCCAAAGCGCAACCGCCCCGGCCGGTCACCAGAATCCCGGACTCACACCCAAAGACCGCGCATAAGAAAAGGCCCGGCTTGCGCCGGGCCTCTTCAGTTGACCGAAAGAACCGCTTCCTGGACAGTCTGCCTTGAGCGAAGTCGAAGGGCGGCCAGTCCTTACTCCGCCGCCATCTCCTCGGCCTCGCCCTCCTGCCGCATCAGTTCCAGTTCGCGCTCGGCGGCTTCGATCTCCGCACTGACCTCCTGCTGCACGCGCGCCGCCGCTTCCTCCAACTCCGGTGAGAGCTGAACGTTGCGGTAGTACTCCAGCCCTGTGCCCGCCGGAATCAGCCGTCCCACGATCACGTTCTCCTTCAACCCGCGCAGGTTGTCCACAGCGCCGTTGATGCTGGCCTCGGTCAACACGCGCGTCGTCTCCTGGAAGCTCGCCGCGGAGATGAAGCTTTCGGTCGAAAGCGACGCCTTCGTGATGCCCAGCAGCAGCGGACGCCCGATCGCCGGACGGCCTCCCAGCGCCAGAACCCGCTCGTTCTCCTCGCGGAAGCGGAACCGGTCCACCTGCTGCTCCAACAGGAAATTGGTATCGCCCACTTCGTCGATCCGCACCCAGCGCAGCATCTGCCGCACAATCACTTCGATGTGCTTGTCGCTGATGGCNNACGCCCTGCAGCCGGTAGACCTCCTGGATCTCGTTCACCAGGTAAGACTGCAGCTCCTTTTCGCCCAGCACCGCCAGAATGTCGTGCGGGTTCAGCGGCCCATCCATCAGCGGGTCGCCGGCGCGCAACCGCTCGCCTTCCTGCACGTTCACGTGAATGCCCCGCGGCACCGAGTATTCCTTCTCGTCGCCGTTGTCCGCCGTCACGTAAATCTTGCGCTGCCCCTTCGACACTTCGCCGAAGCGAACCACGCCGTCGATCTCGCTGATGATCGCCGTCTCCCGCGGCTTGCGCGCCTCGAACAACTCCACCACACGCGGCAAACCGCCCGTGATGTCCTTGGTGCGCGTGCTCTCCTTGGGAATCTTCGCCAGCACGTCGCCCGGTCCCACATCGTCGCCGTCCTGAATCATCAGGTGAGCGCCGCGTGGCAGCAGGTAGCGCTTATGGCCCTTCGAGTTCTTCACCACAAACGCCGGCTGCCGCTTTTCGTCCGGGCTGTCGGCCACCACCCAACGCGAGAGGCCCGTCACTTCGTCCACCTCTTCGTTCAGCGTGATCCCTTCCTGCAGATCCTTGAATTGCACCGAACCGCCGATCTCGGTCAGAATCGCGTACGTGTACGGATCCCACTCCGCCAGCAACTGCCCCAGCTTCACGTGCTCGCCGTCCTTCACCCGCAGGCGCGCGCCGTACACCACCTGGTAGCGCTCCTTCTCGCGGCCGCGTTCGTCCTGAATCGCCACCGAACCCGAGCGGTTCATCGCCACCAGCGTGCCATCCCTGCTCTCCACCGTGTTCAGGTTGATGAAGCGCACAAAGCCGTTGTTCTTTGCGTCTAGGCGCGACTTGTCTGACACGCGGCTGGCCGTGCCGCCCACGTGGAAGGTACGCATCGTCAACTGCGTGCCCGGCTCGCCGATCGACTGCGCCGCAATCACGCCGCACGTCTCGCCCAGCTCCACCATCCGCCCCGATCCCAGGTTGCGCCCGTAGCACAGCGCGCACACCCCGCGCCGCGACTCGCAGGTCAGCACCGACCGGATCTTTACCTTCTCCTTGCCCGCGGCCTGAATCGCCGAAGCGATGTCCTCGTCGATGCCCTGGTTCATATCCACCACGATGTTGCCGTCGTAGTCCTTGACGCGCTCCAACGATACGCGGCCGATGATGCGGTCGCGCAACTCCTCGATGATCTCGCCCGATTCCACGATCGAACCCACGTAGATGCCTTCCACCGTGCCGCAGTCGTACTCCGTCACGATCACATCCTGGGCCACGTCCACCAGCCGCCGCGTCAGGTAGCCGGAATCGGCCGTCTTCAGCGCCGTATCCGCCAGTCCCTTGCGCGCGCCGTGCGTCGAAATGAAGTATTCGAGCACTGTCAGCCCCTCGCGGAAGTTCGCCGTGATGGGCGTTTCAATAACCTCTCCTGACGGCTTGGCCATCAGTCCCCTCATCCCCGAGAGCTGCCGGATCTGCTGCTTCGAACCGCGGGCGCCCGAATCGGCCATGATGTAGATCGGGTTCATGGCTCCTTCGTCGTCCGCCTTCCTCATGTTGTCGAACATCTCGTCGGCCACCTTCTCGGTAACCGCCGACCACATCTGAATCACTTTGTTGGAGCGCTCGCCATTGGTGATCGCCCCGTCCATGTACTGCTTCTGGACCTCGATCACTTTCTTGTCGGCTTCGTCCACCGTCGTGTACTTGCTGTCTGGAATCACCATGTCGTCCAGGCCCACGGAAAGCCCCGAACGCGTCGCGTAGTTGAACCCCAGCGACTTGATCCGGTCCAGCATCCCCACCGTCACCTCAAGGCCCAGGTTCTGGTTGCAGTAGTTCACCAGCTGCCCAATGCCCTTCTTCTTCAACAGCCCGTTGACGTACGGCATACCTGCCGGCAGCGAGTCGTTCAGAATCACGCGCCCCACTGTCGTCGAGATGTACTCCTTGTTGAAGTCCACCGGCTCGGTGTGCGTCAGATCCTGGTCGTCGTACGCCGTGGTCATGTCCAGCACCTTGCCCGTATAGCGCAGCCGGATGGGCGAAAGCGTCTCCACTTCCTTGGCTTCCAGAGCCATCAGGATCTCTTCCGTGTTGGCAAATACCCGTCCCTCGCCCTTGGCGCCCTTCTTGGCCTTGGTCAGGTAATACAAGCCCAGCACCATGTCCTGCGTGGGCACCGTGATCGGCTGACCGGACGCCGGCGAAAGAATGTTGTGCGACGCCAGCATCAGCACGCTGGCCTCGATCTGCGCTTCCGGCGACAGCGGAATGTGCACCGCCATCTGGTCGCCGTCGAAGTCCGCGTTGAACGCCGTGCACACCAGCGGGTGAATCTTGATCGCCTTGCCTTCCACCAGCACCGGCTCAAAGGCCTGAATGCCCAGACGGTGCAGCGTGGGAGCGCGGTTCAGCAGCACCGGGTGGTCCTTGATCACTTCCTCGAGGATGTCCCACACCACCGGCTCCTGCATCTCCACCATCTCCTTGGCCTGCTTGATGGTCGTGCAATGTCCCGTCTGTTCGAGGCGATGATAGATGAACGGCTTGAACAGCTCCAGCGCCATCTTCTTCGGCAACCCGCACTGGTGCAGCTTCAACTCCGGTCCCACCACGATCACCGACCGTCCCGAGTAGTCCACGCGCTTGCC
>PLGM01000124.1:255-3574 GCA_003139795.1 Acidobacteriaceae bacterium | reverse complement strand
CGGTTGTTGCGGTTGATCACGCGCCGATACAGATCGTTCAAATCTGAGGTCGCAAACCGTCCGCCATCCAGCGGCACCAGCGGGCGCAGCTCTGGTGGAATCACCGGCAGCACGTCCAGAATCATCCACTGCGGCTTGTTCGAGCTCTTGCGGAATGCCTCCACGACCTTCAGCCGCTTGGCATACTTGATCTTCTTCTGCACCGAGGTCTCGGTCTTCATCCGCTCCCGCAGCTCGATGCCCAGTTCCTCGATCTGTACGCGCTTCAACAGTTCCTTGATCGCCTCGGCGCCCATCATGGCCTTGAAGCCCGAGGGCCGGAACTGCTGATCCAGTTCGCGGAACTTGGTTTCGTCCTTGATGATCTCGCGTTCCTTCACCGGCGCATCGCCCGGATCGACTACCACATACGACTCGAAGTACAGAATGCTTTCCAGATCGCGCAACGAAATGTCCAGCAGGTGCCCGATCCTCGACGGAAGGCCCTTGAAGAACCACACGTGCGAGCACGGCGACGCCAGCTCGATGTGCCCCATGCGCTCGCGGCGCACCTTGCTCACCGTCACTTCCACGCCGCACTTGTCGCANNCCGTCGCGCTCCGGCTTGAAGGTGCGGTAGTTGATGGTCTCTGGCTTGGTTACCTCGCCATGCGACCAGCTACGGATCTTCTCCGGCGAGGCAAGCATGATGCGGATGGCGTCAAAGTCGGTAATGGGGCTGGTAAGCTCAAACGGGTTCGAACGGAACAAGGCGACCCTCCTTGGCGGGCCTTTCGGCGACTCGCCGCGGCTTTTCCCGGGATTTCTGAAGGATCCTTCCTTCCCGGGAAGCGGTGTTTGCCGCTTTCAAGAAGGACCCCGAAAAAACACTTCCAAATCTCTGTGCGCCCGGCGGAAAGTTGTGGTTCTTGTTTTCCGCCGGTCTAACTCAATCGCCCGAGTGCCGGGTGCCCCACCCTCGCCGCGTCTTTGTTCTTGCGGCTAGGGTGGGAGACCCCACTCAGTCGGCCACGGCCACTTCCGGAGCCGGCGCCTTGCGCACGATATCCGCGCGCTTGATCAGCTCCACGTCCAGGCACAGCGACTGCAATTCGCGAATCAGCACGTTGAACGACTCCGGAACGCCCGGCTCGATCGCCGCCTCGCCCTTCACGATGGCCTCATAAATCTTTGTCCGGCCATACACGTCGTCACTCTTCGCCGTCAGCAGCTCCTGCAGGATGTAGGCCGCGCCATAAGCCTCCAGCGCCCACACTTCCATCTCCCCGAATCGCTGTCCGCCGAACTGCGCCTTGCCGCCCAGCGGCTGCTGCGTGATCAGCGAGTACGGCCCGATGGAACGTGCGTGAATCTTGTCGTCCACCAGGTGCGACAGCTTCAGCATGTAGATGTAGCCCACCGTCACCGGCTGCTCGAACTGCTCGCCCGTCATGCCGTCGTAAAGCGGCGTCTTGCCCGAGGAAGGCAGTCCGGCAGAAGCCAGCAGCGCCTTGATCTCGCTCTCCTGCGCGCCGTCGAAGACCGCCGTCCCGAACCAGATGCCGTTCTCCATGCCGGCTCCCACGCGCAACAGCATCTCGTCGTCCAGCTCCAGCAGTTGCCGCAGCGTTGCGGTTCCGGCGAACTCCTTCTTCATCAGCTCGCGCGTATACGCCGCATCCGTGTTGGCCTTGATCAAATCGGCAATCTTCTTGCCCAGCGCATGCGCGGCCCAGCCCAGGTGCGTCTCCAGAATCTGCCCCACGTTCATGCGCGAAGGCACGCCCAGAGGATTCAGCACAATCTCTACCGGCGTTCCATCGGGCAGATACGGCATGTCCTCCTCGGGAAGAATGCGCGCAATCACGCCCTTGTTGCCGTGACGGCCGGCCATCTTGTCGCCCACGCTGAGTTTGCGCTTCATGGCCACATACACCTTCACCAGCTTGATCACGCCCGGCGGCAGCTCGTCGCCCTTTTGCAGCTTCAGGATCTTCTCGTTGGTGATCTTGCGCAGCACTTCGATCTGCCGGGAAGTCATCTCTTCGATCTCGTCGATCTGCTCGTTCACCCGCGGATCCTTGTCGGCGTAACGAATCCTCTTCAGGTTCTTTGTCGAGATGCGCTCGATCGTCTCCCGGTCTAGAATCGCACTCTTGGTCAGCAAACGCTTGTTGGTCCGCTCGTCGTGCAGGTCGGCCAACACTTCCTTGGCGCCCAGAATCCCTTCCAGCCGCTTCAGCCGCTCATCGGTCAGAATCCGGATCTCGTCGCCCAGGTTCTTCTCGAGCTTGGCCACGTACTCGGCCTCGATCAGCTTGGCGCGCTCATCCTTCTCCTGACCCTTGCGGCTGAAGATGCGCACGTCCACCACCGTGCCCTCGATGCCCGGAGGGCAGGTCAATGAAGCGTCGCGCACATCCCCGGCCTTTTCGCCGAAGATCGCCCGCAGCAGCTTCTCTTCCGGCGTCAGTTGGGTTTCTCCCTTCGGAGTCACCTTGCCCACCAGGATGTCGCCGTGCTTGATCTGCGCGCCGATGCGGATCACGCCGCTCTCGTCGAGATCCCTCAGCGCATGTTCGCTCACGTTGGGAATGTCGCGCGTTATCTCCTCGGGGCCCAGTTTCGTGTCCCGCGCCTCGATCTCGAATTCCTCGATGTGCACTGATGTGTAGTAGTCCTCCCGCACCAGCTTCTCGCTGATCAGGATCGCGTCCTCGAAGTTGTAGCCGCGCCAGGGCATGAAGGCCACCAGCACGTTGCGTCCCAGCGCCAGCTCGCCGTGCTCGGTGCACGGTCCGTCGGCAATCACCTGGCCCTTCACCACTCGGTCGCCCTCCCGCACCACCGGCTTCTGGTTGATGCAGGTGTTCTGGTTCGACCGCTTGAACTTGATCAGCTGATAAATGTCCGATCCCACCTCGCGCGAAAGCTGCGTCGGATGATGCTCGCCCTCCACGCGCACGATGATGCGCTCGGAGTCTACCGAATCCACAATACCGTTGCGCTTGGCCAGGATCACGGCGCCCGAGTCGCGTGCCGTCACGCCCTCCATGCCCGTGCCCACCAGCGGAGCCTCGGCCACTAAAAGAGGAACAGACTGCCGCTGCATGTTCGCGCCCATCAGCGCCCGGTTCGCATCGTCGTGCTCCAGGAACGGCACCAGCGACGCGGCCACTGAAACAAGCTGCTTCGGGCTCACGTCGATGTAGTCCACCTCCGCCCGGTTCACCAGCACAAAGTTCCCCTGCCGCCGCGCGTTCACCAGGTCCTCGGTGATCTCGCCCTTCTCGTTGAACTCGATGTTCGCCTGCGCAATGGTGTGCTTGTCCTCTTCCCA
>PLGM01000124.1:0-233 GCA_003139795.1 Acidobacteriaceae bacterium | reverse complement strand
ATCCGCGAGTCCTTCACCTTGCGATACGGCGACTCGATGAATCCATACTCATTGATCCGCGCAAAGCAGCTCAGCGAGCTGATCAGCCCGATGTTCGGCCCTTCCGGCGTCTCGATCGGACAGATCCTCCCATAGTGCGTCGGGTGTACGTCGCGCACCTCAAAGCCCGCGCGTTCACGCGACAAGCCGCCCGGCCCAAGTGCCGAAAGCCGCCTCTTGTGCGTAATCTCCGA
>PLGM01000227.1 GCA_003139795.1 Acidobacteriaceae bacterium | reverse complement strand
ACCAGCGACTCCATGCGCTCAGATTACCCGTTCCAAAAATCGGATCAAGTACCTCTCTTGAGGCAGCATCAAGACGCTAAACAAATACCCCTGAAATTGCTATAGATCACTCCCATTCGCGATCCCGCGGGGTTGCGCCGCTGACTCTTGTTCTGCGCTCGTTGGCGCCGAGATCGTGTAGAAGGAGAGGCGCAAAGCCGGAGTGACGATCGGTCATCCCTTCTTCGGTTTCGCTCCAAGAGCTCTGCCGGAGGAGGTCGCGGTCGTACTCGGGGCCGAAATAATTGCGGAACGGCGCCGCTTCTTCCCGGCGATTGGCTAGAAAGGCTCTGAGAGCAAGAACGATGCAGAAGAGGAGGAGGGCTAAAGTGGCAACGAGGAGCAGGGCATTCGTAAGGTGGTGCATCGCGTTCTCCCTTGCATTGGATCTCCGCAACGGCCCAAGGGGGTTGGCCGAGCAGAGACGAACCGTACCGAAGCTTAACGCCTGCAGGGGCGGGAGGGATGGTCAAGATTGCTCAGTTGGGGGAAATGATGGGGTCCTATCGGCGGCTGGGGGCCAGTCCCTAAAGCTCGTGTTTGCCGGGGCGGAGCATTAAATCCTTGATAGCTTCGCGGGGGTCTTTGCCTTTGTTGAGGATTAACTCCATTTGCTCGGTGATGGGCATTTCGATCGAGTGGCGCCGGGCGAGGCCGAGGGCGGCACGGGTGGTGAGAACGCCTTCAGCGACTTTGCCGCCGAGGCTCTCAAGGATTTCGGGGAGGTTGCGGCCCTGGCCCAGGGCGTGGCCCACGGTGCGGTTGCGGGAGAGAGAGCCGGTGCAGGTGAGGACCAGGTCGCCCACGCCGGAGAGGCCGGCGAGGGTTTCGCGGCGGCCGCCGCAGGCTACGGCGAGGCGGGTGATTTCGGCGATGCCGCGGGTGATGAGGGCGGCGGCGGAGTTGTGGCCGAGGCCGACTCCGGCGGCGACTCCGGCGGCGATGGCGATGACGTTTTTGAGGGCGCCGCCGAGTTCGACGCCGATGACGTCGGTGGAGGTGTAGAGGCGCAGGGTTTCAGAAGAGAACTCGTGCTGGATGCGGGCGGCGACTTCGGGTTCGTCGAAGGCTATGGTGACGGCGGTGGGCTGGGCCTGGGCGACTTCGAGGGCGAAGCTGGGGCCGCTGAGGGCGCCGATGGGGAGAACCAAGTCGGAAAGGGAACGAGGCGCGGGCGCTATTCCCGAAGAGCTGACTTGGGGGGCTGAATCCTCCAAAAAGACTTCCAGGTTTGTGTCCGGGTTTGTGCCGGGGGTTCTGTCTAGCGAGCGAGCGGCTGCATCCGCGGATGGTGGAGCGGATTCGGCGAGGCAGTTGGCGATGACCTGGGTCATGCGGAGGAAGGTGTGGTTTTCGACGCCCTTGGTGGCGCTGACGACGATCTGGCCGAGGTGCAGATGGGGGCGGATACGGGCGAGCGTGGGGCGGAGAAACTCCGAGGGGACGACGGAGACGACGATTTCGGCGTCGGCGACAGCGGCGTTGTCCGCCGTGAGGTGGATAGATTTGGGGATGGGGAAACCGGGCAGGAAGAGCGTGTTCTCCTGGGCAGCGGCGATTTGGCCGGATTCTTCGGCGGAGTGGGACCAGAGGGTGATCCGGTGTCCTCCGCGACGATGGAGGGCAAGGGCGATGGCGGTTCCCCAGGCGCCGGAACCGAGGACTACGATGCGGCTCATGTGGTGGTCTTCTTTCGCAAGGAGGAGGCTCCGAAGCGGGATTCCGTGCCGGCGAGCAGGCGGCGGATGTTCTGGTGGTGTTTGGCGACGATGAGCAGGGCGACGGCGAACTGGACGGCGATGAAGAAGGGGGGACGGTCTCCGCGGACCAGGACCCAGGCAAAGAAGGGAAAGCTGGCCGCGCCGAGGATAGAGGCCAGCGAGACATAGCGTGTGAGCAGCAGGACGAGGGCGAAGACAGCGATGGCGGCCAGGGCAGAGGTGGGCGCGGCGACGAGGAAGACGCCAAAGCCGGTGGCTACGCCCTTGCCGCCGTGAAAGCCGAGCCAGACGGGGAACATGTGGCCGAGGACGGCGAAGAGGGCGGCGAGGGCCTCCATGTTGCGCACTGGGGCGGTGGGGGCGAGGTGGGCGGCGAGCAGGGCGCCCAGCGCGACGGCGGCCGAGCCTTTGAGCATGTCGAGAAAAAAAGTGGCCGCGGCGAGGCCCTTGCCGCCGGAGCGGAGGACGTTGGTGGCTCCGATGTTGCCGCTGCCGACGGAGCGGATGTCCTGGTGGCGGAAGAGGCGGACGAGCAGGAATCCGGTAGGGATGGACCCGAGCAGGTAAGCGACGGTTATGACGACCAGGCTTACGAGGAGCATGACGAGTGAGAGTTTAGCAGGTGGAGGGCGGTGGTTGTAGAGCGGGACCGGCGGGGTGGGCTCAGTCGGAGACCATGAGCTCACCGGGCAGGATGGGACGGGTGCGGTAAAGCTTGCCACGGGCGGCAAGCAGCCCCATGTTCAGGAGCGCTGCCACAAAGAAAATCAGCTTCATCCAATTTGCCGTTGGTGTGGAGATGATGGTGCTGGGCAGGGTCTTCCAGAGGATGAGCAAGACGGTTTGGGCGGCGGTGACGGCCCAGACGGAGCCGTAGAAGTAACGGCGCTCCATGCCTTCGGCTTTGGTGGACGGGCCGGCGCGGGGCAGCTTGCCAAGGGCGCCGAGGAGCAGAATGAGGGCGCAGAGAGGGAAGTAGGCCCAGGCGTAGATCTGCTTCATGTGCCAGACCCCGGTGGCGGCGGCGAGGACGAGGCCGGCCAGGTTGAGCAGGGCGAAGGTGAGCACGGCGCTCCAGGCGAAGGTGTAGCAGACGCGGCGGTAGAGGGGGTTGGGCCTGTCTTCGTCGAAGCGGAGAATGTAAGGGCGGGGTTCGGCGCCGGGCAAGCGGCCGCGCAAACCGGCGATGCCGGTGCCGATGAGCACCGCGGCAAGCCAGGCGCCGTTGCCCCACCCGAAGCCATGGGCAAAGAGCGAGAAGGTCAGGGGGCCGGGGGCGAGGAAGAAGACCCAGATCCAGATGGGCCAGTGCGCCAGCCGGTAGAGACGGGTGTTCCGCTCGCGGATCTTGCGCTGCCGGGCATATTCCACTTTTCCGCGATATTGCATTGGGGTGAGTTTCTCAGGACAAGCAGCAGGGAGTCAATCGGCCGACGCGGCGGCGGCTTGGGGCTGGGCTCCACGCTGAAGGATGGCGTTGCGGGCGGAACGGACTTCGGCGGCGAGGACCTTCAGGACCTTGAGAGACAGGAACGGGTCAGTGCGCATGAGGGCGGTGAAGCTGTCGCGGGTGAGGAAGCCGATGTGTGCGCCGGCGAGGGCGATAGCGGTGAGCGTGTAGGGTTCACTGCCGATGAGGCCGGGAAGGCCAAGGAGCGAACCGGCGGCGGCCCGGATGGACATGATTTGTTTCCCGGCCGGGGAGTTCATGGTGAGTGTGGCCTCACCGGTTTTGAGGATGAACAGGCCGTTCGGGGCGTCTCCCTGACGGAAGAGGACGCGATCTTCGGCGCAGGAGATGGGAGTGGATTGCCTTTGGAGCGCCTGGAACAGATCAGGGTCGGCGACGAATGCGGACGGGTCGAGATTCACGTGCAGCCTCCTTAGGAGGAAAACCGGGGAAAAGTGGAGCAGGGGCCCTTGCGGGGTATTTATGCTATGGTTGCACCGATGGAGCCAGGATGTGGTGATGGGCGTCACACACTAGTGGTGGAGCGTACTGATTCTGGTGATGGATGCCACAAATTGGTGGTTAAGCCTGGGAGTTGTAGGGGATATCGGAGTCGGATTCGGGCGGGGAGAGCGATGGCTCGGAGGGTGGAGCGGACGTGGATGGCGGTTGAGGTTTTGGCCGGCCACACGGGGCCCGGAGGCGATGCTGGAACCGATCGACCCGGGGTTTCGTACCCTTCAGCAGGATGAGAGAACTATACAGTTGGGCCTGGGTGGAAGAGCAGGTTGCCGAGACCATTGTGGTCTGGAATGACTGCGCCCGGCGCCCGTGGCAAGGCTCGCCGCGGTTCACCCCAAAAGAGCAGCGGAAGAGGGAGAAGGCGTACGACGAGGGGTTGCGAGCCGTTGAGCGGGAGGCGCGGAAGGCTCCGCGGACCCGGGCGGAGCGTCTGGAAGCGCAGCGGCGGACGGTTGCGGCGTTCCCGCGCTTCGCGGCCACGGCGCTGGGCCTGGAGGGGGAGACAGTGCAACTGCTCAGCGACGGCTTCCTGCCGGCAGGCACGCAGTTTGCACGGTGGGCGAGGCGGTTAGACCCCACCCTGAGCATGGCCGATACGATCCAGGCATGCCGCAATGCGTGGACCGCTTGCGGGTTGCAGCCACTGCTCGGCGAGGCCATGGGTCTGACGCCATCCATCGTGGGATACAGCCTGCTGTATCCGTACAGCGACAACTATCTGGACGATGAGAAAGTGTCCAAGGCGGAGAAACTGGAGTTCAGCGCACGTTTTCGGGAGCGGTTATGCGGCCGGAGACTTGAAGTGCGGAACCATCGCGAAGCGGCGGTGTGGACGATGGTTCAGTTGATCGAAGAACAATACCCGCGGCTGAGTTACCCCCAGGTGTTTGAGTGCTTGCGGGCCATCCATCGCGCGCAGGAGTTGAGCATCGCGCAACTTAATAACTGTGGCGATTGCGATAACTCCGAAGTGTTGCGGATAAGCTGCGCCAAGGGCGGAACATCGGTGTTGGCGGATGCTTGCCTTTCGCATGGCTGGCTCGGCGAGGAGGAAAGCCGGCTGGCGTTCGAGTGGGGCGCATTGCTGCAATTGGGAGACGATTTGCAGGATGTGCGCGAGGACCTGCGGCGCGGTTCCGCTACGCTGTTCTCGCGCGCGGCCGCAACGGGCAAGCAGTTGGACAATCTTGCCGCTCAACTGCTGAACCTTAGCGAGCGGGTTGCAGACCGGATGGATCGCTTGCCCAGCGGCCCCGCGCCGTTGAAGGAGCTGCTGCGAATGAGTTGGCGATCGCTGATCCTGATGGCGGTGGCCGGCGCACAGGAGTTCTTCTCTCCGTCATTCCTGGCCGAACTCGAATCCAGTTCTCCGTTTCGCTTCGATTTTCAGCGCGCGCGGAACAAGAGACTCGCGGGGCGGCAAGGTCTGTATGCGGTTCTCTTCGAGGCTTTCCTCGAAGCCGGCGAGGGCGACAAGGATGGAATGCTTTTGCTTGCCGATGGCATGGGATCCTCGGTTGAAGTTGAGGCCGATCCTGTTCTGGAGTTAGTCGCGGCGGGTAGCTCGTGGGCGTAAAATGCGGTCCGGGACGGGGCTAGCTTGAAGCAGTGCTTCCGGCTTGCCGGCCACAGAAGAGTTGACGAGTCGCGGTTCTAGTTTCTGCTGCGGATCTTGGAAAGCAGGCGGAGAATCTCGAGATAGAGCCAGACGAGCGTGACCATGATGCCGAAGGCGCCATACCATTCCATGTACCTGGGAGCGCCATAGGCGACGCCTTGCTCGATGAAGTCGAAATCGAGGACCAGATTGAGGGCGGCGATGGCAACGACGATGAGCGAGAATCCGATGCCGATGGGCCCCGAGCCGTTGATGGTAACGAAACGGAATCCGAAGAAGCCGAGCAGCATCTGGAGCAGGTAGAAGACCATGATGCCGCCGGTGGCCGCGATAACTCCCAGGCGAAACTTCTGCGTTACCTTGATCATTCCAGAGCGATAGGCGAGCAGCAGCACGAAGAGGGTGCCAAAGGTGAGGCTTACGGCCTGGATCGCAATGCCCGGATAGCGCAGGTCAAAGACCGCCGACAAGCCGCCCAGCACCAGGCCTTCCAGCAGCGCGTAGATGGGCGCCGTGACCGGAGACCACGCCTTTTTAAATACGGTGACAAAGGCGCAGATCAATCCGCCGAACATTCCGATTAGCATCAGGGGCATCACATCGGCGATATCGCGCGACTGCATGAACAGATGCCACGTCCAGGCCGCGGAGGCGATGGCGCAGATGAGCAGAACGCCGGTCTTGTTCACCGTGCCGCTCAGGGTCATGCGGTCGGCGGCGTCGATCAGGCTTCCAGACGGGCTGGCGGCAAGGTCGCGAAAGGTTTGGTCGCCGAGTGCTGGATTGGATGTCTTCATCAGTGCCATGATTCTCTCCATCAGGGAAATCCGGTGTGACCGCTGGCCGGGGAATGTGGTTTGTTCAAATTTGATTGCTGCTTCGATTTTAAACCACGCGTCGTGCTACTCATAGCGGAGGGCCTCGATGGGGTCGAGGTTGGCGGCGCGGATGGCGGGAATCATGCCGCTGACGAGGCCGGTGATGGCCAGGATGACGGTGGCCACGACGACCGAGGTGGGCGAGATGAGGAGATGGATGTCCGCGGACTCGGCATTTTTGGCCAGAGCGCTGTAGAACGTGATGCGGCCCACGAGCGCGGAGATCAGATAGGCCAACGCGATGCCGGCCACGCCGCCAACGCCGGTGATGGCCATGGCCTCAGCCAGGAATTGGATGAGAATGTGGTGGCGGCGCGCGCCGAGAGCTTTCTCGATGCCGATTTCACGGGTGCGCTGCTGCACGGCTACGAGCATGATGTTCATGAGGCCGATGCCGGCGATGCCCAGGGTGAGCGCGCCCACCAGCGTGAGCAGAACCGACAGGGCGATGGAAACGATGCGGAACTGGTGGAGCTGAGACTGGAGATTGGCGACAAAGATGGCGCGGTGGTCGGAGGGGCGAAAGTGATGAGCGGCCCCAAGCGTGTTGCGGAGATTCCGCTCGACGACTTCGTTGTCGCCGCGGTAGTCGAACCAGACCCCGTCGATGTACGTGGTGTCTTTGAGATCGCCCATGGTGGAGAACGGGATCCAGATGTCGGTGTTGATGTCGTTTTCGCCTTCGACCATCTTGGCGCGCAGCACGCCGACAATGGTGAACATGACCCCGTTCAGGCGGATGGTTTCGCCGACCGCGTAACCGCCGGAGAAGAGCTTGATCTTGGCGTCCGGGCCAATCAGGCAGACGTGCGCGCGCTGTTGCTCTTCCTGGCCGTTGAAGAAACGGCCCTGGTCGATGTCGAGCGCGAGGATGTCCAGGCCCGGGGGTCGAACGCCGACGGCCGACCAGGTGTAGGTGTGCAGGTCGTTCTGGACGGTGGTGTCCTGGAACATGGCGGGCGTGATCTGGGTGATTCCGGGGACAGCGTTCCAGATGCGGTCGACGTCTTCGTCGGTGAGGCGGACCTTGACCCCGGCCTTGTCGCCGCCGGCCTGCTCGGAGGTGCGGCCGCCGTAGACCTCCATGTGGTTGACGCCCCACTGGGCAAAGATGTTCTCGATGGCACGGCTGAAGCCGGCGCCGTAGGCCAACAGAAGCACCACCGTGGCGATGCCCCAGGCCATGCCGACCATGGTGATGGCGGTGCGGCGGCGGTTGTAGATCATCGCCTCCCAGGCCTGGCCGAGAATGTCTTTGAGCATAAGACAGCTCCTAGCTCCTAGCTTTTAGCTTAAGGAACCTCTGCGCAGGTG
>PLGM01000388.1 GCA_003139795.1 Acidobacteriaceae bacterium | reverse complement strand
ACTGATTGGCCGGTTAACAGGCCGAGGCACTCATCGGGCCGACCTGCAGGCATTTTGCGGGTTCCGGGCGGATGGGCGGCTTTTCGGACACGCCTCCACTGCGCTTATGTGCTTCGGCTCAATCAATATGCCGGCGGGAGCGTGGGATCGCGGAAGACGGAGTTGGAGCGGCGGATGTCGCCGACGGAACCGAAGTTGGCCAGAGTGAAGCTGTAGAGGTACTGGGTTTCGTCGCGGATGGAGCCGAGTTCGAAGCGCCGGTAGCCGAAGGTCAGGCCGCAGCAGTTCCAGTTGTAAACTGCCTGCACCCCGGCGTATTGCAGCGAGTGCTGGACAAAGTCGTAACCGCCATTGGCCGCCAGGTTGAAGCCGTTGCCGCTCTGCTTGCCGAAGGAGACGAAGGGCTGCAACTGCTGGCTCTGGATGGTGGAGGCGGAGCTGCCGTTCTCGTCGACGGCGTTCAGCATGGCATGGCCCAGACCGACGGTGGTGCGGCCCCAACTGTAACCGGCAAAAAGGTTGTCGGAGTCCAGGCGGCCGTTCTTGGGGTCGAAGTCCAGGTCCCACTCGATGCGGAGATTGTCAATGGCCTCGAAACGCAGGCGCGAGGTGAAAGGCGCGAAGTTGCGCGGAGCAGTGAGGAAAGCTACGCCGGTCAGGTCCAGGGTGGAGTCGAAGACGTTGCGGCGGTTGGGGATGAGCGCGCCGCCGAAATCGGGATCGATGAAGAACTTTTGCGCAATCTGCCAACTGGCCCACTCGCGGGGCTGCGCCGGGCAGCCTTCCGGCGCAACTTCGCCGTCCACGGCAGAGCAAGGCCGTGGGGCTGTGGGGCGCAGGTAAAAGCGCTGCGTGAGGGAGAAGCCGACTTCGTTGGTATTGGTGGCGATGTCGGCGGTGTCGACGAGGAGCACATTGCGGGCCTCGGGGCCGATGCCGCCCACAAAGCGGTAGGTCAGTTCCGGTTCGATGACGTGGCGCAGTTCGCGGTTCCAGCCCGAGAGGGCAAAGTCGCGCTCGAGGGCCGGCGGGCGAATGTCGATGGAGGCCTCGACATCGGAGCGGTTCAGCGCATCGTGGCTGATGGTGGGTGTGCCGTTTCTTGCGCCTGTCAGGTCGGGAGTCTGGCTAATGGAATAAAAAGTGTCGCGCAACGCGACCTGGGGAACCACGCTCCAGCCGCCGGCGGCAAGGGGCAGCGAGAGATGCGGATAGAAGTCGACGCGGCCCACGTTGCGGGCGTGGAACTGGGGTTCGGAGCGGGTGAGGTAGTCGAGCGACGATCCCAGTCCCCAGTACAGGGGCGAAGCGAAGAGCGGGCGGTCGAGGACGTCATAGCGCAGGTTGGGCAGGTGAAGGATTCTGGCCTCGTCGCCGTTGGTGGAGCTGGCAAAGGTCTGGAAGCGATCCATGGAGACGGAGGGGATGAAGCCATGGTGGGCGTGGGTGAGCGAGAGGTCGCTGGCCACTTCAGAGCTGACGGCCTGGGAGTAGTTGTCGTTGAAAACCAGGCGGTAGACGTAACTGGACAGGAATTCGACGTTGCCGGCGACGCGGGTCTCGGGAGACAGATCCTTGCGTCCGAGGGCGACCACATCGACGCCGCCCTGGTTGACGAGTTCGGTGCCGACCGGACCGGGGATCAGATCGGCGGGGCGCACGTCCCCGGCAAGGCGGGCGGAGCCGGTGGGGATGGTGACGCCCACCTGCTGTTCCACGCCTCGGTCGAAGAGGGCATTCCAGCGGACGATCAGGTGGTCGAGGCCTGGGCCTTTGTAGCGGAAGTCTCCATTGGGAGCCCAGCCGCGCTTGGAGTAGTACTCAGAGCCGACAATCATGTCCATGCTGCGGTTGATGACCCAGTAGATCTGTTCGCCGACAATGAAACCCTTGATGGAGGAGTTGCTGAGGACGGGGATCAGGATGCCGCTCTCGCGGCCGGCATCGTCGACCGGATGGCGGAGCCAGGGGAAGTAAAAGAGGGGTAGGCCGAGAAACTCGAAGATGGAATTGCGGGTGGTGGCGTTGCTGTCGGCGAGTTCGATACTGCGGGAGATCACTCGCCAGTCCGGGCGGGGCAGGTTGCAGTTGGTCATGGAGCCGTCGACGATGCGGTAATTGCCCTCGCCGAGCTGGAGCAGAACCCTTCCGGAGAAGAGAAACGGATTGGCTGTGGAATAGACGACGGAGCGGCCGGCGGCGCGAATTCCCTGGGAGCCGGTGACGTTGAAAAAGCGGGCGGTGTGCATGTTGAGGCGCATGTCGCCGTGATCGGCGTTGATGAGCACATCGTTGGGGCCGCCGGCCACCTGGAGGTGGCCTTCCGCCTCCAGCTCCGTGGTGGATTGGTGGTAAATCGCCTTGTCGGCGCGGAGAATGTAATCGCGGTAATGGACGACGACATTGCCGGTGAGGGTCAAGACATCGTTCGCCCAGGACTGGCGGTCGGCGTTCCACTGGACGGGCACGCCGACCGGGGGCGCGGGCTCGGGCTGGGCGACGGGCAGAATCTCCTGGCCGGGATCGTCGGGAAGCGACGGGGGAAGCTGGGCGTTGGGATCGTCAGGGCTGGGAGGGATTGGAGTGGACGCGGCGGTGCGGGCGGAGGCTTGCGGCGCCGGAGGCAGCGCATTGGTCGACGCCTGCCCCCCAAGTTGCAGGTGACAGAGGGCCAGCAGCGTGAAAAACACGAAGCTACGAGAACACATCCCAGGACCAAGGCTCAGCATAACAAAAGCGGGCTGCTTTGGATGGGACGCGGGCCGCGCTGCTCGGGCAGCAAGGAACAATTGGATTGACTTTGCCGGACCTGCGTCTCACCATGCGGGCCGCGGCTGTGTATTCCCGCGATACCTCCATCTTCTTTTTGAGAGCCAGCGTCCGCGACGCGCGGTTAGGATGAGGTTGAGGAGCGCAACAGCGGAAGAGCATTTCCCAGGGTCTGTGAGCAGGCCCAGGAGCCGCCTTAGAAGGGACTTTGGAGCCTTGAGCACATCGCCAATTCAGGCTGAATTCTCACCCACATGGAAGCAGGAAGTGAACCGGCGCGTTGCCGAACACAAGGGGCGCAAAGGCGCCCCTGCGGGCGAGACGGAGACGCACGCGGAGGCGCAGCGCGGGACAGGCAGCCGCGCCGCGGAGGCCGCCGCGCGGGTGGTGGCGCGCTATGCGAAGGCTCCCAGCTACAGCGAGATGCTGGCCGAGGAGGCTCGTGCAGCGGTGCGCGCCGCCGAGGCTGCGTCGCGGGCCGCGCTGGACGCGCAAGCTGCGGCCGAGTCCATACTGGCCGGGCTGGAGGCAGCGTCCGGCGGCGCGCAAGCATGGGATCGAGAGGTTTCAGGTGGCGGCGTACTGGAGCAGGCTTGGGAGCTGACGGCTGAGCCCGTCCACCCTGCCCCGCGTCCTGACCCGCGTCCTCACCCGCGTCCTGACCCGCGTCCGGGTGCGTATTCCGCGAGCCAAACCTTGCAGAGGCAATCGTTTGAAATCCGCTGGGATGCGGATATGCCGGTGCGCGAAGCAAGCCCCGCGGCCAGCCGTGCGTCGCATGGAACAAGCCTTTTCGAAACTCCCGCGGGGGGCCGGTGGGAAACGGCGGCGGCGGTGGAGGATGCACTGGAGGGCGAAGCCATAGAAGTTGTGGAACCTGCCCAGACGATTGCCGCCAACCTGATCGAGTTTCCCCGCGAACTTGTGGCTGCGCGCAAGGTTCGCCCGCGCCGGGCTGAAGGGCCGTTTGCGGCGGCGGTTGAGACCGTGGGCCAGTTGAGCATCTTCGAGGTGGATCCTGGAAGCATCTCGATGCAGCCGGAGGCGGCGGGGGGTGTGGCGGAAGCGGCGACTGCGTGGACAGGGCCGGAATGGTCGGGCATCGAGCTGGACGAGGAGCCGCGGGAGGAGACGGCGAGCCAGGCGGCGAGGGCTCAAAGAGAGACACCGGAAGCGGCGGCAGCGGCCGTCGAACTGGCGCCGGTGAGCCTGCGGCTGATGGCAGCCGTGGTGGATGGCGCGTTGATCGGGGGAGCGTTCGTGGCGGCGGCGCTCGTGGCCATGAACAAGGTGAAGGACTTGCCCGGAATCAAGGAGATCGAGGTGGGTTCGGCGGTGGCGCTGGCGGTGATCGGAGTGCTTTACCTGGCGCTGTTCTTCACGCTGGCCAGAGCCACGCCGGGGATGAAGTACGCCGGTCTATCGCTCAGCACGTTTGGCGGCGAACAGCCCACCCGCACACAACGGTACGGCAGGCTGGGGGCGCTGCTTTTGTCGCTGCTGCCGGTGGGGCTGGGAGTGGTGTGGGTCCTCTTCGACGACGAGCGCCTCTGCTGGCACGACCGGCTGTCGGGAACTTATCTGAGGAAGGGGTAGGGAGTAGGGAATAGGGAGCAGGGAATCCTGCAAAGCCTTACCGGAGGTGAGTCGCAACGCGCTGAATGCGCTGTAGCTGTTTCAATAAAGCCGATTCACTCCTCGCGCAGCAGGATCAAAGGATCGACCGACAGTGCGCGCTGCGCCGGAATCCAGGTGGCCACGAGGCCCAGGAGCAACATCGCGAGAACAACGCCGGCCAATACCAGCGGGTCGCGGGGAGTGGCCTGATAGACGATAAAAGCCAGCACCCGGGTGGCCAGGATTCCGAAGAGCAATCCTGCCGCCGAACCAAGAGCCAGCAGTTTGAAGGCCCGTCCCAATGCTGACATCAACAGTTCCTTGCGCTGCGCGCCCAGGGCGACGCGAATTCCCAACTCGCGCAGCCGCCGGCTCACCGAGTACGCAGCCATGCCAAAGATACCGGTGATCGAGAGCATGGCGCCCATCACGCCCAGCACACCAAGCGACAACGTGGCCATGCGTGCAGGGAACATGCTGAAATCGAGTTCCCGGTTCCACATCACTATGTCCAGCGGCAGCCCGGCATCCAGTTCATGCAGTTTGGCTCTCACGGTCGCGGCTAGTTGTTGCGGATCGCGGGGCGAACGCACCAGCATCCACTGCTCGCCGAGAGATTCCTGCTGCGTGACGGGGACAAACAGCGCCGGTTGTTGAGCTTCGGTAAAGGTGAGGTACTTTCCGTCTTCTACGATGCCCACCACTTGAATACGCGTTCCGTCTGCCACCTTGTAATATTTGCCGACGGCGTTTTTGGATGAGCCGAGGATTCTGGCGGCAAATTCGCGATTCACAATGGCTACGGACGGCGCGCCCGGGCCGTCATGCCAGGTGAACGTCCGGCCTTCCAGCAATGCCGTTCCGGCAGCGTGCAAATAATCCGGAGACATGACGTACATGAAGGAGTTCGCGTCCGCGTTTGCCGGGCGCAGGTCTCTGTCTTCATCCCGAAAAACATTCGCCTTCCAACTGCCTCCCCTCCCCAATGGAGGGAAACTCACCAATCCCACGTGCTCCACGCCTGGGATCGCCTCCAACGCGTCGATCATGCGCCGTTGCATGGCGGGAATGCTGTCGGAGCTATAACCGGAGATCTTCAGATCGGTCTCCACCAGCATCACATGATTTGGATCGATGCCGAAGTTGCTGTGCATGGAGCGCACAAGTCCACGGACAGCGACCATGGAAGCAGTCACCAGAACGGCGCAGATGGCAATCTGCACCACAAGCAGGATGTCTCGCACCGAGATTCCCCGCCCCATTCTTCCAGCCGATCCAGCCTTCACGATTTCGTACGGGTTGGTCCTGAGTACCTGGCGCACGGGAACGATGCCGAAGAGGAACCCGCTTACCACGGCCAGAATCAGCGCCACCAGATAAACATTGGCGTCTGGCTGCACCGGCACATGGATGGGAACCCCGGAGAAAGGCTGCCATGCATCCAGCCGGCGTAACAGCGCTATGCTGGACAACAGCCCGGCGGCGCCTCCGGCAAGAGAAATGAGCAATGCCTCTGTGAGCAGTTGGCGCAGAATGCGTTTACGGCTCGACCCCAGCGCCAAGCGAAGAGCCACCTCGCGGGAGCGGTCGCTGGCGCGCGCTGAAAACAGGCTGCCCAGGTTGGCGCATGCGCCCAGAAGAATGAGCCCGGCAAGCAGCATCAAGGCGGCGACAAATGCCTGCACCGGGCGGTCAAGAATGCTGGGGAGGCCTGGGCGTCCTAAAGAGAAACTCTCGTGAGCATCTACTGTTGGGTACGCCTTTGCAAGACCGGCGCCCACAGTGTTTAGATCCGCAACGGCTTGTGCCCGTGTAACTCCAGGCCGCAGGTGTCCCAGAACCTGAACAAGTCCGCGGTTTCCCCGGTTGTTCAGGGCGCTATCGCCCCCAATCTGGTCCTGGTTGACCATCGGCACAAAAAAGTTGGCGGCGAAGAAGATGAAAGTTCCACGAAAATCAGGCGGAGTCACACCCAGGATGGTGTAAGGATGCCTGTTCACCCTGACGACGCGGCCCACTACGCCGCGGTCACCCTGAAAGTGGCTGTGCCAATACGCATAACTGAGCACGATGTAAGGAGCGCTGTTCAGCCCCCGCTCGTCGGATGGATGGAAAAAGCGGCCAAGATAGGGCTGAATTCCCAGTACGTCGAAGTAGTTTCCGGTGGCTTCAAGTCCCCAGATGCGGGACGGGTCCTTGCCTGTGTCGAGCGCGACATCGGAGAGGCCCAGGGCTGCCAATCCATCGAAGCTGTGGTTGCGATCGCGAAGATCGAGATAATTTGGATACGACTCCCAATCGTCATCGCTGGAGTGATTGATTGCGTAGAGGCTCTGCGCGTGAGGCACAATCACGGGGCGCAGGATGAGTGCGTTCAATACGCCGAAGACTACGGCGTTGGCGCCAATTGCCAAAGCCAGCGTCAAAACAGCCGCAATCGCAAATCCTGGCGAACGCCGCAACTGGCGCAGCGCGAAGCGCACATCGGCCCAGATCGGTTCCAGCGTGGGCCACTGCCACACTTCACGGCTACGTTCCTCGATCAGTGTTCTGTTGCCGAAGGCTCGGCGCGCTTGCTGCTCGGCCTCCCTGCGGCTCATGCCTTCGCCCATCAACTGCTCCGTGCGTTCTTCCATGTGCAGGCGCATTTCCTCGGCGAGATCGTCGTAGAGCTTGCGGCGGCGGAAGATGCTCGGGATCCAGTTCATTCAAAAAACTCCTCTTAGCTGGCTGGGGATTTGGCCGGATTGAGGACTAGAGTAATGCCTTCGAACATGCGCTCGAAGCTGGAAATCTGCTGTTCAAGATGGCGCAGACCCAAAGCGGTGATGTGGTAGGTTCTGACGCGGCGATGGGTGGAGGAGACGCCCCACTCGGCCTTCACCAGCTTTGCTTTGAGCAGCCTCTGGAGCGCCGGATAGAGCGAACCCTCTTCCACCTGGAGCAGGTTATTGGATCGCTGCTGGATGTGCTGGACGAGCGCGTAACCGTGGGCCGGCTGGCGGCGAAGCGACTCGAGGATCATCATTTCGAGTGCGCCGGGAAATAGATCGCGAGTGGCAGTTTCTGTCATAGGCTCTTTTGCTACAGGCATAGAGTAAACAAGTATAGAATTTTTGTCAAGAAAATAATTTGGTGAGTGGCACGCGATCGTTTCCGGGGGCATATTACACGATCGTCCTTGTACTGAAGAAGCGCAGAGCCATGCTTGCGTCAAGGGACGCCTGCGTTGCGGCACGGCTGCTTTCGGCGGGAATCGGGTCCGGCGTTGCCGGAGATCTCAGTGACTGCCGATACGAGGAACCGAATGAGCGGCTCCAGCGCCCTGGAATGGGAGGCACTTGCGGCGCAGATGGATTGGCATGGCGCGAAGGGTGGACTTCCCTGTGGGAAAGGACTTTGCAAGACGATCCCCGTGCGGGGCCGACGCATCTAAACTTCGCTGCGCTGGCAGTTTGTGCCGCGATTCTCACGCGGGCGATTGTTTTCGGAGGGAGCAGGGGCATTTATGCCCCTGAAGAGAGCGGCTGATGGATTGGCCTTCAGGCCCGGGCATCCCTTGGCCGGAAATAAAAGGCCCGGGGCTAAAGCCCTATCGCTTCGAGCATGATTTCAGGGGCATGAATGCCCCTGCCCCCTCCGACGGGACAAACAACGGCAAAGGCATTCACCTTTTCTGCCGGGAGTTTGTTGAAAGATTAAAATGCGTCGGCCCTGGATCCCCGTGCGATGACCGCGGCGGTTGTGGTATACGTTTCCGCATGAGCCATCGCAGTGTTTTCTTTGCCGCTATCATTGCCGCCGTCCTGTTTGCCGTCACCCAATTGCCCGCACAGGGCCAAAACCAGGTGGCTCCGACGCCGCCGCTGGGATGGAATAGCTGGGATGCGTATGGGCTGACCATCGATGAGACGGACTACAAGGCCAACGCCGCGGTGCTGGCCGGATTGCGGCGGTATGGGTGGGAGTATGCGGTGATCGACGAGGGGTGGTATATGGAGAATCCCTTCGCCGACAAGGTGGAGACGCGGAAGTATGTGTGGGACGGGAACGGGATTCTGATTCCGGCAGTGAGCCGGTTCCCGTCCTCGGCGGGTGGCGCGGGGTTCAAGCCGCTGGCCGACTGGGTTCACGGCAAGGGGTTGAAGTTCGGGATTCATATTGTGCGGGGGATTCCCCGCCAGGTGGTGAACGAGAACCTGCCCATTGCGGGTACCAGCTTTCACGCCGTGGACGCGGCCGACCGGAGTTCGCCCTGCCCTTGGGATGAGGGGAACTGGGGCGTCGCCGACAACGCGGCGGGGCAGGCTTACTACGATTCCATGTTGAAGAAGTATGCCGGGTGGGGGCTGGACTTCATTAAGGTGGACTGCATCAGCGACCATCCCTACCGGCCGACGGAGATACGGCAGATTGCGCAGGCGATCCGGAATACGGGGCGGCCCATTGTGCTGAGCCTGTCGCCGGGGCCGACGGCGGTGGAGCACGGGGACGAAGTGGGCGAATATGCGCAGATGTGGCGCATCACCGACGACCACTGGGACGTGTGGACGGCGGAGCACAAGTCGGGGGCCGGGGAGTTTCCGTTTGGGGTGCGGGATGCGTTCGACCGGCTGGCGAAGTGGGTTCCCTATGTGAAGCCGGGCAACTGGCCGGACGACGACATGCTGCCTTGGGGCTGGCTGGGGCCGCATCCGGGATGGGGCGAGCCACGGCAGTCGCGGGAGACCAAAGACGAGCAGCGCACCGAGTTCACGCTGTGGGCGATGACGCGATCGCCGCTGATCTTGGGGGCGAATCTGACGCGGCTGGATGAGTTTACGCGCTCGCTGATTACCAACCAGACGCTCCTCTTCATTGACCAGGCATCGTCGTTCAGCCGGCCGGTCGACGCCGCGAGCCTGGGGGCCGGGTTTGAAAACGCCAGGGTGTGGCGGGCAACGATCAACGAAGCGGGCGCACGAGGCTACGCCGAGTATTTTGCCTTTTTCAATCTAGGGGACGCGCCGGTTACGCTGCGCACGACCTGGAATCAGCTTGGGCTTGCCGGTAATAAGCATCAGGCCGAGGATGTATTTACGGAAACCACCGGCAAGGAATCAAAAGAGGTGAGTGTGACCTTGCCGGCGCACGGCAGCACGGTGTTCGAGGTGAAATAGGGCAGGTTGCGCGCACCGGGCGGCGGGACATTATCGCTGGCCGGTGGGCGCATAGACGGATTTCCCTGCCCCGGTCGCGTCCGCTTCGTAAGGCCCAATCCGTACAGGAGGGGCCGCTGGGTTGTGCGAGAATTGATGTGCACGGCAGGTGAGCCCAGACCTGGGTTCTGGCCGGCAGGACCGTGAAATGCCTGTTTTGCGTTCGACCTTCATTGCACTCTCCAAGAATCGTTTATTGCGCCGCTTTTGCGAGCACTCCCGCATTGGCCGGCGGATGAGTTCCCGCTTCGTGGCGGGGATGGAAATCGGCGACGCGCTGCGCGTGGCCGATGCTCTGAACCGCCAGGGCATGGCCGTGACGCTGGACTCGCTGGGCGAGAGCGTCAGCTCAGAGGCGGAGGCGCACCGCGCCGCCGATATCTACCACCAGTTGCTGGACTTGATTGCCGCGCACAAGCTGAACGCCAACATCAGCGTGAAGCTGACGCAGATGGGGCTGGAACTGTCACCGGAACTGGCGCAGAAGATTGCCCAGAGCCTGGCTGAGCACGCCGGCACGACGGGCAACTTTGTCCGCATCGATATGGAGGACTCGTCCCTGACCCAGGTGACGCTGGGCATCGTTTGCCGGCTGCATAAGCGGCCGGACCTGCGCGGGGCGATCGGAATCGTGATCCAGAGCTACCTTTACCGGTCGCAGGCGGATATAGAACAACTGCTGGCCGACGGCATCCGGGTGCGGCTGTGCAAAGGCGCGTACAAGGAACCGGCCGACGTGGCTTTTCCAAGCAAGGCCGATGTGGACAAGAACTTCATTCGGCTGAGCAAGATGCTGCTGGAGAGCCCCGTCTATCAGGCCCTGGCCACGCACGACGATGCCATGATCGCGGCGATAAAGCGGTTTGCCGGCCAGCACGGGATCGAGCGGAGCCGGTTCGAGTTTCAGATGCTCTACGGAGTGCGGCGCGAATTGCAGCGCAACCTGGTCCGCGAAGGCTACAACGTGCGGGTTTACGTGCCCTTTGGCCGCGAGTGGTACCCCTACTTCATGCGGCGGCTGGCCGAACGGCCGGCGAACGTGCTGTTTTTGGCGAGGAACTTCTTCCGGTCCTAGATTCGGGATGGGGAGGTTCGCCGGGAACGCGTGCATGCAGGGATCGGGAGCGGAACGATGAGCCCGCAGCACGGGTCAGTGCGCCCTTGCCGGGGGCATTCCGGTTTTTGGGGGGAGAGCGCGCCGGACGCGGAGGATTCTAATTGGCGTTCGATTCCTGGCTGCGGTGCGACCTTCGCTTGTACTGCTTTCTGAGCATGGTCACTATTCTGCAGACGGGACATTCCCAGGGATAGTATCCGAACACGGGATAAACCTTTTGTTGAAGGAAACCACGGCGAGAAACCCGCCGCATACTGGTCCCGCATTTCATACAATGCATTTCCGCTTCCTCTCCAACAGATTTCGATAACCTTCTGGACGGCAATCCTCGCACCCCGCTGCATCTTTTCTAAACCCCCGAATTGGATGGTCAGATGTGGTGCATAGGATTTTATCCGAAGAGACTCACATTTGCCACCTACCGCCAGGAAAACGAGGTTTGGACTGCGGCGCGCCAGCAGGTACCTTATCGGGCCGGAGTGGAGAAGAAGAAAATCTCCGCCGGGATGGGCCACTGAAGTAACCGATTCGTCAGCGCGACCGGCAATTACCGGGGCGCCGAATCCCGTAACCGCGCCAGGCCCTGCCGCGCCAGATCCGCAACTGCCCTGGCAAGGGTGGGAGAGGCGTTCAACGATTCCGGCCGCTCCAGCCGGAGACCAAGTTTGACGGCATATTCGCGAAAGAGAATATCCACGTCGTAAAGAATTTCGACGTGGTCGCAGAGAAAGCCGATGGGCTGGAGAATGAGGGTCCCGACGCCCGCGGCGGCAATGGCGTCCAGGGTGCTCTCGACCGTGGGGCCGATCCACGGACCGCCGCTTGCGCCCTGGCTCTGGAAGGCGAACCACCACTGGGGAATTTCGGGGACGCTCCGGGCGACCAGGGCGGCGGTGCGCCTGGCCTCAATAGCATACGGGTCGGGGGCGGAGGGGTCGGCGCCCTGGCCACCCCAGAGACGAGGCTGGCCCTCACCGGCGGCGGGCGTTTGAATGGTGCGGCAAGGGACGCTGTGGGCCGTAAACAGCACCGGCACGGCGTGGCCGGCCTTGGCGCTGAGCTTGCTCAAGGCGGGGCGAAGGCGCTCGGCAAAGGCTTCGACCAGCAGCGGGTGATGGGCCCAGCCCTCAGTGAAGTCGATGCGCAGCGCGCCAGCCTCAGCCTGGACGGCGCGGCGGTAAAGGCCGACGCTGGTGCGCGAGTTCTGGGGCGCCATGCAAAGGACTACGGCCTCTTCGACGCCGTCGGCGCGCATTTGGCGGACCACATCGGGAATGTAGGGACGCCAGTTGCGCATGCCCACGTAGACGCGAACCGGCGCGGTATCGGCGGACGGCTCCGCCTGGCCCAGTTCCGTTTCTACGAGGCGGCCTTGTTCGATGGTGATCTCCGTCAGCGGGCTGCGGCCGATGAGGGCGTAGCGGTGCTGAATCTCTTCGATCAATGCCTGCGGCAGCGGACGGCCGCTGACCACGTTGCGCAGGTACTCGGGAACCTGCTCGACGGTCTCAGGGGTTCCGTGGGCGAGGAGGAGAACGGCCTGTTTAGCCATTGACCGGCTCCGCATTTTTGTCCAGGCGAAACTCGCGAACCATGCGCACGACGGCCCGGACGTTCTCGACCGGCGTGGTGGGGACGATGCCGTGGCCGAGGTTGAAGATGTGTCCGGGACGGCCGTTGGCGGCGCGCAGAATCTCCTTGACGCGGAGTTCGATCACTTCAAGGGGTGCAAAGAGCGTGATGGGGTCGAGGTTGCCCTGCACGGCGTGGCCGTGGCCGACGGCGCGCCAGCCTTCATCGAGGGGCTGACGCCAGTCGAGGCCGATGACGTCGGCCCCGGTGGAGGCCATCTCGGCGAGCAGGCCGGCGGTTTCGACGCCGAAGTAGATGACGGGCACGCCCATCTGTTGGACGGAGCGCACCAGGCGTTTGGAGGCTTCAAAGGCGTAGTCGCGATAGTCGGCCAGGGCGAGCGAGCCCACCCAGCTATCGAAGATCTGGATGACGTCGGCGCCGGCCTGGACCTGGAGGCGGCAATACTGCTCGAGGACCTTGACGATCTTGTCGAGGAGCAGGCGCCAGGAGAGGGTGTCGCGATACATCATGGTCTTGGTGTGGATGTAGTTTTTGGAGCCGCCGCCCTCGATCATGTAGCTGGCCAGGGTGTAGGGAGCGCCGCAGAAGCCGATGATGCCGAGGCGGTCGCGAAAGTGCGTGGCTACCTTCTGGATGGCGCGGGCCACATAGGCCAGGTCGTCGGCGCGGTCGGTGCGCAGGGCGCGGACGCCCTCGGCGGTGCGGACGGGGTGGTGGACGACCGGGCCCTCGCCGGCCTGGAACTCGAAGGGCAGGCCCATGGGTTCGAGGGGCAACAGCAGATCGGCAAAGATGATGGCCGCGTCCACGCCGAGCTTTTCAGCGGCGGTGATGGTGACCTCGGCGGCCAGATCGGGCTGCTTGCAGATTTCGACCAGGGTGTGGTGCTTGCGGACGTCGCGGTACTCCTGCATGTAGCGGCCGGCCTGGCGCAGGAACCAGACGGGGGTACGGTCGACGGGGCGGCGGAGACAGGCGCGGATAAATCGGCTGCCGTCGAGAATGGTGTCGGGGATGGTTTCGACAACGGCAGGGTTTTCGTTCGATGGTTCCATATAGTGTCGATTTTACCGGGTCAGACGGACTGTGCTTTGCCCAGAAGGACTTGGGGGAACGTTCTGACAGGAACCTCCGATCAAGTTGGAGGAAAGAGCGCTCTTCTTGAGGGGAAAAGGCCAATCTACGCCTTTCTCCCATTGAATTTCCCCGCAAATCGCCGTATGATAACTATGCAGACGAATTTGTCCGCCATGGTTGCTGTGTGGGTGCCGGCTGGCGGAGAGATGAGTGGGCTCACAGCCCACTTTTTATTTGGGCCAATTTTTTGAGTAAGAAGCCGCCGTCGAGCGGCCTGGGAACGATGGCAGTCAAGCTGGACGAAATTCGAGCAGCGGCGGCAAGGGTGGCCGCATCCCATGGGCTGGACGTGGTGGACCTTGAGTTCATCGGTCCTGCAAAGGAGCGCACCCTCCGCATCTTCCTCGAGAAAAACGCCGCGGGACGCGCCCAACTCAAGGCGGCTATCGCGGCAGGCGCGGACGGCCTTCCCGAACGGCTGATCGAGGGGACGCTGAGCGTCGAGCAGCTTTCCGGCATCACACATGATGATTGCGCCGCTTTCAGCCGCGACTTCGGCGTGTTGCTGGACGTGGAAGACTTGGTTGCCGGCGCCGAGTACACGCTGGAAGCAAGTTCGCCGGGCCTGGATCGCAAGCTGAGCCGGCGGGAAGATTTTCAACGGTTTTTGGGCTGCCTGGTCAAAATCCAGACCTTTGAGCCCATTCGCAACAACCGGCACTGGCAGGGACGTTTGGTCGCCGGCTCCGGAACAGATGAAACCATCACGCTGGATCTCGCCGCCGTCAAGCAGAACAGCAAGACCAGGAAGACCGGCGTCGATACGGTAGAGATTGCGCTCGGCAACATCGAAAAAGCGCAACTCGTGCCCGAAATCTGAGCTTCCTCCCGGAACCTGCAAGCGTCCGGAAACAGAAACCCAACCGAACCGGCCTCGGCCCCAATCGGCCCCGCCGCAAGCCACAAACAAGAGAGCAAGCAGAGTATGGCCACCAGCGTTTTGTATCAGAGTATCGAGCTCCTCAGCCACGAGAAGGGCATTGAACCCGAGATCGTTGTCGGAGCCGTCGAAGAGGCCATTGCCCTGGCCACGCGCAAGTTCTACAAGACCCAGGAAAACATGCGCGGGGAGCTGAACAAGGAGACCGGCGCCATCACGGCCTACATCTACAAAACGGTTGTGGCCGACGATGAGCCGATCGAAGACCCGCTCAACCAGATCACGCTCGAAGAGGCCGCCAAACTCGCCCCCGACGCCGAAGTCGGCAGCGAGATTCGGCTCTATCGCGACACCAGTCCCCTCGGCCGTATCGCCGCGCAACTGGCCAAGCAGGTCATCTTCCAGAAGGTCCGCGAAGCCGAGCGCGACACGGTCTTCAACGAATACGCCCATCGCGAAAAGGAAGTCCTCAACGCCACCGTCAAGCGCATCGAGGGCCAGGACATCATTTACGACCTCGGCAAGGCCGAAGCCCGCTGCCCCAGGCGCGAGCAGTCGCGTCTGGAGCAGTTCTCCATCGGCGAGCGCGTTCGCGTCGTTCTGCTCAAGGTGGATCGCGCCGCCAAGGGCCCGCAGGTCATCGTCTCCCGCGCCGCCCCCGAGCTGGTTTCCAATCTCTTCCAGTCCGAAGTCCCTGAAATCTACGACAGCACCGTCGTCATCCGCGCCATTGCCCGCGAGGCCGGCGAGCGCACCAAGATCGCCGTGCAGAGCCGCGACAAGGACGTTGACCCTGTCGGCGCCTGCGTCGGCATGAAGGGCATGCGCGTCCAGTCCATCATCCGCGAGCTGCGCGGCGAAAAAATCGACATCATCGAATTCAGCGATGAGATCACCACCTTCGCCGAGAAGGCTTTGCAGCCCGCCAAGGTCAGCCGCGTCTCCATCTCCGACCTCACCGACAAGCAGCTCGAAGTCATCGTCGACGACACCCAGCTCTCGCTCGCCATCGGCAAGAAGGGCCAGAATGTCCGCCTGGCAGCGAAGCTGCTGGGCTGGAAGATCGACATCAAGAGCGAAGAGGAGAAGCGCCAGGAGGTCGAGCAGCAGATGCAGGCTCTCTCCGGCGGTCCCTCCACGCCCATCGAGCAGGTCACCGAGCTGGGCGACGGCATCATCCAGAAACTGGTCGCCGCCGGCATCACCACCGTCGAAACCCTCGCCGACATGACCCCCGAGCAGCTCGAGGAAATCCCCGGCATCGGCGAAAAGACGCTGGAACGCATCAGCGTCGCCGTCCGCCACTACTTCGGCCACTTTGAAGAGGGCGAAGAAGGCCACGAGCCCGAAACCGCCGAAGACGATTCAATTGACGCCGAGCACGCCGAAGCCGAAGTTGCGGAAGACGCCGAAGGCGTTTCCGTGGAAACGGCTGTTGAGGAATCCGGCGAGGCGGAGATTGAGATCGCGCCGGCAGTTGAAGCCGGCGCGGAGGCCGAAGCGGAGAATGCCGCCGAAGTCCTGGAAGAAGCGGAAAGCCTGCAGGCAGCCGAGGCGGAAGACGAAAACCTTGGCGGCGCTGAACTGGAAGCAGAGGCCGACTCAGAGTCCGAAGGCCTCACCGCGGCGGAACTGGCCATAGAGGACGTTCCTGTGGCAGAGGATGTAGACACGCTGGACACAGAATTGGACCAAACTGAAAGCGCAACATCGGACGAGCAGGCGGCCAAAGAGGACGGCGCATAACATGCGCCGCACTCTTCAAGGCCAATCGGGCAACAACGGAATTCTCAAGAGCAGCCATTGCCATGAGGTAGTCCGCCGCGGCGGACGACGAACGGGCTTTGGGTAGCACATTTTGAAAAGAGGCGGATGAGTAAGGTTCGTATCAACGATCTCGCACGCGAGATGGAAGTCAAGAGTCGCCAGATTCTTGACATTTTGGCGGAACTCGGCCTGGGCGCCGGCAAGACCCACTCCAGTTCGCTGGAGGAGGACGAGGCGGAGAAGGTTCGCGTGCATTTTGAGCGCGGATCGCGCTCCGGCGGCCACTCGAGTCCCGCGCCTTCGCGCGCCCCGCAGGCCATTACCCCCAAAATCGATCTCTCCCATGTATCCAAGCCCGGCGACGCGCTCAAGGCCGTTTTGGCCGCCAAGCTGAAGGAAGAACAAGAGGCGCGCCTGAGCCATCTGCCCGTGCGCACGCCCGCCGTGCCGCCCGCTCCCGCTCGCCCTGCGCCCCCCGCAGTTCCAGTGGCCGCCGCCGCGCCTCCGGCCGCGCCGGCCCGTCCGGAACCGCGCAGGATTGTGCCCCAGCCGCGATCCGCGCCGCCCGTCGTCGCCCCTCCTCCGGCTCCGCCGGCCATTGCCTCCCGTCCGCCCGCCGGCCCGGTCGTCGCCAAGGCGCCTGCGGGCGCTGTCGCCGCCACGCGTCCGGCAGTCGTCGCGGCGCCGCCCGCCGCCGTGGTGGTCAAGCCCCCGGTCGCCCCTGGCGTGCCCCAGGCTCCCCGCGAAGAGCACCCTCGCGCCGCTGAGAAGCCTGCCGCGGTCAAACCGCCGCCGGCCCCGCCTGTTGCGGCTCCCGCGGAAGCTGTGGCCGAACCGCCCGTCGCCCCGCTTGTGGTCGCAGCCGTTGAGGCTGTCGCGGCTGCGCCTGCTCCCTCCGCCGTTGCGGCCGAGCCCCCTGCAATTGCCGCTCAGCACGACTTCGAAACCCTGGAAGTCATTAAGGAAACTCAAGTCTTAGCCCCCATCGATCTCCTCGAACCAGAGATCGCAGCCCCTCCGGCGCATCGCGCCAAGGGCCACGCGAAAACTGCGGCGCCCACCCCCGCGACGCCCCCACGCCGCATGGTCATGCCCCAGACCGGGCCCCGTCCCGTCTACAAGGCGCCCATCGTCGATGCGTCCGTTCCCGCGGCCGGCACCGGAAACCAGGCCGTCGGCGCTGGCATTCAGCGCGGCAAGCCGATCTTCGACCGCCGCCCCTCCGGCGGGCCCGGCAGTTATCCGCAACGCACCTCGGGAGCCTCTGTGACGCCCGGCCAAATGCCCGGCGGACCGCGGCCCAAGCATCCCACCCGCACCACCCCTGGCGGCTATGCCGGACCCGCCGGCACTGGCGGTCCTGGTGCTCCCGGCGCGCGTCCCGGTTTCGGCGCACGGCCCGGCTTTGGCGCAGCCCGTCCCGGTGGCTTCGGCGGCCCGCGTCCCGCGCCCGGCGGCGCTCCACCAACCGGCGAAGCGCCCCGCCCCCAGCGTGCGGCGCCCAGCAGAGGCCGCGGCGGACGCCCGCAGTACCCCAAGACCAAGGAAGGCCCCATGAAGGGCTTTGTGCCGCCGCCGCGTTACGGCGGGGTGCAATATGGCGGTGAACCGCTGCCCATCACTCGCGAAATCACCGTAACCGAAGGCATCAGCGTCAAGGACCTGGCCGAAAAGCTCGACGTCCGCGCCAAGGACCTGATTGCCACGCTCCTGATGAGCGGCGTCTTCGTCACCGTCAACCAGTCCCTCGACGCCGAAATGGTCAAGGACGTGGCCGCCAAATTCGGCACCGCCGCCAACGTCATCAGCTACGAAGAAGAGATCGCCAACCAGGCCATCGAAGAGGTCCTCGAAGCCGAAAACACCGGCGAGCTCGAAGTCCCCCGTTCCCCCGTCGTCACCGTCATGGGCCACGTCGANNCACGTCGATCACGGCAAGACCTCCCTGCTCGACGCCATCCGCCTCACGCACGTGGCCGAAGGCGAGGCCGGCGGCATCACCCAGCACATCGGCGCCTACAAGGTGAAGTTTGCCAAGGAAGGCTCGCCGGCATCCGGCCGCGAGATCGTCTTCCTCGACACCCCCGGCCACGAAGCCTTCACCCGCATGAGAGCCCGCGGCGCTAAGGTCACTGACATTGTGGTCATCGTCGTCGCCGCCGACGACGGCGTCATGCCCCAAACCCTCGAGGCCATCGACCACGCCAAGGCCGCCAACGTTCCCATCATCGTCGCCGTCAACAAGATCGACAAGCCCGAAGCCAACCCCGAGCGCGTCAAGAAGCAGCTCGCCGACCGCGGCCTCATCCCCGAAGAGTGGGCCGTCGGCGGCGAAGGCACCGTCTTCGTCGAAGTCTCCGCCAAGAAGCGCATCAACCTCGACCTGCTTCTCGAAATGATCTGCCTGGTCTCCGACATTCGCGCGCCCAAAGCCACCCCCGGCCGCAAGGCCGTCGGCTCGGTCATTGAAGCCAAGCTCGACCGCGGCCGCGGCGCCGTCGCCACCGTCCTCGTCCAGGACGGAACCCTGCACCTCAACGACAGCTACATCGTCGGCAACACCTTCGGCAAGGTCCGCGCCATGTTCGACGACCGCGGACGCCCCCTCGAGGAAGCCGGCCCATCCACCCCCGTCGAAGTCCTCGGCCTTGAAGCCATGCCCGACTCCGGCGACACCTTCCTCGTCGTCGCCGACCGCGACAAGGCCAAGGGCATCGCCCAGTACCGCAAGATGAAGGAGCGCGACGCCCAGCTCGCCAAGAGCTCCCGCGTCTCTCTCGAAGGCCTCGCCGAGCAGATTCGCACCGCCGGCGTCAAGGACCTCGCCCTTATTATCAAGGGCGACGTCACCGGCTCGGTCGAAGTCCTGGCCGACTCCCTGGTCCGCATGTCCACTGAGAAGGTGCGCGTCAAGGTCATCCACTCCGGCGTCGGCTCCATCACCGAGAGCGACGTCCTGCTGGCCGCGGCCTCGAACGCCATCATCATCGGCTTCAGCGTCCGCCCCGAGCGCAAGGCCGCCGAACTGGCGCAGCAGGAAGACGTTGAAATCCGCCTCCACTCCATCATCTACGAGTTGCAGGACGAGATGCGCCTGGCCATGCTCGGCCTGCTCGAACCCACCTTTAAGGAGAACTACGTCGGCCGTGCCGAAATCATCAACGTCTTCCGCATTCCCAAGGTCGGCACCATCGCCGGCTGCCGCGTCCTGGATGGCGTCATCCGCCGCGATGCCGAGGTCAAGGTCATGCGCGGCGGCGAACAGCTCTTCAAGGGCAAGATCGGCTCCCTCAAGCGCTTCAAGGACGACGCCCGCGAAGTCACCAACGGCATGGAATGCGGCATCGGCCTCGGCGGCTTCACCGACCTCAAGGAAGGCGACATCGTCGAGGCCTTCTCCACCGAAAAACTGGCCGCCGACCTCGGCGCCCTCACCACCGCCAAGGCATAACTCAACTTAGCTAGTCCAACCCAGCAGCAATCCGGCCCGCTCCCACCACGAGAAGCGGGCCGGTTTCTTCTTGGCGGGCTTATTCTACGGCCAGGTTCCTCCCTTCCCACATAGCTGTTCTTGTGGCAAGAGGGGGTACGAATCCAACCCACCCGGAGAAATACCCGAACACTCTGGTCCCGCCCGCCGTCTTAGCGTGTGTACAGGGCAGTTAAGATGCCTGGTGGACCTTGGGCCCGGCGCATAGCGTCCGCTTGCGGCCCTGAGGGAGCGCTCCAGCCTTGACCACGGACGAAGATGTTGAGTTCACGGCACTCGTCCAGCGCCAGTCGCGCTTCGTCTTCCGCGTTGCCTACGCCGTGCTGCTCAACGCCCATGACGCCGAAGACGTGGTTCAGGAGACCTTCTTGAAGCTCTATCGCAATCGCGGATGGCGCCACCTCGACAACGAGCGCGCATTTCTGGCCCGCGTGGCTTGGCGCATTGCGGTCGACCAGCATCCCCGCCGGCCTCAACCAACCGGCCCTGCCCTCGATGCCGCCGCGGCTGACGATCCCCCGTCGCCGGATCCCAGCCCCGAGCAGACCTTGCTCCTCTCCAACCAGCAGGCCATGGTTCGCTCCATGATCGACGCACTGCCCGAAGCGCTCCGCCTGCCCCTTGTGCTCTCCGCCTTTGACGAACTCAATTCCCGCGAGATCGGCGGCATCCTCGGCATTCCTGAGGGTACCGTCCGCACGCGCCTTCAGCGCGCTCGCCAGGTGCTCCACCAGAAACTCACCAACATCCAGGAGACTCGCTATGCGTGAGAACGGCGACCTCGACCGCCTGCTCGACTCCGTCCTCTCAACCTACGGCGACCCCGGCCCCGGCTCCGGTCTCGATCAACGTGTCCTTGCCAGTATCCGGACCCGCATTGCCGCGGAACCTGCGCCGCGCCGCCGCTGGCTGCCCTGGGCCGTCGGCCTGCCTGCCGCCGCCTGCCTGCTTCTTTTCTTCCTTGCGGGTCCAAAGACCGCCCATTCACCGGCCATCCCTGCGAAGGTGGTCACCCAGCCCCAGGAGTTTCCCATCACCACCGCTCATACCGGGCCGCTGCCAGCTCTTAGGCCCCAACTGGTCCCCAGGACCAGGCAAGTCCCATTCAGCCGGCAGTCCCGGCCCGGCGGACACGCGACCAGGTCCGTTGCGCTGCCCAAACTCGATGTCTTCCCCACCCCTCAGCCGCTCACCCAGGCAGAGCAGGCCCTCGTCGCCTTCGCTGTCCGCGCTCCTGAGGCCGAACGCCAGTCCCTCATCGCGGCGCAAAAGCAGGCTGAGGCGCCATTGAGCATCGCAGCCATCGAAATTCCACTACTTGAATCGCCCGACAAGGGCGCGAACTAAGGAGATTCTCATGCGCAAAACCGCCCTATTCTGCTGCCTTCTGGCCTTGATCCTACCCTTCGGACACAGAACCTTTGCCCAGGAAACAACCAAAGCGCAGGACGCCGCAAAGCCCCCGGAACCCGTGGTTCACTACTACCACCTTGACTTCCTGGTCCAGGAAGTCAGCGCAGACGGCAAGCCCGTCAACAGCCGCTCTTACTCGACCACCGTCGTCACCAACTCTGAACATGCGTCCGTCATCCGCGTCAAGACCAATGTTCCCGTTGCTGTCGGAGCCTTTGTCGAAGGGGCGCCGTTGGCGAACACACAATACACATACCAGAGTGTTGGCGTGGAAATCGATGTCCGCAACGCCCGCGAGATCGGTCGGTTGCTCACGCTCAGCCTGACTGCGGATATCAGCAGTCTGGGCGGATCCGCAACCGTTGTCACGAACTTCCACGAACCCATTATCCGCCAAAATAAGTGGGAAGCGGCCGTTCTCATTCCTATTGGCAAACCCACCGTCGTCTTCAACTCCGACGACCTCGACAACAAGGGCAGCATGCAAATGCAGGTGACCGCCACTCTGCTGCAGTAGCCGTCCGTCGTCCTGAGCCAGAGAGGAAGGGATACCGCGTGCTCCCGGGTCTCGATCTTGAAACCTGGGAGTCGGCCCATCTTCCGAATGTGTCACTCCCGCAGGGCGTACCGCTTCCATTGGAGGCCACGCCGCACCATGCCGCCGGCTCAGGAAGCACCCCCAGTGAGCTATCGGGCGTTCCCGAACACATTTTGGACGCTTGGAAGCCAACCTTCCGCCGGGTGCCCCATCCTTCGCATCTCGCCCAGGGTCATCTGCCGCTCCACGCGAACAGTAAGACTAAAGCCCGACGCCCGTGCGCAGAACCGTCTGTTCCAGCACCGCCAGCGCAATCAGCAACCCAATCCCCCAGACGGAAATCTTCGGCTCCGCCCCCGGCTCACCGTAGGGCTCGGTCTTGTCCCGGCGCGCCGCGAACAGATTCATCAACGGCACAAACGTTCCAATCGCCACCAGCATGAGAGGAAGCTGCGGAGTCATCGCCAGCAGCACCAGCGCGCTTCCCACCACCCAGGCCAGCATTCCCGATGCCATCATTTGCGGCCTGAGCGCAACGTCGGAGTTGGTCAAATTCAGAAGACAGGGCAACCCTGTCCGCGCCAACTGAACGATGCCGATTCCGCCCATCAGAAGAAAGAGCCAAAGGAACACCGGCGAAGCCATGCCCAGGCTGGCGAGCACCTTGTAGACATCGCCGTTTTTGTAGAAGGGTGGCGTCACCAGGTAGCCCATGAAGACTGCCATGCCCAGCAGCCCAAGCCATAGCGTCAGATAGCGGCCAAAGCTCTGTCCGCGCAACCGCTTGTGAACCATGAGGAAGATCACCCCAAGCACCAGGCTCGCCACCGGCCCCGCCCCGGCGATCACCGCGGCCCGCACCCCGGCATTGGCAATATCTTCTTCGTGCAGCCCGTAAACCGTAGGATGCAGTCCGAACATACGCGCAGTGACGCCATGCGCAAACTCATGCAAAGTCACCGTGATCAGAGCGGCTGCTCCATACGCTGAGGCCGACTGGATCAAGCGTGCCTGATGTCTCCACAGGCTGAATCGTCCCATGGTTCCTCCTTCGGACAGGGCTCCGGCCCGTTTCCAGGCTGGCTGCCCACTCTTTTCGAGCCGCTGCAATGCCGATGCCCCATCCTTCCGCGATCTTATCGCGGAAGGATGGAAGGCCTGAGATCTCAACCTGCGTCCGTCCGCGCTTTCGTCCGTCCCGCCCCCTTCGCCCTCGCCGCAATCGGCCCCGTAACCAGCACCACCGGCTCCTGATCCGGAAAGGTAGCAATCAATGTTAGATGTCCGCCCCTAGCGCCGCGTGCCCCAGAGCCTGCCCTGAGCTTGTCGAGGCGGGTCTCACTTTTGAGCAAGGAACCGGCTTT